>NZ_CP088251.1:308250-616500 GCF_021117405.1 Frateuria edaphi
CGCGCTTATGCGGATGCGTATCGGCGCGGACGCCAGCGAACTGCACGGCTCGTTGTGCGGCTACCTGGCGGGCGGTGGCTCGCTGGACAAGCAACCCTTGCTGGCGGCGCTGGAATTGGAGGGAGGCGAGGCGGTCGTGCCGGCCCCGAACGACCAGGCCCTGCTCGAGCGGCTGGCGACCCAGTCCCGCGGCGAGCTGGCCGATCCCGAACTCGGCTTCGAGCCGATGTTGCCGGCCGACGACCGCCCCCTGACCGAGCGCGCCGACGCGCTGGTGGAGTGGTGCCGCGGCTTCCTCGGCGGCTTTGGCCTCGCCGGCGCCGGCGCGCACGCGCAGTTGTCGGACGAGGCACAGGAAATCCTGCGCGACCTCACCACCATCGCCAGTTCCGCCTTCGATTTCGGCGACGAAAGCGAAGACGAGGACGCGCTGATCGAGGTGCACGAATTCGTGCGCATGGGCGCGATGCTGTTGTTCGCCGAATGCCACAGCGCCCAGCGCCCGGCGAACGACACTCTGCATTGAGCATCGCGATCGCCGAATTCGCGCGCCGGCGGCGCCAGCTCATGCGCATGGCCGGCGCCGATGGCGCGCTGCTGGTCGCCGCGGCGCCCGAACGCATGCGCAATGCCGATGCCGCCTGGCCGTACCGGCAGGATTCGGATTTCCACTATCTCACGGGCTTTCCGGAGGCGGACGCCGTGCTGGCGTTGTTGCCCGGGCGCGCGCACGGCGAGGCGGTGCTGTTCTGCCGCGAGCGTGACCCGGCGCACGAGCGCTGGCACGGCGAAGTGACCGGCACCGAGCGCGCTGTGAGTGCTTTCGGGTTGGACGACGCCTTCCCGATCGAGGACATCGACGACATCCTGCCCGGCATGATCGAGGGGCGCGCGCGGGTGTATTGCCATTTCGGGCGCGAACCGGATTTCGACGCGCGGTTGCTCGCCTGGATGCGTCGCCTGCGCCAGTTGCGCGGCGGTGGCGTGGTGCCGAAGGAGTTCGTGGCGCTGGGACACCTGCTGCACGACCTGCGGCTCTACAAGTCGCGCGGCGAGCTCAAGCTGATGCGCCAGGCCGCGGCCATCGCCGCCGAGGCACACGTGGCGGCAATGGCCGCCGCGTTGCCCGGTCGCCTGGAGTACGAGGTCGAGGCCGAGCTGCTGCGGGTGATGCGCAGCCGCGGCGCGGTGCCGGCATTCCCGCCGATCGTCGCCGGCGGGGCCAATGCCTGCACCATGCATTACCTGGCCAACCGCGCGCCGCTGAAGGACGGCGACCTGCTGCTGATCGACGCCGGCGCCGAGGTGGACTGCTACGCCTCGGACATCACGCGCACCTTCCCGGTCAACGGCCGTTGGACGCGCGAGCAGCGCGCCCTGTACGAGGTGGTGCTCGCCGCGCAGCAGGCGGCGATCGACGAGGTGCAACCCGGTCGCCCGTTCGACGCCGCGCACCACGCGGCAGTGCGGGTGATTGCCGAGGGCTTGTGTGCGTTGGGATTGCTCAAGGGCTCGGCTGACGCGGCGATCGAAAGCGGGACGTACAAGACGTTCTTCCCGTCCAAGACCGGGCACTGGCTCGGGCTGGATGTGCATGACGTGGGCGATTACCGCGTCGATGGCGAAGCGCGACTGCTCGAGCCAGGCATGGTGGTGACGGTGGAACCTGGCATTTACGTGCCGCCAGACCTGCGCGGCGTGGCCGAACGCTGGCGCGGCATCGGCATCCGCATCGAGGACGACGTCGCGGTGAGTCCGGAGGGCAACGTGGTGCTCACTGCAGCGGTGCCGAGGGACCCGGAGGAGTTGGCGCGAGTGCTGGGCGGGCGCTGAATCGGGCGTGTGTCAGTCGCCCCGGGAAGCGCGCTGGGCGGCAATAGGACGCGGGTGACGGTTCGGGGGCTGGATGTTCCACGCGGCCCGCGCGCGCGAAAATCCGGCGCTGCGACGCCACGCCGCGCGGCAGCCTGTCGCGATGCCGCAGCCATCACGCGATACACGTCTATAGTCGCCGATGCCCTTCCTTCGGGAGTGAAGCATGCCGACCGCGGAGTTCCTGTCCCGCCTGCAGTTCGCGTGGGTGATGTCCTTCCACATCCTGTTCCCCGCCTTCACCATCGGCACGGCGGCGTGGCTGGCGTTCATCGAGGGCGTGTGGCTGTTCAAGCGCACCGACCTGTGGCGCGACCTGTATTTCTTCTGGCTGAAGATCTTCGCCGTCGCCTTCGGCATGGGCGTGGTCTCGGGCATCGTGATGAGCTTCCAGTTCGGCACCAACTGGGCCGGCTTCTCGATCGTCGCCGGTAATGTGGTCGGACCATTGCTCAACTACGAGGTGTTGACCGCGTTCTTCCTGGAAGCGACCTTCCTGGGCGTGATGCTGTTCGGCTGGAAGAAGGTCAGCGATCGCATGCACTTCCTTGCCACCTGCATGGTCTCGCTGGGCACGCTGTTGTCCTCGTTCTGGATCATGTCCGCCAACAGCTGGATGCAGACGCCGGCCGGCTACGAAATTCACGACGGTGTGTTCTATCCGGCCGACTGGTGGCGGGTGATCTTCAACCCGTCGTTCCTGGTGCGGTTGCCGCACATGGTGCTGGCCGCGTTCATCTCGACGGCGATGGTGGTCGGCGGCGTTTCGGCGGTTTACCTGCTCAAGGGACGTTTTGTCGATCGCGCCGGGGCGATGCTCAAGCTGGCGCTGGCCTTCCTCGCCATCGTGATCCCGATCCAGATCGTCATCGGCGACATGGCGGGCCTGAAGGTGCGCGAGTACCAGCCAGCCAAGCTGGCGGCCATCGAGGCGCGCTGGGACACCGCGAGCAGCGTGCCACTGGCGCTGTTCGCCTGGCCGGACGAACAGGCCGAAACCAATCACTACGCGGTGGAAGTGCCGCACCTGGGCAGCCTGATCCTCACCCATTCCTGGAATGGCGAGGTCAAGGGCCTGAAGGACTTCCCCCGCGACGAGCGGCCGCCGGTGAAGATCCCGTTCTTTTCCTTCCGCGTCATGGTAGGCCTGGGCCTGTTGATGCTGGCGCTGGCGTTGCTCGGCTTGTGGCGCTGGAAACGCGGCAGCCTGGTCCGTGACCGCTGGTACCTGAAGGCCTGGGTGGTGATGATTCCCTCCGGCTTCATCGCGCTGCTCACCGGTTGGTGGGTGGCCGAGGTGGGCCGCCAGCCATGGGTGGTGCAGGGACTGATGCGTACCTCGCAGGCGGCATCGGACGTGCCGGCCTCCAGCGTGCTGGCTTCGCTGATCACCTTCGTGGTGGTCTACCTCGGCATCTTCGGTGCCGGTATCTGGTACCTGTTCAAACTGTTCCGCGACGGCCCCCTGCCGGCGCCGCAACGCGAACGGCCGGTCACGCCGGTGCACGGCAACCGCCGCCGCACGCCAGCGCGTCCGCTGTCGGCGCCCGACGACCCGATGGGAGACTGACGATGGACTGGCCAACCGTGCTACCGGTGGTGTGGTTCTTCATCATCGGCTTCGCCGTGATCATGTACGTGCTGCTGGATGGCTTCGTGCTGGGCCTGGGCATCCTGCTGCCGTTTGCCGACGACGAGGACCAGCGCGACCACATGATGAACACCGCCGCGCCGATATGGGACGGCAACGAGACCTGGCTGGTGCTCGGCGGTGCGGGCCTGATGGCGACCTTCCCCAAGGCCTATGCGGTAGTGCTCTCGGCGCTGTACCTGCCGATCCTGGTGATGCTGATCGCGCTGATCTTCCGCGGCGTGGCGTTCGAGTTCCGCTTCAAGGCGCACCGCTCGCGCTGGCTGTGGGGTCTGGCCTTCAGCGTGGGCTCGGTGCTGACGGCATTGGCGCAGGGACTGATCCTTGGCGCGCTGGTGGAGGGCATGCCGCTGACTGGCGGCAAGTACGTGCAGGGCGCGTTCGGCTGGTTCAGCCCGTTCGCGGTGATGACCGCCGTGGCGGTGGTGTTCGGCTACGCGCTGCTGGGCGCAACGTGGCTGATCCTCAAGACCGACGGCCGATTGCAGCGCATCGCCTTCGACCTCACCCGGCCGCTGATGCTGGCGGTGATCGGCTTCATGCTGATGGTGAGCGCGTGGTTGCCGTTCCTCGATTCGCAGTTGATGGAGCGCTGGTTTACCGGCGCCCACATGCTTTGGCTTTCGCCGGTGCCGATCCTTACCGTGCTCAATGCGATCCTGTTGTGGCGCGCGGTGCTGAAGAACCGCGAGGTGCAGCCGTTCGTACTGGCGTTGTGCTTCTTCGCGCTGGGCTTCGTCGGCCTGGTGGTCGGCATGTGGCCGAACATCGTGCCGCCGAGCATGAGCATCTGGGAGGCCGCGTCGCCGCCCTCCTCGCAGGGTTTCGTGCTGGTCGGCGCGGCGTTCCTGATCCCGGCGGTGCTGGCCTACACGGTGTATTCGTACCGCGTGTTCCGCGGCAAGGTGCTGGCGGGCGAGGGGTATCACTAGCGCGCCCGCCGCAGCAGATGCCCGCGTGTGAGCGATGCTCCCGCCAGGACCGGGACGGGAGCATCGCCCCCGAACGGCTTGTCGGCTCTCGGCGCGCGCGTCAGAGGGCGGCGAAGGCGTCGCGGGTGAGATTCTCCGGCGCGCCGTCGGTACACACCACGTCGTCCTCGATGCGGATGCCGCCATAGGGACGGAAGGCATCGACACGGGCCCAGTCCACATCCTTGGCCGCGGGGTTGGCGCGCAATTCGTCCAGCAGCATGTCGATGAAGTACAGGCCTGGCTCGATGGTCACCACCATCCCGGCTTCGAGCACGCGGGTCATGCGCAGGAACGGATGTCCCTCCGGCCGCGGGATGCTGCCGCCGCGTTCGTTCTGCTGGAAGCCGGCCACGTCGTGCACCGCCAGTCCGATCGGGTGGCCAAGGCCGTGCGGGAAGAATGCCGAGGTCACGCCGCTGGCGACCGCCGCCTCGGCGTCCATGCGGATGATGCCGTGTTCGCGCAACACGCCGGCGACCAGGTGGTGGGCGTGGATGTGCAGTTCGGGGTAACTCTGCCCCGCGCGCACCTTCGAGGCCAGCTCGCGCTGGGCCACGTCCATGCTGTCGATCAGCGCCTGGAATTCGTCCGCGCCGGCCGCGGCGTAGGTGCGGGTGATGTCGCTGGCGTAGCCGGCGCAGCTTCCACCCGCGTCGATCAGGAACGAGCGGTGCACGGTCGGCGGCTGGCGGTCGAAATGAGTGTAGTGCAGCACCGCCCCATGCTCGTTCAAGCCCACGATGCTGGAGTAGGGAAGCTCGGCGTCGATCTGCCGCGCGGCGGCGAGGTAGGCCATGTGGATGCCGAACTCGCTCTCGCCGCTGCGGAAGGCCGCCTCCGCCGCGCGGTGCGCGCGCGTGCCGATGCGGCTGGCTTCGCGCATCAATGCGAGTTCATAAGGTGTCTTGTAGCTGCGATGCCAATGCAGGTAGTTCATCACCGGCTCGGGGTTGTTCGCTTCCACGCCTTCGATGGACGGGCAGGCCGGGCCGATGACGGCGTTGCGGCCCTGCTTCGGCAGTGCGGCGACCGCGTCGGCGTGGCTGCGCACGACGTCGATGTCGAAATGCTCCACCCAGTAGCCGCTCGGGCCGGCCGGCACCACGTGCCAGTAGTCGCGCGGCTGCACGAATATCAGTTTCGGCTTCGTGCCGGGGGCGTAAACGATCCAGCTGCCCGGCGCGTCGGTCAGCGGCAGCCAGTGGCGGAAGTGGGGATTGGAGACGAACGGGAAGTCCTGGTCGTCCAGGAACTTGTTCAGGGGTTTGCCCGCGGCGATCAGCAACCGGTCGAAGCCGCCCAGCGCGAGTGCCTTGTCCGCGCGTTCGCGCAGGGTGGCCAGATGCTGGGCGTAGAGCGGGGCGAGGTTCTCGGTCATGCGGCGTCCTTCGTCGGGCGGCGGGCGCGAGGCGGTTCCGCCGGTGGGGAGCTGCCCATGATCGCGCGGTGGGCCGCCGAGGGCCACCCGTGGAAAAAACCTCAGCCGGGCATGTCGAGCCAGCGCTGGAGCTGCGCCGACTCCTGGTCGCCGATGGCGATGATGCGGTAGCCGGCCCAGAACTGCCCGGGCGTGGCCGCTTCCTCGTGCCACTGCTCCTGCACGCCGACTTCGATCGCCGTGGTCTCGCCCAGCCCGGGCAGCGGCAGGCGTAGCTGGTAGATCGCTTCGTTTCGCGGTGCTTCGCTGCCGATCAGCAGCATGCCGCTGGCCGACAGGTTGCCCAGCTGGCCCATGCGCCGACCGCTGATCGCATCGATCACTTCGGCGGCGATGTTGACCGGCTTGCGATGGGCGCGGCGGCTTTCCTGCGGATTGGGCGTCACGAACGGGCTCCGGGTATCGGGGTCGCCTGACGCAGGCTGTCGGTCAGCGCGCGCAAGGCACGGTCCAGGTCGCTCTCGTTAACGGCCGGTACCTCGCGAACTTTACCCGCGGCGATCGCCTGGGCGAGATCGGCCAGACTCATCTCATCGGCGCGCTGCCCCTGGCGCGTCACGAACAGGCCGCGCGCGGCGCGCGGCGAATACCAGGCCAGCTTGCGGCGGACCCGGCCGCCATCGGCCTGGACGAACTCGAACCACTCGCCGGGATGCCGGCTGAAGCGCTGGTGCAGGCGCAGCGCCTCGGCCGAGGGTACTGCCGGCGTGGCCGGGGTCGCCTCGGGCGAGTCGCCGGGCCCACGGCGCTGTTTGAGGCGCATCGCCAATCCGGTCAGGCCCGGTCCGTCGCCTTCCTGCATGACGGCACCGGCGCCGATCAGCCGTTGGGCAATCTCGGTGGCTTCCTCGCCATGCATGCCGATCTGCTGCAGTCCGGCGATCACTTCGGCCTGCAGGGTTTCCAGGTTGCCGGGCGGCAGCCGGCCCAGCAGCTGGTCGGTGATCACCAGTCGGCGCGCGAAAGTTTCGCTCTGCTCGCCGTGGCGCAGCAGGGTCAATGCCAGCACGTCCGACCAGGCGTGTTCGAGCAGTGCGCGCAGCGCGGCGCGCGGCGGCGCCTTGGCGAGCAGGCCGGTGAGCAATTCGGTGGCGCGCTGGCGAGCCTGTTCCAGCCGCTCGCGGCCTTGCATCGCCTCGACGTGACGTCGCTCGGTGACCTGCGCCTTGCGCTGAAGCTGGGCAACCTGGCGTTCCAGTTCGGCCGCCAGCTCGGCATGCAGGGCGGGCGTCGGAGGCTCGCGGTCCAAGCGCTCGAGCAATTGTTCCACTGGAGCGAGCAGGCCGCCGTCGCCACCTTCCAGCCAGTCGCGGGCAGCTTCGATGAGTTGGTCCAGCAACTGGCGGGCCGGCTGTTCGCGACGCTCGAAAAAGCTCTCGTCGGCCAGGGCGGCGCGCAGCATGGGCAACTGGGCGCGGTCGAGCAGGCCGTGCGCAAGCGCCGGGGGCGGCAGTGGGCGACGCAGCGCATCGAACAGCCGCGAGATCAACTCCAGTGTGTCGTCGGCGTCCGGGCCGGGGAGGATCGGCACCGCGTCGAGCGGCTGACCGGCATTGAGCTGGTCGACCAGCGCCTCGCGCAGGCGTTGGGCGCGCCGGAGCATGTCCGGGTCCGCGCGCCGCCGCGACAAGGCGGCGAGCGCGGCATCCAGCTCGCCAGCACTGGCGAAGCGAGCATGATCGGATACCGGGCGCGGGCCGCGTTGGCGGGTGAGCAGTTCACGCACGCCGGAGGGGCGTGCCGGCGCGTCGGGCGCCTCGGCGGGAGCCGCCGGCAGCGGGCGTGGCCGGCCGCGTGGTCGCGGCGAACGCGGCAGCGGGAACGGTCGCAGCCGCGGCAGGATGCCGGCGGCGGCCAGATGGTTGTTGACCACTTCGTGCAGCGGGGTCAGGCCCTGGATCAGCTTGCCCTCCACGGCCTGCAGCAACAGCAGGTGGTGCTCGGCTGGCAGTCCGAGCGCCGCACTGGAATCGCGGAATGCCTTGGCGATCGCCTGCGGCCCCAGCGGCATGGCATCGCTTTCCAGCGGCGGAGTGCCGATCAATACCGCCAGGCGGTAGCTGAGCTCCACCAGCAGCGGTCCGCCGCGTGCCGCACTGCGGGCGACCAGTTGATCCAGTGCCGCGGTCATCTCGTGTTCGATCGGGTCGAGCAGGCTCAGGGTCAGGCGCGCGGCTGGCGCGCTTGTTGCGGCGGGCTGCGCACCCAGCTCCAGCAAGGCCCGGTCGATGCATTCGATGAACCGTTGCTCGAAGGCCTGGCGCTCCTGCACCAGGCGCTGGCGGGTCGCCTGGTAGCGCTGCTGTTCGATGTGGCTGCGGGTGTTGGCCGCGTGCTCGTGCAGGGCGCGGTCGAAGTCCGCCAGACACAGCTTCAGCGGTTCGGAGAGCCACTCGCGACAGAGCTGGCGCACGTCGTCGACCAGACGGCGCGTCTTCGCCGGCCAGTGCGCCGGTGGGGCGACTGTGCTCGAACGCGACGGGTCCGGTTGTTCGACATCCATGGGAAGCCTTGCTCTACCACGATGCCTGCGAGTCTATGCCGATGGCGCAGGCGCGTCACGGTGACCGGTTCAGGCGCGTTGCAGCCAATGCACCAGCGTCAGCGCGTCTTCCGGGGCGATGGCGATGATGCGGTAGCCGACCCACACCTGGCCGGCGTTGGCTGCCTGGTGCCATTGCTCCTGGAGACCGAGTTCGATCGCCGCGGGACCTTGCCGTGCATCGGCCAACGGCAGGCGTACCTGGAACACCGCCTCGCTGCGCGGGCGTTCGGGAGCGATCAGCAGGACGCCGCTGGCCGACAGGTTGCACAGGTGACCCAGCGGCCGCGCGCTGATGGTGTCGGTCACCAGCGGCGAGGCGGCCGCGCGCTTGCGCGGCGCGCGACGCTGCTCGAACGGAATGACCTGGGCGGTCATGCGCGTGCGGTCGGGCGCTGCAGGCTGCCAGTGAGGGCGCGCCAGGCGCGGTCGAACAGCCCGTCGCGCGGCGTTACCTGTTCACGCACCCGGCCGCTGGCGATGGCCGCGGCCAGCTCGCGCAGGTTCATCTCGGTCGCGCGCTGGCCACGCCGGTTGACGAACAGGGTGTTGCCCGACAGGGGCGAAAACCAGGCCAGTTTGCGCCGCTCGATGGCGCCGGTCTGCGGGTCGATGAATTCGAACCAGCTGCCGAAGGGCAGTTGCCGCAGGCGGTTGTGGATGCGCGCTTCCTGCGGGCCGAGCGGGGCTTCGGGCGTTTGCGGGGCCGTCGGACGCGGTTCCTGCCCACGCTGTTCGCCCAGCCGCTGGCGTTGCTTCAGGCGCAGGGCCAGGTCGGTCGCGCTGGGCGGCTCGGCGGCCAACACATAGGCGGCCAGCGCGGGCATGTCCGCGACGCTCGGAGCCTCAGCAGGGGTGCCGGCCGGTTCGAACGACTTGCCGGGAGCGGCCTCGCCACCGATCAGCCGCTGAGCTACCTGTTCCGCTTCCTCGGCCTGCATGCCGATCTGTTGCAGGTGGTCTTCCACTGCCAGGCGCAGCCCAAGCGAGTCCTCCACCGGCAGCCGGCCCAGCAGCTGGTCGGTCAGACGCAGCCGTTCGTTGAAGGCGTCGCTGCCTTCCCCGTGGCGCAGCAGCGCCAGTGCCAACACATCGGACCAGGCACGGTCGAGCAGGGCTCGCAACAGGCCGCGCGGCGTGGTTTCGGCAAAGCGTGCTGCCAGCACTTCGGCTGCGCGCTCGCGTGCCTGGTGCAGGCGCTCGCGACCCTGCATGGCCTCGACCTGGCGTCGTTCGGTGACCTGCGCCTTGCGGCTGAGCTGGGCGAGATGGTGGCGGATGTCCGCCAGCAGGCTGGTGTACAACCCGGCGCTGGGCGCTTCGCGCTGTGCGCGGGCCACCAGCCGGCTGAGCTGTGTGGCGAGGTCGGGATCGATGTCCTTGCCGTCGCCCCAGTCGTTGGTCGCTTCGGCCAGGGTGCCAAGCAGGTGGCGGGCAGGATGCTCGGCCTGCTCGAAGAAGCCGCGATCGCTCATCGCCACGCGCAGGATCGGCACCTGCAGGTCACCCAGCAGGGCGGTCGCGCCTGGGCCGGGATGAAGCTGCTGGCCAAGCTGCTCGAACAGCCGCGCGACCAGCTCCACCGTGTCGTCCTGCTCGGGGCTCAGGCCGGTTCGGGCGGCGCCGGCGGGCTTGCCCGCATTGAGGTGGGCCAGCAATTCCTCGCGCAGGCGCTGTGCGCTGCGCAATTCGCGACTGGCGCGGTCGGTCACCTGGGCCAGGTGCTGCTGCAGGGCGCCGAGCGCCGCCTCCAGCTCCGCCGAACTGGCGGCGTGGCCGGTGGCCACCTTTGCCTCGCTGGCGCGCTGGCGCGACAGCAGGTCGCGCAGGTTCTCCAGCACGGCGATCGGTTCGTGGCCGGCGGCCGGCGCGGACCTGGCGGGCTCGAGCGTGGATGCCGGTGCCTTCATCGATGGCGGCGCCGGTGGCGCGTTGGCCGGTCGCGCACCGGCGAAGGCGCGCAGGTGAGGCAGGATGCCGTCCGTCACCAGGTGCGCGTTGGCGGCTTCATAGAGCGCCGGAAGGACCGGCGCCAGCTTGCGCTCCAGCGCCTGCACCAGCAGGACCTGGTGGTCCGCCGGCAGGTCCAGCGCCGGGATGGCATGGCGCACCGCGGCCGACAGATTCGGCGGCGAGGTGGGCAGCGCCTGGCCTTCCAGCGGCGGCGCGCCGACCAATACGGCCATGCGATAGGAGAGTTCGGCCAGCACCGGGCCGGTGTGGGCTTCGCCGCGGGAAATCAGTTGTTCCAGCGCGGCGTTGAGTTCGTGTTCCTCGCGCCCGAGCAGGCTCAGCGAGGCCACGGGGTTGGGGGTACCGCCGGTTTCGTCTGCTTCGCCGAGACGGGCGAAGCTGCCGGCGACGTGCTCGGCAATCCGACGCAGGAACGCCGAACGATTGCAGCGGACCATCGCCCGGCTGTCGAAGCAGCGCTGTTGTTCGAGATGGCCGCGTGAGCGCTCGGCCTGCTGGTAGAGGCTCTCGTCGAGTGCGTCGAGCGCATCGACCAGCGCGGGCTCCAGGCGCCTGCTGCAGAGCCCATGCAGAGCCGCCACCAGGCGCTGGATGCGCATGGGCATCTGCTGCAGGGTGGCCGGGCCGTCCAATCCGTGCATGGCCGCTGGGTGCTGCCTTTGCTCGACATCCATGACGCAGTTCTCGGATTTTTGACGTTCGTCAGTGTATGCGCCCGCGGTCCGGTCCGCCATAGGCCGGGTTTCACCCGCGAATCAGGCCAGGAAAAGCTCGATCAAATCGTTGAGGAACCGCTGGCCGAGCAGGGAAGGCTGCAGCCGTCCGGGCGTGTCCTGCAGCCAGCCGCGGGCCTGGGCCTGGGCCAGGGCGGGGGCGATGCGATCCGCGGGCAGCCCGGTCCGCTGGGCGAATGCTTCCTGCGACACGCCCTGGTAGAGGCGCAGGGCGTTGAGCATGTATTCGAAAGGCAGCTCGGCCGGCTCGACCGGCCCGCTGCCGCCGATGCGCGCGGGGCCGCCTGCGGCGTCCAGATAGGTGCGCGGATGGCGGCTTTTCCAGCGCCGCATGACGGCGCCGGCGGCCGCGTCGGTGATCTTGCCGTGCGCGCCGGCGCCGATGCCGAGGTAGTCGCCGAACTCCCAGTAGTTGAGGTTGTGCCGGCAGCGGCGGTCGGTCCGCGCGTAGGCGGACACCTCGTACTGACCGTAACCGGCCTCGGCCAGGCGTGCTTCGCAGGCCTCCTGCATGGCCCAGGCGGAATCGTCGTCGGGCAGCGGCGGCGGGCTGGCGGCGAAGGCCGTGTTGGGTTCGAGCGTGAGCTGGTAGTGCGAGACGTGTGTCGGCGCCAGCGCGATCGCGCGCTCGACGTCGGCCAGCGCGCCTTCCAGCGATTGCTGCGGCAGCGCGTACATCAGGTCCAGGTTGAGGTTGGCGTAGCCGGCGTCCTGCGCCGACTTCACCGCCGCCTCGGCCTCGCTCGCCGAATGGATGCGGCCCAGCCGCTTCAGCTTGTCGTCGTCGAAGCTCTGGATCCCGAAGGAGAGCCGGTTGACGCCCGCGGCCAGGTAACCGTCGAAGCGGCCGTGTTCGACCGTGCCGGGGTTGGTCTCCAGCGTGATCTCGCAGTCCTCCACGAACGGCAACCGCGCGCGGGCCCCCTCCAGGAAACGGGCGATGTGTTCGGGTGCGAACAGGCTGGGCGTGCCGCCGCCGAAGAACACGCTGACGATCGGGCGGCCTTCGACGGCGGCGCCGAAGTCGGCCAGGTCCGCGTCCAGGTCCGCCAGCAGCGTGTCGACATAAGCCGAATACGGCGGCGGTTCGCCGCGCACGCCGTGCGAGTTGAAGTCGCAGTACGGGCACTTCTTCACGCACCAGGGCATGTGCACGTACAGCGCCAGCGGGGGTGCGACTAGTGGCATGGCTAATGCTGCGCGCCGAGCTGGGCGTGCAGCTTGGCCAGCGCCTGGCCGCGGTGGCTCAGGCGGTTCTTGAGCGTCGGGTCGAGCTCGGCCGCGGATAACGACTGGCCGTCCGGCAGGAACATCGGGTCGTAGCCGAAGCCGCGGTCGCCACGCTCGGCGTCCAGCACGCGGCCGTGCCAGCGGCCCTCGGCGATCAGCGGAGCAGGGTCGTCGGCGTGGCGCAGCAGCACCAGCACGCAGATGAAGAAGGCGCCGCGCCGCTCGGCAGGCACGCCGTCGAGCGCGTGAAGCAGCTTGGCGCGGTTGGCTGCGGCGTCGCCATGGCTGCCTGCATAACGCGCCGAGTACAGGCCGGGGGCGCCGTCCAGGTGTTCCACGCACAGGCCGGAGTCATCGGCCAGCGCCGGCAGCCGGGTGATGCGGGCAGCGTGGCGCGCCTTCAACAGCGCGTTTTCGACAAACGTGGTGCCGGTTTCCTCGATGTCGAGCACGCCCAGGCTGCCCTGGGTCACCACCTCGAAACCGCTGTCGGCGAGCAGGCCCTCGAACTCGGCGAGCTTGCCGCGGTTGCCGCTGGCGAGCACCAGGCGCCGCACGGGTCAGCCCTCCGCCAGCGCCGCGCGCTGTGCCGCGACCAGTTCGGCGATGCCCTTCTCGGCCAGCGCCAGCATGGCGTCCATCTCGTCACGGCGGAACGCGTGGCCCTCGGCGGTACCCTGCACTTCGATGAAGCCGCCGCCGTCGTTCATCACCACGTTCATGTCGGTATCGCAAGCCGAATCCTCGGCGTAGTCCAGATCCAGCACCGGCACGCCCTGGTAAACGCCGACCGATACCGCGGCCACCGCGCCGATGATCGGGCTGCGCTTGAGGTTCTCGCGCCGCATCAGGAAATTGACCGCGTCGACCAGTGCCACGTAGGCGCCGGTGATCGCCGCGGTGCGCGTGCCGCCGTCGGCCTGGATCACGTCGCAGTCGAGCGTGATGACGCGCTCGCCCAACGCCTGCCGGTTGACACAGGCACGCAGCGAGCGGCCGATCAACCGCTGGATCTCCAGCGTGCGTCCGCCCTGCGAACCACGCGCGGCTTCGCGCTGGGTGCGCGTGCCGGTGGCACGCGGCAGCATGCCGTACTCGGCGGTGACCCAGCCTTCACCCTTGCCGCGCAGCCACGGCGGCACGCGGTCCTCGATGCTGGCGGTGCACAGCACGCGGGTGTCGCCGAAGCTCACCAGCACCGAGCCCTCGGCATGGCGGGTGTAGTGGCGTTGCAGGGTCACCGGACGCAGCTGGTCGCTGGCGCGGCCGCTCGGGCGGGTCATGGTCATGCGAGGGGCCTGGGTTGGGCAAGGCGGGAGGCGAGAGTTTACCATTGCCGCTTTCCACCGACCGCAAGGGCTCGACGCATGATCCGCAGCATGACGGCCTACGCCAGCGCCGAAACCCAGGGCCCCGCGGGCACGCTCAGCTGCGAGCTGCGCACCGTCAACCACCGTTACCTGGAACTCAGCCCGCGCCTGCCCGAGGAGCTGCGCAGCTTCGAGTCGGCACTGCGCGAGCGCGTGGCGGGGCGGCTGTCGCGCGGCAAGGTCGACCTGACCGTGCGCCTGCGCGGCAACGAGGCGCGCGGCGAGTCGCTGGAAGTCGACGAGGTGACCCTCGGCCGCCTGGCGACTCTGAATCGGGAACTGGCCGGACGCTTTCCGGGCATGCAGGTGCAGCTGACCGAGCTGTTGCGCTTTCCCGGCGTGCTGCGCCAGACCGAGGCCGATCCCGAGGCCCAGCAGGCGGCGCTGTTCGAGGTGCTCGACCGCGCGCTCGATGCGCTCAGCGCCACCCGCGAGCGCGAGGGTGCCCAGTTGGAAGCGATCCTGCGCGACAAGCTCGATGCGATCGACCGCATCGTCGGCCAGGTGCGCGAGTGGATGCCGGAAATCCGCACCGCACTGCGCGCCCGCCTGGAGGCGCGGCTGGCCGACCTCAAGCAGCCCGCGGACCCCGGCCGGCTGGAGCAGGAGCTGGTGATGCAGATCACCCGCAGCGACGTCGACGAGGAACTCGATCGCCTGGCCACCCACGTGGCCGAGACCCGCCGCGTGCTGGGCCTAAAGGAACCGGTCGGGCGCCGCCTGGACTTCCTGATGCAGGAGTTCAACCGCGAAGCCAACACGCTCGGTTCCAAGTCGGTCGATGCGCGTTCGACCAACGCCGCAGTGGAACTGAAGGTGCTGATCGAGCAGATGCGCGAGCAGGTGCAGAACATCGAATGAGCGCGCCCATGGCCGGCACACTGTTCATCGTCGCCGCGCCGTCGGGTGCGGGCAAATCCACGCTCGTCAACGCGCTGCTGGAACGCGAGCCGACGATCTCGCTGTCGATCTCCCATACCACGCGGCCGCCGCGGGTGGGCGAGGAGTACGGGCGCCACTATTATTTCGTCGAGCGCGGCGAGTTCGAGCGGCAGATCGCCGCCGGCACCTTCCTCGAACATGCCGAAGTGCACGGCAATTTCTACGGCACCTCGGTCGCGACGGTGCAGGATCTGCTGGACCAGGGCCGCGACGTGCTGCTGGAGATCGACTGGCAGGGTGCCGCGCAGATCCGCCGCGCCAAGCCCGACTGCGTGAGCGTGTTCATCCTGCCGCCCTCGCGCGCCGAGCTGGAGCGGCGGTTGCGCGGGCGCGGGTCGGATGCGCCGGAAGTGATCGAGCGGCGCCTGCACAACTCGCGCGAGGAGATCGCCCACGCCCACGAGTTCGACTACATCGTGGTCAACGACGGGTTCGACGAGGCGTTGGGCGACCTGCAGGCGATCGTGCGGGCGGTGCGTCATCGCAGTGAGCTGCAGTGGCAGCGGCACGAGGCGTTGATTGCCGAACTGCTGGCCTGAAAGCTTCCTTCTCCCTCCGGGAAACGAATAGGCGCCAGGGCCGCGCGGAGCGGAAATTACCGGGATCGCGCGAACGGTCTTCCAGGCGAGGCCCGACCCCTCACCCCAGCCCTTTCCCCGGAAGGCAGCGGGGCGCTGGGCGCGCAGCTTGGCCTGCATCCGACGCTCGGCTACCTTAGTCCGCTTATGACCGCCCCCGCCGCCCTTCCCGAACCGCTGGTGCGCATCCGTGGCCTGACCACGGTGCTCAACGGCAAGACCATCTTCGATGCGCTGGACATGGACATCCCGCGCGGCAAGGTGACGGCCATCATGGGCCCCAGTGGCACCGGCAAGACCACGCTGCTCAAGCACATCACCGGACAGATGCGCGGCGACAGCGGCCAGGTGCTGGTCGATGGCCAGAACGTGCCGGGGCTTTCGCGCGAGAAGCTGTTCGGGCTGCGCGAGAAGATCGGCTACCTGTTCCAGAACTCGGCGCTGCTGACCGACTTCGACGTGTTCGAGAACGTCGCCTTCCCGCTGCGCCAGCACACGAAGCTGCCGGAAGTGCTGATCCGCAACATCGTGCTGACCAAGCTGCAGGCGGTGGGCCTGCGCGGCGCCGCGGGCCTGATGCCGGCCGAGCTCTCCGGCGGCATGGCGCGGCGCGTGGCGCTGGCGCGGGCGATCGTGTTCGATCCGATGCTGATCCTCTACGACGAGCCCTTCGTCGGCCTGGATCCGATCGCGCTGAGCCAGGTGCTCAAGCTCATCCGCACGCTCAACGAAACGCTCGGCATCACCAGCGTGCTGGTGGCGCACGAGCTGGACGCGATCAAGCAGGTGGCCGACCTGGTCTATCTGATCGCCAACGGCAAGGTGGTGGCGCAGGGCGACCCCAAGACCATCGCCGGCGATGGTTCGCCCTGGACCCGCCAGTTCTTCGGCGGCGACATCGACGGTCCGGTGCCGTTCCAGTACCCCGCCGGCGACTACGCGCAGGCGCTGGGCCTGGCCGGAGACAAGGCATGAGCGCGCAGCCGCAACGCAACGTGATCCTCAACGCGCTGGCGCAGATCGGTGAAGCCGGCCTGTTCCTGCTGACCCTGCTGGCGGCGGTGCCGCGCAGCATGAAGCACGCGCGCGAGACGGTGCGCCAGCTGTGGTTCGTCGGTGCGATGAGCCTGACCATCATCATGGTCTGCGGCCTGTTCGTCGGCATGGTGCTGGGGTTGCAGCTCTACTACGTGCTGTCGATCTTCGGCGGCACCGCGGCCAGCGGCACGGTGGTGGCGATCGCGATCTACCGCGAGCTCGGCCCGGTGGTCACCGCGCTGCTGTTCGCCGGTCGCGCCGGCACCTCCATCACGGCCGAGATCGGCCTGATGCGCGCGACCGACCAGTTGGCCGCGATGGAGATGATGGCGGTCGACCCGATCGCGTACGTCGCCGTACCGCGTTACCTCGCCGGGCTGATCGCGATGCCGCTGCTTTGCGCGGTGTTCTGCGCGCTGGGCATCTTCGGCGGCCACCTGGTCGGCGTGACCTGGCTGGGCATCGACAATGGCACGTTCTGGTCGAACATGACCGCCACCGTCGACGTGTGGAAGGACGTGGTCAACGGCATCCTGGTCAAGAGCCTTGCCTTCGGCGCGGTGGTCTCGCTGATTGCCGTCTACCAGGGCTACACCACACCGCCGACGAGCGAGGGCGTGGCCTACGCCACTACCCGCACCGTGGTCGCCTCGTCCATCGCGATCCTTGCGCTGGACTTCGTGCTGACCGCCTTTTTGATGTGATTCCCTGAGGACCTGAGCCGTGAGCCAGAGACATTCCTACGCCGTGGGCACCGGCCTGTTCATCGTGCTCGGCTTTGCCGCGCTGGCTTACCTGGCGACGCAGACCACCTCGGTGGCCAATACGCACCAGGGCGCGAGCTACACGGTCGAGGCGCACTTCGCCAACATCGGACAGCTCAAGGAGCGCGCACCGGTGAAGATCGCCGGCGTGCGCGTGGGCCAGGTGAGCTCGATCGTGCTCGATCCGAAGCAGGAAACCGCCGACGTCAAGCTGTCCATCGACCAGGCGTACAGCCACATTCCGGATGACTCGATAGCGACGATCTTCACCAGCGGCCTGCTCGGCGACCAGTACGTGGGCATCCAGTACGGCAATTCGACGAAGGATCTGGCCGACGGTGGCACGCTGGCACGCACCAAGCCCGCGCAGCAGCTGGAGGAGATGCTCGGCAAGTTCTTCGGCGCCGGCGGCGTGGCCGACAACCTGGGCGGCAGCTACACGGTGAAGGCGCGCTTCAGCAACGTCGGGACGCTCTCGGTCGGTGCCCCGGTGAAGATGGCTGGCGTGGCGATCGGAAGCGTGGCCGCGGTGCACGCTGATCCGGTGAAACTGGACGCCGAAGTGGAGTTGTCGATCGACAAGAAGTACGACCAGATTCCCGACGATTCGGCCGCTGCAGTGTTCACCAGCGGTTTGATCGGCACCCAGTACGTTGCGATCCAGCCCGGCGGCTCGCCGGAGTTCCTGAAGAACGGCGACGAAATGGTGCTGACCCAGTCGGCGATGCAGCTGGAAGACCTGATCGGCAAGTTCCTGGTCAACGGCTCGCCCGCCGAGAAGAAGGACGCCGCCAACGAATCCCCCGCCGGCAAGCAATGAGCCGGTATCCCACAAGGAGTTTCCCCATGTTGCGCACTCTGGCTTTCGCCATGGCCATCGCGTTCGGCACCGTGGCCGCCTCGCCCGTGCTCGCCCAGGACGCGGCCGCACAGGCGCCGGCTTCCCAGCAGAACCCCGAGCAGGTGGTGCAGGAGATTGCCCACCAGCTGGACACCACCATCGCCGGTCACCGTGACGAGCTGAAGAACGACAAGGAAAAGTTGATCTCGGTGATCGACGACGTCTTCCTGCCGCACTTCGACATCGATTACGCCTCGATCCTGGTGCTTGGCCGCCACGCCCGCGAGGCCACGCCCGAGCAGCGCGAACGCTTTGCCAAAGCGTTCTACAACTCGATCACCCACCGTTACGCCGAGGGCCTGCTCAACTACACCAAGGGCGCGGTGCAGGTGCTGCCGTTCAATGGCGACCTGAACGACAAGCGCACCGTGGTGCGCACCCAGGTGGTGCTGGACGACGGCAAGAAGCTCTCGGTCGACTACGCCTTCCGCAAGAGCAAGAACGGCGACTGGAAGGCGTACGACGTGATCATCGAGGGCATCTCCTACGTCACCAACTACCGCAACCAGGTCGACGCGGAGATCCGCAAGGTCGGCATCGAGAAGCTGATCGCCAACCTCGAGAACCAGGGCGAGAAGGCGCTGGAATCGATGGACAAGGACAGCAAGGCCCCGTGAGCGTGCCCGCCTTCCAGCTCCATCGCGAGATGCCGGGCACGCTCGGCGTCAGCGGCGTGCTGAGCTTCGACACCGCCGCCGCCGCGCTGCAGGCGATCGGCGCGGCGCTGGTAGCCGCGCCGGTGACCCGGCTGGACCTGGCCGGCATCGAGCGCGCCGACAGCGCGGGCCTGGCCTGCGTGCTGGCGGCCCAGGCCGAGGCCCGTCGGCTCGGCCGCGAGCTGGTCGTGGAGAACATGCCCGCCGGCATGCGCGCGCTGGCGCAGGTGTGCGAGGTGGAGGCACTGGTCGGCTGAGCTTGCGGTGCAGGCATGAAAAAGGGGCCCGCAGGCCCCTTTTTTGTGTGCTCAAACCAGGCGCCGAAACCGGTCGAGCCGGTTACGGGTGCTTCTGATCGTCGGCCGGATGCTTGTTCTCCCACTGGTGCTGCTCGTCCAGCAACTGCTCCGGGTCGAAGTTGTCGTCGTTCAGGCCCTGCATCTGCTGGATGACCTCGGCCGGCGGGTTGCCGTCGTAGATCTGGTACAGGCGCCGCTGGCGGTACGCGTCGCGCATGAACACGTACGGGTCGTACGCCGACTCCAGGAAGCTCTCCGCATCAATGCCGCGCGAGCGCAGGGTCACCAGGTACATCATCTGCGGCAGGAACTGCTGGCCGTACTTGTAGTCGTGGTTGTGCGCGTAGATCGACAGCGGATCGAAGAAATAGCTGTCCACGGGCATGCGCCACACGTCGCGCACGGTGGTCGGCCCGATCAGCGGCAGCACCAGGTAATCGCCATCGGGCACGCCCCAACGCGCCAGGGTCACGCCGAAATCGTTGTCTTCCAGCGGAATGCCGAGCTGGCTGGCCGGATCGAAAAAGCCGCCCAGGCCCAGCGTCAGGTTGACCAGGAAACGTCCGGTGCTCTGCAGCGCCTGTTTCGGCCGCGCCTGCAGAAGGTCGTTGGCGACCGTGATCGGCATGCGGATGTTGGTAAAGAAGTCGCTGACCGAACGTCGTACCGGCGGGTTGGTGACCTTGCGATAGCCCACCGCCACCGGGCGGATCACCGCCTGGTCCACCGTGTTGTTGAACGTGTAGACCTTGCGGTTGAACTTCTCCAGCGGATCGTCGGTACGCGGCTTGGCAATGGTGCAACCGGCCAGCAGGGCCAGGGCAGCCAGCGGCAACAGGCGGCTGGGCGAGAAACGGAGCAGGGAAAGCATCGGCTGAAGGGATCCGCTACGGGCACCACAAAAGTGTACCGCCTGGTTTTATATTTTTGCAGTCAGGCGGATCGGCGCCGGTCGGTCGGCGATCGAACCGCGCATGATACGCGCATGCCGCATTGCCAGCCAAGCCGGCGCTCGGCTACACTTGCCGGTCTCTAAGTTGCCTTTGTGCTTGAGGATTTCGCATGGCCCGCATTACCGTGGAAGATTGCCTCGAGGTGGTAGACAACCGCTTCGAGCTGGTGCTGATGGCGACCAAGCGCGCCCGCCAGCTGGAGAAGGGCGCCGAGCCGGCGGTCCATCCGGATCACGACAAGCCGACCGTGCTTGCCCTGCGCGAGATCGCCGATCGCCGCATCGACCAGGCCACCATCGACGAGATCGACAAGGCCGAGCGCGAGCGCGCCGAGCGCGAGGCGCTGGAGTGGGCCGCGGCCGAGGTCGACGACGACCTTTCCAAGGGCGGCGACGACTGATGCACGCCGGCGGCTGCCGCTCGCGCAGTCGCCTTGCCGGCATCGCCGGCGCCTTCGCCACACCTGGCCATAACCCGCACGGAAGCACTGTCTGAACGGGGATCGCGAACCCATGACGGCGACCACGCCTTCCGCTCCCGTGGACCCGTCCGTGCTGCCCCCCTACGTGCTGGCGCTCAAGGAGCGCGTTGCCTATCTCCCGGAAGCCCAGGTGGCGCGCGTGCTGCGCGCCTACGAGGTGGGCGCGCATGCGCACCGCGGCCAGGAGCGCAAGAGCGGCGAGCCGTACATCACCCATCCGGTCGCGGTCGCCGGCATCCTGGCGGAGCTCGGCCTGGACGCCGAGACCATCATTTCGGCGATCCTCCACGACACGCTGGAAGACACTGAGCTCAGCCGCGAGGAAATCACGGCGGAGTTCGGCGACGTCGTGGCCGATCTGGTCGATGGCGTCACCAAGCTGGACAAGATGCGTTTCTCCAATCGCCAGGAGGCCGACGCGGAAAGTTTCCGCAAGATGCTGTTGGCGATGGCGCGCGACATCCGCGTGATCCTGATCAAGCTTGCCGATCGCCTGCACAACATGCGTACGCTCGGCGCCAAGGAGCCGTCCGCGCGGCGGCGCATCGCCCGCGAGACGCTGGAGATCTATGCGCCGATCGCCCAGCGCCTGGGCATGAACAAGTTCAAGGCGGAGCTGCAGGACCTGGGCTTTCGCGCGCTTTACCCGGATCGCTACCGCGTCATCAGCGAGCGTATCCGCGCCGCGCTTGGCAACCGCCGCGAAGTGATGAGCAAGATCGAGCACGCGCTCGCCACCCGGCTGGCCGCCGAGCACCTGCCGGCCAAAGTGGTGGGGCGCATCAAGTCGCCGTGGAGCATCTATTCGAAGATGCGCAACGAGCACAAGAGCTTCGCCCAGCTGATGGACGTGTATGGCTTCCGCGTGGTGGTCGACACCGCGATGAGCTGCTACATGGCGCTGGGCGCGGTCCATTCGCTCTACAGCCCGGTCGACCGCCGCTTCAAGGATTTCATCGCGATCCCCAAGGCCAACGGCTACCAGTCGCTGCACACCGTGCTGCTGGGGCCATTTGGCGCGCCGATCGAGGTGCAGGTGCGCACGGCCGAGATGGATTCGGTGGCCGAGCGGGGCGTGGCCGCGCACTGGGCCTACAAGACCGATTCGGGCCCGGCCAACAGCGCGCAGGCACGCGCGCGCGAATGGCTCTCCGCGCTGGCCGACAGCCAGGCGCACACGCCTTCGTCGGCCGAGTTCATCGAGAACGTCAAGATCGACCTGTTCCCGGACGAGGTCTACCTGTTCACGCCGCGTGGCGACATCCTGGCGCTGCCGCGCAACTCCACCGCGCTCGACTTCGCCTACGCCGTGCACACCGATGTCGGTGACCACGCGGTCGCCGCGCGGGTGGACAAGAAGCTGCTGCCGCTGCGCACGCGGCTGGAGTCGGGCCAACTGGTGGAAATCATCACCGCCCCCTCGGCGGTACCCAATCCGGCCTGGCTCGAGTTCGTGGTCACCGGCAAGGCGCGCACCGCGATCCGGCAGTACCTCAAGCACCTGCAGCACGAGGACGCGGTGGACTTCGGCCATCGCATGCTCGACCGCGCGCTGGACGCACTGGGCACCAACATCGACGCAATCCCCGCCAAGGTGCTCGAACGCTTTCTTGAAGAGGCCAAGCTGCGCCGGCTGGAAGAGCTGCTGGCCGACATCGCGCTGGGCAACCGCATGCCCGATCAGGTCGCGCATCATCTGGTCGCGTTGCGTGGTGGCGGTCGCCCGACCGAGGCGCCGCACACGCACGAAAACATACGCATCACCGGTGCCGAGCGCGGCGTGCTGAGCTTCGGCAACTGCTGCCACCCGCTGCCGGGCGACGAGATCATCGGCTATCTGTCTTCGGGCAAGGGCATCGTCGTGCATCGCGTGGAATGCCCCAACGTGGCCGAGTTCCGCAAGTCGCCCGCGCGCTGCGTGGGAATCGAATGGGATCGTGACGTGCAGGGCGATTACCGCGCGGAACTTCGCATCGAAGTCATCAACCGCCCGGGCGTGCTTGCCACCGTGGCCGCCGCCATCGCCGCGGCCGACTCGAACATCGAGAACGTCGAATACGTCGAGCGTGACGCTGCCGCGGCCACCCTGCTGTTCGCGATGGAAGTGAAGAACCGCAAGCACCTGGCCGACGTGATCCGTCGCGTGCGGCGCACTGGCGTGGTGAGCGGGGCCTACCGTTATCCGCTGTAACGCGTAGGGCGGGCTTCCGCCCATCGACCGCCTCGCGCGATGGCCGCTGGGCCGAAGCCTGCCCACTCGCCGGCCACCCCGCACCGCTCTAGACTTGGCCTTCCCCTCTACAAGGCCACGCCATGTCCCGCAGCATCGTCTCCACCGACCAGGCTCCCGCCGCCATCGGTCCCTATTCGCAAGCCGTGCGTGCCGGCAACACCGTGTACTTTTCCGGCCAGATACCGCTGGATCCGGCCAGTGGCAACCTGGTCGAGGGCGACATCGAGACGCAGACCCGTCGCGTGTTCGACAATCTCACGGCGGTAGCCAAGGCAGCCGGCGGCTCGCTGTCGCAGTTCGTGCGGGTGGGTATCTACGTCACCGACCTTGCCAACTTCGCCGCCGTCAATGCCGTGATGGCCGAGTATTTCCAGCAGCCGTACCCGGCGCGTTCCACCATCGAGGTGTCGGCGCTGCCCAAGGGCGCGCAGGTGGAAGTCGACGCGATCATGGTCATGGATTGATCCATCGATCGCATTGCGCCGCGGACTGACCGCCCGGCGCGGCCTGCACCGACATCACCCTGCTGCATCCTGGCGGGGCGCTGGGCTAGGCTAGCGATTCATGCCCGCCCGCAGCGCCAGCGTCGCCACCCCGCCTGCCGCCGATCCCGGCCTGTCGCCGGTCGGTGCGCTGCCGGGCGTCGGTCCGGCGCTGGCCGCCACGCTTGCCAGGCTCGGGCTGGAGCGCGTGCAGGACCTGTGGTTCCACCTGCCGCTGCGCTATGAGGACAAGACCCGCGTGACCGCCATTGGCGACCTGCGGCCTGGCGAACGCGCGCAGGTGCTGGGCATAGTGGAAGCGGTCGAGCGCGGCTTCCGCTACCGTCCACAATTGAAGGTCGCGATCGGTGACGACTCGCGCCAGACCCTGCTGCTGCGCTTCTTCCACTTCAACCGCGCGCAGGCCGAGCAGCTCAAGCCTGGCCAGAAGCTGTTGTGCTACGGCGAGGTACGCCATGGCGCCCAGGGCCTGGAGATGGTGCATCCGCAATATCAGCGCGTGGGCGAGGACCAGGCCGTGGCGGTGGACGAGCGACTGAGCCCGATCTATCCCACCACCGAGGGGCTGGGTCAGAAGCGGCTGGTCGGCGTGATCGACAAGGCGCTGGCGTTGCTGCCGCCGGATGCGGCGCTGGAACTGATTCCACCGTCGCTGTGCGCGACGCACGGGCTGACCTCGCTGCGCGATGCGCTGCTCTATGCACACCGCCCTCCACCGGATGCGCCGCTGACGGACCTCGTCAACGGCCGCCACCCGGCGCAGCAGCGGCTCGCTTTCGAGGAGCTGCTGTCCCAGCACCTGAGCCTCAAGCGCATGCGCGCGGCCGTACGCCGTCGGCGGGCGCCGGAGCTGGATGGGAACGGCGAACTGCGCGGCCGCTTTGTCGGCGGCCTGCCGTTCCGGCTCACGGGCGCGCAGCAGCGCGTCACGCACGACGTGCTTGCCGATATCGCGTGCGCCAAGCCGATGCTGCGGCTGGTGCAGGGCGACGTGGGCAGCGGCAAGACCGCGGTCGCCGCGCTGGCGGCGCTGGCTGCCGTGGAAGCGGGCTGGCAAGTGGCGCTGATGGCGCCGACCGAACTGCTCGCCGAGCAGCACCTGCGCAATTTCCGGCACTGGCTGGAGCCGCTGGGCGTCGCGGTGGAATGGCTCGCTGGCAAGCAGCAGGGCAAGGCTCGCGCGCAGGCACTGGCGCGCGTGGCCGCAGGCGCGTCCGTGGTGATCGGCACGCACGCGCTCATGCAGGAAGGCGTGGCATTCGCCCGCCTGGGCCTGGTCATTGTGGACGAGCAGCATCGCTTCGGGGTGCAGCAGCGGCTGGCACTGCGCGACAAGGGGATGGAAGGCGATCTGGTCCCGCACCAGCTGGTGCTCACCGCCACGCCGATCCCGCGAACGCTGGCGATGAGCGCGTATGCGGACCTGGATGTTTCCTCCATCGACGAATTGCCGCCCGGACGCACGCCCGTGCAGACCGTGGCGGTGTCCAATGCGCGCCGCGCCGAGGTCATCGAACGCATCCACGCCGCGTGCGCGGAAGGGCGACAGGCGTACTGGGTGTGCACGCTGATCGAGGAATCTGAGCAGCTGCGCGCGCAGGCGGCCGAGGTGGCGCATGCGGAGCTTTCCGCGACGCTGGAAGGCTGTCGCGTGGGGTTGGTCCACGGGCGGATGAAGCCGAAGGAAAAGCAGGCGGTGATGGACGCCTTCAAGGCCGGCGAACTCGCCGTGCTGGTCGCCACCACCGTGATCGAGGTGGGCGTGGACGTGCCCAACGCCAGCCTGATGGTGATCGAGAACAGCGAGCGCCTGGGCCTTGCCCAGTTGCACCAGCTGCGCGGGCGCGTGGGCCGCGGCGCGGTCGCTTCCAATTGCGTGTTGCTGTACCAGCCGCCGCTGGGGCAGCTCGCACGCGAGCGCCTCAATGTGATGCGCGAGACCTGCGACGGCTTCCGCATCGCCGAGAAGGATCTCGAGTTGCGCGGCCCTGGCGAAGTGCTCGGCACGCGCCAGACCGGCCAGCTCGCCTTCCGCATCGCCGATCTTGCGCGTGACGCACACCTGCTGCCGGCAGTGCAGCAGGTCGGCGAAGCGATGTTGCGCCAGCACCCGCACGCGGCCGAACGGCTGATCGAACGGTGGATTGGCGCCGCTGCGCGCTACGCGCACGCCTGAGGCCTCTTCGGGGAAGCGGTCTGCAGGCGATGCTTATCGGCTTCGCGAAGGAGTGTCGCCACGCGGGCGGGCTTCCGCAAAAATCGAAAGCCCCGATCCCCTAAGCTATGGTTTTGCCGCAGGCTCCGCATGACCCGACCGCAACTCCTGATCGATACCGACCCCGGCGTGGATGACGCGCTGGCTATCCTGATGGCTCATGCGCACGCCGATGTCGCCGGACTCTCCATTGCGGCGGGCAACGTCGGCCTTGACCACACGGTGCGCAACGCGCGCGTGCTGGTCGATCTGCTCGGCGCCGCGACGCCGGTGTTCCCGGGCTGTGCCACGCCGCTGGTGCGCCTGCCGGAAGAGGATGCCGCCTTCGTGCACGGTCGCGACGGTTTCGGCGACGTGGGCTTTCCGCAGCCCGCGGCCACTGCGGAAGACGAGGCGGCCGCGCTGGCACTGCTGCGGCTGACCCGCGAGCGGCCCGGCGAACTGACCTTGGTCGCGCTGGCGCCGCTGACCAACGTGGCGCTGGCGCTGCGGCTGGACCCGACCCTGCCGCAACGGGTCAAGCGACTGGTGGTGATGGGCGGCGCGGTGACCGGGCAGGGCAATACCAGTCGCGTGCCGGCCGAATTCAACATCGGTTTCGATCCGGAGGCCGCGCACGTGGTGTTCGAAGCGTTCGCGGATTTCGATTTGGTCGACTGGGAGCTGACCCTGCGCCACGCCTTCGACGAGGATGCCTTCGATGGCTGGCTCGCCGCAGGCGACCAGCGCGCGGCGTTTTACGGCAACATTTGCCAGGTGGCTCGAAAGACCAATCGCGAGCGTGGCCGGCGCGGGATCATCGCCGCCGACGCGCTGGCGATGGCGGTAGCAATCGATCCGGCGGTGGTGGTGCGCAGCGAGCGGCGTGCGGTAGCGGTGGAACTTGACGGCCGGCTGACCCGCGGCGCCACCGTGGTGGACTGGGCCGGCCGGTTGGGCCGCCCGGCCAACGCCAACGTGGCGCTGGAACTGGATCAGGATCGGTTCGCGGCGATGGTTCGGCGGGCGCTCGGCGCCAGCTGAAGCGCTCCGCGATATTCGGCCGTTCCCCGTCACCTTGGGTCAAGTTGACCGTGCCGTCACCCGGCAGCTACAATGCCGCTCTTTTCACCCGCCGCTTTGAGCCCGTCATGAAGCCCGATATCCATCCCAACTACCGTCCGGTCGTTTTCCAGGACCTGTCGTCCGAGTTCGCGTTCCTGACGCGTTCGACGATCGCCACCAAGGAAACCGTCAAGTGGGAAGACGGCAACGAGTACCCGCTGGTCAAGGTGGATATCTCCAGCCAGTCGCACCCGTTCTACACCGGCAAGCAGAAGACCCTCGACGTGGGCGGCCGCGTGGACAAGTTCCGCCGCCGTTACGGCCAGAAGTAAGCGAAGGTCGCTGCACGCCCGCCGCCGCGGCGGTGGCGGGTCTGACATTCCAGGACACGGGGCGGGCCACTGGCTCGCCCCGTGTCCTTTTGCGTGTCCGTACGGTCCATCCGCGGGCGGATGTGCGCCGGCCGATGTGCGATAATGCGCCGGTTGCATCGGCCGCTTTCCCCAAGCGCGATGCCATTCCCTTGCCGGGCGGTGCCTTTTCGCGGACGCCTCCGGTACGTCTTTAGAGAAGGAGGTTCCCGTGTCCGATTCCAAGGTCGTCAAGCTCGTCGATGAATCGAGCAACCGCAGCGCCGAGCTGCCCCTGCTGAGCGGCACGCTGGGGCCCTCGTGCATCGACCTTGGCACGCTGTACAAGGACACCGGCCACTTCACGTACGACCCGGGCTTCGGTTCGACCGCCAGCACCAAGAGCGCGATCACCTACATCGACGGCGACAAGGGTGTGCTGCTGTACCGCGGCTATCCGATCGAGCAGTTGGCCGAGAAGTCGACGTTCCTGGAGGTGGCCTACCTGCTGCTCAACGGCGAACTGCCGAAGAAGGACGATTTCGCGTCCTTCGAGCACCAGATCACGCATCACACGATGATGCACGAGTCGCTGAAGAACTTCTTCCAGGGCTTCCACCACGACGCGCACCCGATGGCCATGCTTGCCGCCTCGGTCGCATCGCTCTCGGCGTTCTACCACGACGACCTCAACGTCGATGATCCGGCCGACCGCAAGCTCGCCGCGATTCGCCTGATCGCCAAGATGCCCACGATTGCCGCGGCCTGCTACCGCTATTCGATCGGCTGGCCGTTCCGTTATCCGCGCAACAACCTCGAGTACGTCGAGCGCTTCCTGCACATGATGTTCGAGGTGCCGAGCGAACCGCTGCAGCTCAACCCGGTGGCTGCCAAGGCACTGGACCTGCTGTTCATCCTGCACGCCGACCACGAGCAGAACGCCTCCACCTCGACCGTGCGCCTGGTCGGTTCCACAGGCGCCAACCCGTACGCGTCCATCGCCGCGGGCATCACCGCGTTGTGGGGCCCGGCCCATGGCGGCGCCAACGAGGCGGTGTTGGAGATGCTGCAGGAGATCGGCACGCCCGATCGGGTCGACACCGCGGTCAAGCGCGCCAAGGACAAGAACGACAACTTCCGCCTGATGGGCTTCGGCCACCGCGTCTACAAGAACTTCGATCCCCGCGCCAAGATCATCCGCGAGATGTGCCACAAGGTGCTCGCCGAGCTGGGCGTCAACGACCCGCTGCTCGACGTGGCGATGAAGCTGGAAGAGGCGGCGCTGAAGGACGACTACTTCGTCGAGCGCAAGCTGTACCCGAACGTCGACTTCTACTCGGGCATCATCTACAAGGCGCTGGGCATTCCGACCGAGATGTTCACCGTGATGTTCGCCATCGCGCGCACGGCCGGCTGGATCTCGCACTGGATCGAACAGCACGAGACCCCGGGCTCGCGCATCGGCCGCCCGCGCCAGATCTATACTGGCGCCGACGTGCGCGATTACACGGCGCTCGACAAGCGCTGATCAACGCGTTTTGCCGACACGAAACGCCCCGGCATGCCGGGGCGTTCTTCGTTTGCGTTGACTGGCAGGAGCCCAGCTGTGCGCGACCGCGCGGCCGACAGGCACGTGGCGGTCGCGCTCAGGTGCGCTGCGCCGCGATGTGAGGTGCTCAGCGGCGAACCGCGGCCAGCATGCGTTCGAACTCGTCTTCGGCGGTAGGCTCGGCCAGCAATTCCTCGACCGCGCCCAACGAAGCGCGTCGCATCGGCTTCTCGTCGATGCGATCCAACGGTGCCTGGCGCAAGGCATCGCGCGGCATCACGGTGAGGTCGAAGGGCAGTCCGTCGGCGGCGAACAACAGCACCGGATAGTCGGCCTGCTCCTCGCGATCCAGGCGCAGCCGACGGGTCTGCACTTCCGCCGGCACGCCATGCTCGTGCAGGAACAGCATCACCGCATCGGGATCATCGCTGAATACGTGAAGGCAGACGGCCGAATGCGCGTCCGCCGTACCCTCGAGCACCGGGCCGACCAGCCGTGGGTCGAAGCGTCCAAGAAAGCGCATCGCTTCCAGCGCGGCTTCGCGCCGTGCCTTCAGCTGCTGCGGCTGGCTGTCCGCGTCGAACAGACGCTGGCGCTCGCGCAGTGCGTCTTCGATTTCCTGGTTGCGCGGCAACGCCTGAGCGTCGTGGATGCCCAGCCGCTCGGCGGCCTTGAGCTTGGCGTGGTGGAAGTCGCGGATGCCGTGCTCGCTCATCAGCCGGGCGGCCTCCTGGGCCACGCGCAGCCGGTTGCGCTGCTGGCGGTCCTGGGCATGGATGCGATGGTGATCGCCGCGTGCCATGTCGTTCCTCCGTGGGGCCGGATCGGCAGCAAAGCCGATCCGGCGTGAGCGGTGCGTCGCCGCAAATGGCCGTCAGAAGATGTCGTACGGGTGTTGCTCGTCCTGGTTCTGCTGCTGCTGCGCCGCCTGGGCGCGAAGGCGGTCGACGTCTTCGACCTTGAGGATCTCGCTCATCGCGTTGGGATCGTTGGGGGCCGTGGGCAGGCCGCTCTGGCGGTTGATCTGCACGGTGGCGATACCTGGCGGCATCGGCAAGGCGTTGGACGGCATGTCCTTGAGCACCGTGCCCATGTACCCCATCCAGATCGGTAGCGCGGCCTGTGCGCCGAATTCGCCGACACCGTTGGCGCGACCGAGCGAGCTGAAATCGTCGAAGCCGACCCACACCGACGTCGAGACGTCGCCGTTGAAGCCGACGAACCAGGCGTCGCGGTGGTCGTTGGTCGAGCCGGTCTTGCCGGCCAGGTCATCGCGGCCCAGCGCCTTGGCCGCATAACCGGTGCCGCGCAGGATCACGTCTTTCATCAGCGAGGTGATCAGGTAGTCGTTGCGTACATCGATCACCTGAGGCGCGAGCAACGGCGGGTGTGCGCCCTCGCCATGGGCGTCGGCCGGCAGCACGGCATCGCCCACGCCCGCCACCGTGCTGGCACCGGCCGGCACCGCGGCGATCGCGTTTGCCGGGTGTCCGCCGATGTCCGCTGGCGGTGGGCCAGGCGGGCGGGTGTCGAGCAGGCGCTCCTGGCAAGTGCGGCAGGCGCGGGTCGGGTTGGCGACATAGACCGGCTTGCCGTCGCGGCCATCGATCTCCTTGATGAAGTAAGGCGAGACGAGGTAGCCGCCGTTGGCGAACACCGCGTAGCCGCGCGCCATGCCCATCGGCGAGACCGACGCGGTGCCCAGCGCCAGCGACAGGTTTTTCGGCAACGCATCGGGCGGGAAGCCGAAGCGCGTGATGTAGTCGCGTGCGAAGCGCACGCCGATGGCGTCGAGCAGGCGCACCGAGACCAGGTTCTTCGACTCGACCAGCGCTTCGCGAAGGCGCATCGGACCGTCGAACTTGCCGTCGTCGTTCTCCGGCGTCCACAGTCCGTTGGGCTTGGAAGGATCGGGCAGGGCGAGCGGCGCGTCGTTGACGATCGAGGCCGGGGTGAAGCCGCGCTCGAACGCCGCCGAATAAAGGTACGGCTTGAAGCTGGAGCCGGGCTGGCGAGCAGCCATCACCGCGCGATTGAACTTGCTGCGCAGGAAGCTGTAGCCGCCAACCAGCGCCTGCACCGAGCCGTCTTCCGGGTTCACCGAAACCAGCGCGCCCTGCACCTTGGGGAGCTGGGCCAGTTCCCAGTCGCCCTTGTCGTTGCGCGCCACGCGCACGATGTCGCCGCGCTTGAGTACATCGTCGACGCTCTTGGGCGTCGCGCCAGTGTGGTTCTCGTTGCGATAGGGGCGCGCCCACGCGACCGCTTCGAGGCCCAGTTCCACCGTTTGCCGGCTGGCCAGGTAAAGCGTGGCCTTGCCGTCGCCCACGGCAGTGACGATCGCCGGCTGCATGCCGGAGATGTCGGTATACCCGGAGAGCAGTCGGTCCAGATCGTCGTTGCCTGCGTCGGGCGCCAACGCCTGGTGTGCCTCGGGACCGCGCCAGCCGTGGCGGCGGTCGTAGGCGACCAGGCCGTCGCGCATGGCTTCCACCGCCGCCTGCTGCCGGGCGCTGGTGACGGTCGTGCGGACCACGTAGCCTTCGGTCAGTGCGTCATTGCCGAGCCGGTCGAGCGCCTGCAGGCGCACCATCTCGGCGAGGTACGGCGCATCCACCTCGATCGGCTGTTCGTGCGGGAAGGCGTTGTTCGGCTCGTGCACCGCCTGTTCGTACTCGGCCTGGCTGATGTAGCGGTGTTCCTGCATCTGGCCGAGCACCCAGTTGCGGCGCGCCAGCATGCGCTGGGGGCTGTTGATGGGATTGACCAGCGAGGGCAACTGGAAGGTCGAGGCGATGGTCGCGCACTGGGCGATCGTCAGCTGGTCCAGCGTCTTGCCGTAGTAGTACTCGGCGGCGGCCGCCACACCGTAGGAGCGGTGGCCCAGGAACATCTTGTTGAGGTAGAGCTCCAGGATCTGGTCCTTGGTCAGCTCGTTCTCCATGCGCAGCGCGATGAAGATTTCGATCAGCTTGCGCGAGTAAAGCTTCTCCGGACTCAGGAAGAAGTTGCGCGCCACCTGCTGGGTGATGGTCGAGCCGCCCGAACCCTTGTCGCCGCCGGAGATGATCACGTGCCAGCCGGCGCGCGCGATGCCGTGCCAGTCCACGCCCGGGTGGTTGTAGAAATCGGCATCCTCGGCCGCCAGCACCGCGTGCTTGAGCTTGTCCGGCACGTTGGCGATGTCGACCGGGATGCGCCGGGTCTCGCCGAACGTGGCGATCAGCTTGCCGTCGGCGCTGAGCACCCGCAGCGGCACCTGCATGTGGTAGTCCTTCAGCACCGCCACCGAAGGCAGGCGAGGGGAAACCAGCCAGTAGGCGACTCCTACGGCGGCGATGGCCAGGAACACACCGGTGAAGGCCAGGATCAAGGCCCAGCGCAGCAGACGCTTAAAAATTTGCATGGTTTGGAAGAGCGAGACTCAAGTCAAAACACTGTCGAGTATAGATGTTGCACTATCGATCGCCCGCCCGAACCGGGGCTGGATCGCGAAAACGGCCCACCAGGGGCGGTGTCAACCAAATGTGCAGGCCATCACGCCATTTTGTTGAGAAAGTTGCCGTAGGCCGTTGCCATAGCGTTAATTTTTCGATCTAATGCCTTCGCGCATCCGCCGGTTTCCGGCCCGGACGCCAGGGGCCAAGGGGGAAAATCGTGGGTCTGTTTACACCCAAGAAGCCGTCGCTGATCGGCGTCGACATCAGTTCGACCGCGGTCAAGCTGCTACAGCTGAGCCAGGCCGGTGGCCGTTATCGCGTGGAGCACTACGCGGTCGAGCCACTGCCCCCCAACGCCGTGGTCGAGAAGAACATCGTCGAGGTCGAGGCGGTGGGCGAGGCGATCCGACGGGCGTTGGCGCGGTCCGGTTCCAAACTCAAGCACGCTTCGGCGGCGGTGGCCGGCTCGGCCGTGATCACGCGCATCGTGCCGATGTCCGGGGATCTTTCCGAGGAAGACCTCGAGGGCCAGATCCAGGTCGAGGCCAACCAGTACATTCCCTACCCGATCGACGAGGTCAGCCTCGATTTCGAGGTAATGGGGCCGGTGCGCGACAACCCGGACATGAACAACGTCCTGCTGGCCGCCTCGCGCACCGAGAACGTGGACATGCGCGTCGCCGCGCTGGACCTGGGTGGCCTCGCCGCCAAGGTGATCGACGTGGAAGCCTTCGCGATGGAGAACGCCTTCGCGATGCTGGTCGACCAGCTCAACGTCAGCCGCGATGCGCTGGTCGCCGTGGTCGACATCGGAGCCACCATGACCACGCTGTCGGTGCTGCGCCACCAGCGCACCATCTATTCGCGCGAACAGGTCTTCGGCGGCAAACAGCTCACTGACGAAATCATGCGTCGCTACGGCCTCTCCTACGAGGAGGCCGGTCGCGCCAAACGCAAGGGCGGCCTGCCCGAGTCCTACGAGACCGAGGCGCTGGAGCCGTTCAAGGAAGCGTTGATCCAGCAGATCAGCCGCCTGCTGCAGTTCTTCTTCGCCGGCAGCGAGTACAGCAAGGTCGACCAGGTGGTGCTGGCCGGCGGTTGCGCCTCGATCGAGGGCCTCTGCCCGATGCTGGAGGAACAGCTGGGCGTGCCGTGCATGGTGGCCAATCCGCTGGCGCGCATGTCGCTGGCGCCCAAGGTGCAGGCGCAATCGCTGGCGCAGGATGCCCCCGCGCTGATGATCGCCGTCGGCCTGGCGCTCAGGAGTTTCGACTGATGGCACACATCAACCTCCTTCCCTGGCGTGCCGAACGGCGCAAGCAGCGCGAGCGCGAATTCTTCATGCAGCTCGGCGCGGCCTTCGGGGCGGCGCTGTTGGCGTTGTTCCTGTGGTCGTTCTGGATGGGCATGCGCATCGACAACCAGAACGAGCGCAACGCCTACCTGCAGGGCGAGATCAAGCAACTGGATGAGCGCATCGCCAAGATCAAGGACCTGGAGAACGTCCGCCAGCGCCTGCTCGCCCGCAAGCAGATCATCGAGCAGTTGCAGGCCAACCGCTCGCAGATGGTCCACCTGTTCGACGAACTGGTGAAGACGATCCCGGCCAGCGTGCGCCTGACGAGCATGAAGCAGAACTCGGATTCGATGGTGCTCTCCGGCGTGGCCCAGTCCAACGCCAGCGTGGCCGAATACATGCGCAACCTCGATGGCTCGCCCTGGATGGGAAATGCCGACCTGGACAAGACGCAGATCCAGTACCGCGCCGGGCGCATGCCTTACACGTTCGGCCTGCGCGTCAAGCTGAGCCAGCCCAATGCGGAGGAGCCGGGCAAGACGCCAGTGCTGCTGGATGACAGTGGCACGCCCTCGAGGGGATCCTCGGCTTCGGCCGTTAGCGGGGGGGCTGGCAAATGAAGTTCTTCGATGAATTGCGCAGCCTGGACCGCAACAACATCGGTGGCTGGTCCCGGTCGGTCAAGATCTTCTTCACCGTGCTGGTCTTCCTGATCGTGATGTTCCTGGGCTGGTACCTGCACGTCAGCGACCAGCAGGACACGCTGGCGAGCCTGGCTTCCAAGGAGGTCTCGCTCAAGCAGGAATTCACCCAGAAGCAGGCCAAGGCGGTCAATCTCGAGGCGTTGCAACAGCAGCTCGACGAGATGCAGGACATGCTGCGCCAGCTGTTGCGCCAGCTGCCCAGCAAGACCGAGATGCCGGAGCTGCTGGTGGACATTTCGCAGACCGCGCTGGCGGCGGGCCTGGAGATCCAGGTGTTCGATCCCGGCACCGAGAAACCCAAGGATTTCTACGCCGAGGAGCCGATCGAGCTGAAGATGGTCGGCACCTACCACCAGTTCGGCAATTTCATCAGCGGCGTGGCCTCGCTGCCGCGCGTGGTGATCCTCACGATGCATGACGTTTCGCTGTCCACCCAGCTTCCGGTCGGTCCCAACGGGGAACCGCCGGCCGGCGGCCAGCTCGTGCTGCAGGGCACGGTCAAGACTTACCGCTACCTGGAAGACAACGAGAGCGCCGAGAGCAAGGCCACGAAGGGCAAGGGCAAGGCGAGGGGGCGCAAATGAGCAGCTTGAATGCCGTCAGGCCCGCCCGCGTGGCGCGGCTGCTGTTGATGCTCGCCGCGCTTGCGCTGCTGGCCGGCTGCACCCGCGGCATGTCCGACCTGCGTGACTGGGTCGCCCAGGAAAAGAGCAAGAAGGGTGCGCCGATCCCCCCCTTGCCGGTCATCAAGACGTTCGAAACCTTCCAGTATTCGGACGAGGGCAAGCGCGACCCGTTCAGCGCGAGCACCGCCGAGACGCAGCCCAGTGGTCCGTCCAACGGCCCGCGTCCGGACGAGGGCCGCCCCAAAGAGCCACTTGAGATGTTCGCGCTGGACAGCCTGAAGATGGTGGGCACGGTCGGCAACGGCGCCGGCATCGAGGCGCTGGTGAAGGACCCCGGTGGCGTTATCCATCGCGTCCACGTCAATGAATACATGGGACAGAACTACGGTCGGGTCACCGACATCGCGGAAGACCACGTCGACCTGGTCGAACTGGTCTCCAATGGCAATGGCGGCTGGATGGAACGTTCGGCCAGCATCGGGCTCGGCGACAAATGAACACAGGGGCTGACGCAATGAGCAACCACATCCAACCTGTCCGGGGCCGAGCCATGCGCCAAGCACGCCGCTGCCTGTTGACGGGCCTGCTGATGGCCGCAGCCGCATGGGCGGGCGATGCCATGGCGGCCACCAACACGCTCAAGGGGATCAGTTACGACACGTTGCCGGGGGGCAAGGTCGAACTGCACATGAATTTCGCTGGCGGCCCGCCGCCGCAGCCGCGCATCTTCACCACCGGCAATCCGCCGCGCATCGCGGTCGATTTCGCTGACACGACCAACGCGGCTCCTCGTCATCTGGACATCGGCAAGGGCTCGACCTCCGGCGTGTCGGCGGTTTCCGCCGGCGGTCGCACCCGCGTGGTGGTCGAACTGATGCGCGATGCCTCGTATGACACGCGCGTGGACGGCAACGACCTGGTGATGACCGTCGACAACGGCACCGCGGCGCAGACCACCACCACCGCCTCGACGATCGACCCGACCAAGGCGCTGCCTTCGAGCATGAACGGCCCGTCGGTATCCGGCATCGACTTCCGTCGTGGTCCGAACGGCGAAGGCCGCGTGCTGGTCGGCTTCACCGGCGCTGGCGCGGATGTGGACATGCACCGCGAGGGCGACAAGCTCATCGTCAACCTGAGCCACGTGAAGCTGCCGGCCGAACAGGCCCAGCGCCTGGATGTGCTCGATTTCGCCACGCCGGTGCAGTCGATCACCACCCGCGCCGGGATGGGCGGCGGTGCGCACATGGAGATCGGCCTGAAGGGCAACGTGGAGACCTCCTCCTACCAGACCGCCGACCAGTACGTGGTCGAGGTTGCGCCCAAGAAGGATGCCGCGACCGCCGACGGCAAGCTGGCCAAGGGCCAGCCGCCGGCCTACAACGGCACCCGCGTGACTTTCAACTTCCAGGACATCCCGGTGCGAGCCGCGCTGCAGTTCATCGCGGAAATGTCCAAGAAGAACCTGGTCGTGGCCGACAGCGTGGGTGGCAGCGTCACCCTGCGGCTGGTGAACGTGCCGTGGGACCAGGCGCTGGACGTGATCCTGCGTGCCAAGGGGCTGGACAAGCGTAGTGACGGCAACGTCATCTGGATCGCTCCGCAGCAGGAACTGGCCAATTACGAGCAGAACCTGGCCGAGGCGCGCCTTAAGGCCGAGGACACCGCCGAACTCGTCACCGACTACGTGCCGATCAGCTATGGCAAGGCGGCCGACATCGCGAAGCTGCTGACCACTGGCAGCAAGAGCGCTGCTGGCGGCGGCGGTGGTGGTGGCGGCAGCCACGGTTTCCTGTCGCCGCGCGGTAGCGTGTCGTTCGACGAGCGCACCAATACCCTGCTACTGAACGAAACGCCGGACAAGATCCGCGAGCTGCGCGAGCTGATCGGCGTGCTCGACCGGCCGGTCCAGCAGGTGCTGATCGAGTCGCGTATCGTGGTGGCCACCGACGACTTCACCCGCGAGTTGGGCGTGAAGTGGGGCGTGCAGGCTCTGCACACCACCAGCGGCGGCAACGTGATCACCACCGCTCCGCAGGGCGGCGCCAACGGTGCGGGCAGCCTGGCCATCGAGCGCGCCAACAACAATGCCGGCACGGGCAACGCCTCGGGCGTGACCACCTACCAGACCGGCGCGGGCGGCTTCAACGTCAACCTGCCGGCCGCCAATCCGATGGGCAGCTTCGGCCTGGCGATCCTGGGCGCGAACTACCTGGTCGACCTGGAGCTCTCGGCCGCGCAGACCGAAGGCCGTGGCGAGGTCATCTCCAGCCCGCGTGTGATCACCGCCAACCAGCAGGAAGCGGTGATCCGCCAGGGCCAGCAGATCGGCTACGTGACCTACCAGAACAGCGCCACCGGCTCGGCCGGCAGCGGCACCGCCACGGTGCAGTTCAAGGACGCCGTGCTGGAGCTGCGCGTGACCCCGACGATTACCGCCGACAGCCGTGTGTACCTGAAGATCAACGTCAAGAAGGACGCGCTGGCCAAGTTCATCGATGCGCCGGGCAGCGGCCAGGTGCCGCAGATCGACACCCGCGAAATCAACACCTCGGTGCTGGTGGACAACGGCCAGACGGTCGTGCTTGGCGGCATCTACGAGATCACCAAGGCCAACACCATCAGCAAGGTGCCAGGCCTGGGCGACATTCCCGGCTTGGGCGCTCTGTTCCGCAAGACGGTCAAGAACAATAGCAAGGCGGAACTGTTGATCTTCGTGACGCCGCGCATCCTCAGCGAAACGCTGCAGTAAGCGCACGACGCAACGGAACAGGGGCGGCTTCGGCCGCCCTTTTTCTTTTGCGGGCCGATGCAGGCGCGACCATGCGGTCCGGCACACGCGGCCCTTGCATGTACGCACCTAAACTTCCGTGCGTTGGCGCGGTCATTACCGCGTTGCCTTGCCTGGATCGTCGATGGACACACCGCACACCGCCGCCCCCAACCGCCTGCAGCAGGCCTTCGTGCATTTGCGCGACGAGCTGCAGCGCGAGGTGATCGGCCAACCGCACCTGATCGAATGCCTGCTGATCGCGCTGCTGGCCGATGGCCACCTGCTGGTCGAGGGAGCGCCGGGCTTGGCCAAGACCACCGCGGTCAAGGCCCTGGCAGCGCGCATCGAGGCCGATTTCCACCGCGTGCAGTTCACCCCGGACTTGCTGCCGGCCGACCTCACCGGTACCGACGTCTTCCGCCCGCAGGCGGGCAGTTTCGAATTCGAGCGTGGACCTCTGTTCCACAACATCGTGCTGGCCGACGAGATCAACCGCGCGCCGGCCAAGGTGCAGTCGGCGCTGCTCGAAGCGATGGCCGAGCGACAAATCACCGTCGGTCGCAGCACCTGGCGGCTGCCGGACCTGTTCCTGGTGATGGCCACGCAAAATCCGATCGAGCAGGAGGGCACCTTCGCATTGCCCGAGGCGCAGCTTGACCGATTCGTGATGCACGTGACGATCGGCTATCCCGACGCGGCCTCGGAGCTTGCCATCCTGAAGCTGGCCCGCGAACAGGCGCGTCGCGCCCTGCACCCGGCCGCGTCGCCGCGCGCGCTGCTCAGCCCGGCCGACGTCTTCGCGGCCCGCGACGCCGCGCTCGAAGTGCACATGGCGCCCGCGCTTGAGGAATACCTTGCGCAACTGGTTCTGGCCACCCGCGATGCCGGCCGCTACGGCGCGGAACTGGAGCGGTGGATCGCGTGGGGCGCGAGCCCGCGCGCCACCATCGCGCTGGACCGTTGTGCCCGTGCGCACGCCTGGCTGGCCGGGCGCGACTACGCGTTGCCGGAGGACGTGCACGGTGTGGTGCACGAAGTGCTGCGCCACCGCGTGCTGCTCAGCTACGAAGCCGAGGCCGAGGGCGTGCGCAGCGACCAGGTCATCGACCGCCTGCTGGATCTCGTGCCGCTGCCGTGATGTCCGCCGTGCCCGCGCGCGCCGACGGCGATGGCCGCGTCACCGTATCGCTGGCCGAACTGCTCGCCCTGCGCGCGCGGGTCGGTCGCGTGCGGCCGCTTCCGCTGGACACCCGCGCCGCGCAGGCGGGGCAGCAATCCAGCCGTCTTTACGGCCGAGGCATGGATTACGCCGAATCGCGCGTGTACCAGCCGGGCGACGACGTGCGCCGGCTCGACTGGCGCCTCACCGCGCGCAGCGGTGAGCTCCATACCAAGCTGTTCCAGGAAGAGCGCGAAGGGCGCTTGCTGATCCTGCTCGACACCCACGCCAGCATGCGCTTTGGCACCCGCGTGCGCTTCAAGTCGGTGCAGGCTGCGCGCGCCGCGGCGCTCGCGGGATGGTATGCCGTGCGTGCCGGCGAACGCGTTGGCGCGATGGCCTTCGGCAACGGCCAGCACCTGCTCAAGCCGCGCGGTGGTCCGCGCGGGGCGGTGGCCCTGTGTGGCGCATTGGCGGATTGGGATGCCGACGCCGCAACCAGCGATACCGACGAGCCGTTATCCGATGCGATTGCACGCGCGGGCCGCCTGCATGGCGCCAGTCGCGTGCTGCTGATCAGTGATGGCTTGAGCTGTGACGAGGCGGCACGCGGTCGCCTGCGCGAAGTGACGCGGCACGCGCGTGTCGCTGTGCTGGTCGTGGCCGATGCACTCGAGCGCGACCTGCCGCCGCCCGGTCGCTATCCGTTCGAACATGACGGGGAGCGCCGCGAGGTCAGCCTCCAGGGCACGCGCCAGCGCAGCGAATTCCAGCAGGCGCTCGGCGCAGGCCAGGCGCGGCTGGCCGCATTGGCGCAGTCGCTGGGGCTGCGCTGGCGCAGCGTCGACACCGCCGCCGATCCGCTGGAGGCGATCACGGCCTTGCTCGGTGTGAGGCCCGGCCGATGATGCACCGTCTGTCTGCCCCCGGGGGTCCCGAGCTGCGCGACATCCACCTGCCACCAGCACCGCCCTGGTGGCCGCCGGCACCGGGCTGGTGGCTGCTGGCAGCGCTGGTGCTGGGGCTCCTGGGCGCTGGCGCTTGGCTGTTGCTGCGCGCGCGAAAGCGGCGCCATCGCCGCGCACGCATCCTCGCCGAGGTCGATGCACTGGCCATTCGCCACGCGGCCGACGCGCAGGCGCTGGCTGCCGGCCTGCATCAGCTGTTGCGCAGGGTGGCGCGGACGCACGACCCGGCGGCCGCTCGTCTGCGCGGCGAAGCCTGGCGCGAGGCGCTGGCGCGGGTGCCGGTCGATGCACCGACGCTCGAACGCCTGCTCACGCTGGAGTCCGCGATGTACCGCCCGCAACCCTATGACACCCGCGCGATGATGGAGGCCGTGCGTTGCTGGCTGCGGGCCGCGCTCGCCGCGCAGGGCAGGAGGGTGCGCCGTGCCTGAGTTCGCCTGGCCCGACTTCGCCTGGCCCTGGGTGGCATTGCTGCTGCCGCTGCCATGGTTGCTGCGTCGTTGGCTGCGTCCGTTGCCACCAGGACAAGCCCTGCACCTGCCGCATCCGGGCGTGGCGTTGGCCGCGATCGAGCGGCAACCGGGTCGCGGCCGGGCCAACTGGTGGCTCGCGCTGGCCTGGCTGTGCCTGGTCGCGGCGGCAGCGCGACCGCAGTGGGTCGGACCGCCCCAGGCGCAGCAGCGCAGTGGACGGGCGATGCTGCTGGCGATCGATCTCTCCGGCAGCATGCGCACCGAGGACATGCACCTGGCCGGGCAGGATGTCAGCCGTTTCGAAGCGGTCGAGACCATCGCCAGCGATTTCATCGCGCGCCGCGCCGGCGACGAGCTGGGCCTGGTGCTGTTCGGCAGCCGCGCCTTCCTGGTCACGCCGCTGACCTACGACCTCGACGCCGTCCGCGCGCAGCTGAAGGGCTCCGCCGTGGGGCTTGCCGGCACCGAGACGGCCATCGGCGATGCCATCGCGGTGGCGGTCAAGCGCCTGGCGGGCCTGCCGCAGCAGGCGCGCGTGCTGGTGCTGCTCACCGATGGCGTCAACAACGCCGGCAACATCGCGCCCGAACAGGCTGCCGCCGCGGCGAAAGCGGCCGGCGTGCGCGTCTATACCATCGGCGTGGGCGCCACGCAGATGCGCGTGCCGGATTTCTTCGGCATGCGCCTGGTCAATCCCTCGGCCGACCTGGACGAGACCATGCTGACGAAGATCGCCCAGGGCACCGGCGGGCGGTTCTTCCGCGCCACCGACACGCACGAGCTGGCCGCAGCCTACCGCACGATCGACACGCTCGAACCGATGCCCCAGCACGGGCCGGTGCTGCGCCCACGCCACGAGCTGTTCCGCTGGCCGCTGGGCGTGGCGATGCTGCTGCTTGCGCTGGCCCTGGCCTCGCGCGCAGGCACGATGCGGGAGCGCCTGGCATGAACGAGGCGCTGCACATGTTCCATTTCCTGCGGCCGGCCTGGTTGTGGCTGCTGCTCGCCATGCCGCTTCTGGCTTGGCTGGCGACGCGTGGACAGGGCGCGCGCGCGCAGCTGGAAAAGCTGGTCGATCCCGAGCTGTTGCCGCATCTGCTCCAGGGCCGGGCCCAGCGGCACAACGTGCCGCCAGTCTTGCTGGCGCTGGGCTGGTTGCTCGCCGTGCTGGCGTTCGCCGGGCCGAGCTGGAGCCGGGTACCGCAGCCGCTGTTTGCCGACCGCGCGGCGCAGGTGGTGGCCATTTCGCTGACCGATCGCATGCTGGCGCGCGACGTCGCGCCGAGCCGGCTCGACCGCGCGCGCTACAAGACGCGCGATCTCTTCGCCGCCAACCGCGGCGGACTCAATGGCCTGGTCGCCTACGCCGGCGAGGCTTTCGTGGTCGCCCCACTGACCAGCGACGCCAACAGCCTCGACGACCTGCTCGACGCGCTCGCGCCGGACACGATGCCGGTCGAGGGCGACAACGCCGCCGCCGCGATCGCGCGCGGCGCGGCGCTGATCCGCGACGCCAAGGTGGGCGGCGGTTCGCTGATACTGGTCACAGACGACGCCGATACCGGGGCCCTGCAGGCCGCACGCCAGGCCCGCGCCGATGGCGTGCGCGTGTCGGTGCTGGGCGTCGGTACGTCCAAGGGCGGGCCGGTACCGCTAGCCGAGGGCGGCTTCCTGCGTGATGCACAGGGCGGCGTGGCCATGGCCGGCCGCGACGATGCCGCGCTGGCGGCGCTCGCCGCCGCCGGCGGTGGGCGGTATGTCCCCATGCGGGCCGACCATGCCGACGTCGAGGCGTTGCAAGGTCAGCTGCGCACCGGTGATGCCGACCTCGCCACCGGCCAGGCCAGTGCGCAATGGGAGGACCGTGGCCCATGGCTGCTGCTGCCGCTGTTGCCCCTGCTGGCGTTGGCCTTCCGCCGTGGCTGGCTGTTGCTGCTTCCGCTGGCGTTGGCGCCACTGCTGGTGCCGGCGCGCGCGGAGGCCGGCACCTGGCAGGACCTGTGGCAGCGCCGCGACCAGCAAGCCGCCCAGGCGCTGCGCGAAGGCCATCCGAAGCAGGCCCTGGCGCTCGCACGCGATCCGGCGCTGCGTGGCGCGGCCGCCTACCGCGCAGACGATTACGACAAGGCGATCGAAGCACTGCAACCGGTCGGCACCACCGACGCGCAGTACAACCTCGGCAACGCGCTGGCCAAGGCCGGCCAATACCAGGAGGCGCTGGCAGCCTACGACCGCGCCCTCGCGCTCGATCCGGACAATGCCGATGCCAAGGCCAACCGCCAGGCGGTCGAGGACTGGCTGCGTCGTCAGCCACCACCGCAGGATTCTTCCGACGCGCAGAACCAGAATGGCGGCAAGTCCTCCCGGTCCAAGCCGGGCCAAGGCAACCAGCAGCCGAAGAAGGACAGCCAGGGCAACCGTCGCGGGGAACAGCAGGACGGCAAGCAGGACAACCAGGGGCAACAAGGCCAGGGCCGGCAGCAGCCGGACGCACAAGGCAACCAGGACGGCCAGCGTCATGGCGAGCAACGCGAGCAGCAGGGCGCCAACCGCCCGCTGACCGCGCAGGAGCGCGCCGAGCAGCAGGCCCGCATGGCGCGCGCGGGCCAAGCGCTCAAGCAGCAGATGGACCGTGCGTTGGGCGACCAGGCCAAGGCCAAAGGCGACGAGCACCAGCTCGGCGCGCTGGACAAGGACGACCCGCAGGCGCGCCTGCCGGCCGAGCTGCGCCAGGCGCTGCAGCGCGTACCGGACGATCCGGGCGCGCTGTTGCGGCGCAAGTTCGAACTGGAATACCGCCAGCGCCACGGCGTGGCGAACCCCGAGGACCTGCCGTGAGGCGATGGATCGCGCTCCTCCTGCTCGCGCTGCTGCCGATGCTGGCGCAGGCCGCGCAGGTGCACGCCTCGCTCGACCGCAACCAGGTGCAGCTGGGCGAAACGGTCACGTTGAACCTGCAGGTCGAGGGCGGCGCTCTGGCGCAGGCGCCCGACCTGTCCGCGCTGGCTCCGGACTTCGAAGTGCTTGGCCGTTCCAGCAACACCAGCGTGAGCATCCTCAACGGGCAACGCAGCGTGCAATCCACGATCGGCATCGCGTTGCGGCCCACGCATGCGGGCCAGCTGACGATCCCGGCATTGGATTTCGCCGGCGGCCAGACCCAGCCGCTCACGCTGACGGTCACGCCGCCCGATCCCCGCGCGGCCGCCAACAGCGGCAAGGCGGTGTTCCTCGAAGCGAGCGCGCAGCCGACCACGGTGCGCGTGGGCCAGCAACTGCTCTTCACCGTCCGGCTGTACTTTGCCGGCAGCCTCAGCAGTGGTTCGCTGGAAGATCCGCGGCTGCCCGGCATCGATGCGCGCCGCTTGGGGGATGACCTCGATTACGACGTGGTGCGCGGTGGCCGCGCCTACCACGTGATCGAGCGCCGCTACGCCCTGATCCCCCAGCACGCCGGCGCCATCGAACTCCCGTCGCTGCAGTTCCAGGGCGAATTGATCGATCCGACCGACCCGGACAGTTTCTTCGCCATGGGCACGCCGGCGATGGCCGCCTCGCCAACGGTTTCCATCGACGTGCAGCCGGTCCCGACGCAATGGGGCAGCAGCGCCTGGCTGCCGGCGCGGTCGCTCGCCCTGAGCCTGGAGGGCCTCCCCGCCGACGGCAAGGCGCGCGTCGGGCAGCCGCTGGACCTGGCGATGACCCTGCAGGCCACCGGCTTGCCCTACGAGGCGCTGCCCGCGCTGAGCCTGCCGGAGCTCAAGGGCGCCACCGTCTATCCCGACAAACCGGTGACCGGCACACGCAACGGCGGCCAGTGGCTGATCGGCCGTCGCCAGCAGAACTTTGCCGTGGTGCCCGGCCAGGCGGGCACGCTCACGATCCCCGCGATCACGCTCAAGTGGTGGAACGTGCAGAGCGGCCGGGTCGAGGAGGCGCGGATCCCGGCGCATGCGCTTACCGTGCTGCCTGCGGCGGGCGGTTCGGCGGCACCGGCGGCGAGCGCCCCCGCGACGACCACGTCCGCGCCGATGCCATTCGCGAACACGGTCGCGGCGAAGGCCGTGGCCGGCCGCGTGCCTGCGTGGCGCGTGCTCGTGCTGGTCGGGACGGGCGTGCTTTTGCTCGGCGGTGCGCTCGCCGCGTGGTGGGTATGGCAACGGCGCTTGCGCCCGGGCGCCCAGGCGCCAGCGTCCGCCTCCCCATCCAGCCGTGCGCTGCGCCTGGCTTTCCTCGCCGCCGCGCGCGGCAGCGACGTGGCGGCCCAGTCCCACGCGTTGCTGGCCTGGGCGCGTGCGGAGCGTCCCGGGCTGACCGGCCTCGGCGCACTGGCCGAGGCGCTGGCATCGGCCGCGCAGCGTGAGGCGATCGATTCGCTGCAGCGCCGCCGCTTCGCTGCCGACGCAAGCGGCCCGTCACCGGACCTGGCAAGCGCCTTCCGGCACGGTTTCCGGTGGCGCGAGGCGCCACCGGGAGAGGAGTCGCCGCTGCCGCCGCTCTATCCGTTCAAGCTGCGTTGAACACGCGCTGCCACAGTTGCGTCATCGCCTCATCGAGGAAACACAGCCGTACGTCCATCGCCGGCGCGGGCAGCCGGGCGAGCGTCCTGCGCAGGCTGGTGCAGGCGACCTCGGCCGCCAGCTCCGGCGGGTAGCCGTAGACGCCGCAGCTGATCGCGGGAAAGGCGATCGAGCGCAGGCCGTGCTCGTGTGCCAGTTGCAGGGAATGGCGGTAGCAGGCGGCGAGCAATTCCGGTTCATCGTGGCTGCCGCCGCGCCAGACCGGGCCCACCGTGTGGATCACGCACGTGGCTGCCAGATCGAAGCCGGGGGTGATGCGCGCCTCCCCGGTGGGACAGCGCACGCCGGCCGAGGCTTCGGGCAGCGCCGCGCAGGCTTCCAGCAGGCGGGGGCCGGCCGCGCGATGGATTGCACCGTCGACACCGCCGCCACCAAGCAGCGGCCGGTTGGCGGCATTGACGATGGCATCGACCGACAGGCGGGTCAGGTCGGCAGTAAGCAAGGTAATGGACATGGACAATAGTGTTTGGCGCAGGCGGCGCTTTATGCTCTGGCTTGGGACGGGAGATGCATAACAAAATGAAACCGGAAGACATTCCGTTCGGTTACCTGCTCAGCGATGTCACCTTGCTGTTCCGCAAGCATTTCGATCGGCGCGCGGTGCGCTTCGGGCTGACCCGGGCGCAGTGGCGGGCGATCAAGATGCTGCACCATCGCGAGGAAAACCTGCGCCAGACCGAGCTTGCCGAACTGCTCGAGATGGAGCCCATCGCGGTGGGCCGCGTGATCGACCGGCTGCAGACGGCGGGCTTCGTCGAACGACACCCTGATCCGAAGGACCGTCGCGCCTGGCGATTGCACCTGACGCCCCGTGCGCGTGCGGTGATCGACGACATGCAGGACATCGGCCGTGGCCTGCGCAAGGACGCCACCGCCGGCATCAGCGCCGAGGAACTGGCCCAGGCGCTGGCGGTGATCGGTCGCATCAAGGACAACCTGCAGTCGCTGGAGCAAAGCGAAAACGGCGGCGAGTAGGTCGAATGGCAGGGGCGTGGCCGCGCGCTTCGCTGAAAATAGCCGCGACAGGTAAACCCCTGGCCGGCTGCCGCGTTGTGGCAGGCTCACCTCATGGCACAGGCGCGCTGACCGCTCGGGCCCCAATCGACCGTTTGCATGTCCCCGAAAAAAATCCTGCTCGTCCTGGCCGTCCTCGCGCTCGTCGCGCTCGGCGTGCGTTTCGCCTGGCGGGCGGACACGGCCGCGCCTGCCGATGCGCGACCGGCCACCCGCGCGGTCCCGGTGCAGGTGGCGATCGCGCGGCAGGGCGACCTTGACCTCTCGCTCAAGCTGGTCGGCCGCGCGGAGGCCTGGTCCAGCGTGACCCTGCGCGCGCAGGTCACCGGCCAGCTCGAGTCGCTGGCGTTCCAGCCCGGCAGCCGGGTGAAGAAGGGGCAACTGCTGGCCCGGCTCGACACCCGCCTGTTGCAGGCGCAGCTGGACCAGGCGCGCGGCCTGGTCGCACGCGACCAGGCACAGCTGAAGAAGGCCCAGGCCGATCGCCAGCGTTATGCGGACATGCTGGGCAAGGGCTATGTGTCCAAGGCCGATTACGACACCTATCAGGCCAACCTCGCCGTGGCGCAGGCCACGCTCCAGGGCGACCGTGCCGCGCAGGAACTGGCTCAGGCCAACCTCGACTATGCGCGCATCGTGGCGCCGTTCGACGGCATCACCGGCGCGCCGCTGGTGTGGCCCGGCGCGCAGGTCAGCGCACAGACGACCGACATCGTGGTGCTCAACCAGGTGCAGCCCATCCGCGTCGCCTTCAGCCTGCCCGAGGCCAGTCTCGGCGCGGTGCGCGCGGCGCTCTCGCGTGGGTCGGTGAGCGTGCACGCGACCGTGCCCGGCCAGTCGGGCTCGCTCGCCGGCTCGCTGGAGTTCGTCGACAACGCGGTGGACAACACCACCGGCACGATCCTGCTCAAGGCGCGTTTCGACAACCCGGACCTGCGCCTGACGCCGGGACAGTTCGTGCAGGTCACGCTGCCGACCACGCGCATCACGGACGCGGTGTCGGTGCCGGTGGTCGCGCTGCAGAGTTCCTCGCGCGGCAGCTTCGTGTTCGTCGTTGGCGCGGACGATACCGTCACGCAGCGCTACGTCACGCCCGGACCGGCGGCGGGCGGGCAGCAGGTGATCGCCAAGGGGCTCAAGGCCGGCGAGCGGGTGGTGACCGAAGGGCAGATGCTGCTGGTCGAAGGGACGAAAGTACGTGTTGCCTCGTAGCGCCTTAGCTCCCTCTCTACAGCGCCAGGTCAAACAGCCACATGGCTGCGCGCGAACAGCCTCCGTCGCAAGAGTCGCCCCTCACCCCGGCCCTCTGCCCGACGGGGAGAGGGCGCTGTATCGCGCCACTGAGTCGCCCTTCGCATGAACATCCCCCAGCTCTGCATCCGCCGCCCGGTGATGACCACGCTGCTGATGGCCGCGCTGCTGGTATTCGGCATCGTGGCTTACCCGCGGCTGCCGGTGAACGAGCTGCCCAACGTCGACTTCCCCACCATCAGCATCAGCGCGAGCCTGCCCGGCGCCTCGCCCGAGACGATGGCGTCGGCGGTGGCGACGCCGCTGGAAGGCAAGCTCTCGACGATTGCCGGGATCAGTTCGATGAGTTCGACCAGCGCGCTGGGCTCGACCTCGATCACGCTGACCTTCGAGCTGGACCGCAACATCGACGCCGCCGCGCAGGACGTGCAGGCGGCCATTTCTTCGGCCCTGCGCCAGTTGCCGAAGGAGATGACCACGCCGCCGACCTTCCGCAAGGTGAACCCGGCGGACGCGGCGATCCTTTACCTGGCGATGAGCTCCTCCACGTTGCCGCTCACCCAGGTCGACGAGTACGCCGAGACCGAGCTCGCGCAACAGTTGTCGATGGTCGACGGCGTGGCGCAGGTGAACGTCTACGGCTCGCAGAAGTACGCCGTGCGGATCAGCCTGGACCCGGACAAGCTCGCCGCCAGCGGCATCGGCATCGACCAGGTGCAGGCGGCGGTGGCCGATGCCAACGTCAACAAGGCCACCGGCTCGCTGTACGGGCAGCGCCAGCAGCTGCCGATCCGCAGCGACGGCCAGCTCGAGCGTGCGGCTGCCTACAACGAGGTGGTGGTCGCCTACCGCAACGGCGCGCCGGTGCGCGTGGGTGACCTGGGCCAGGCGCGCGACAGCGTGCAGGACGACCAGAAGGCCAGCTGGTTCAACGGCGAGCGCGCCATCGTGCTGGCGATCCAGCGCCAGCCTGGCGCCAACACGGTCGAGACGGTCGATCGCATCAAACGCGTGCTGCCCGGCTTCGAGGCCGGCCTGCCGCCCTCGGTGAAGCTGCAGGTGCTGTACGACCGCTCGCAGTCGATCCGCGCCTCGGTGGACGACGTCCAGTTCACCCTGCTGCTCGCCGGTGGGCTGGTGGTGCTGGTCATCTACCTGTTCCTGGGCAACCTTTCGGCCACGCTGATTCCGGCGGTGGCGCTGCCGATCTCGGTGATCGGCACCTTCGGCGTGATGTACGTGCTGGGCTACAGCCTGGACAACCTCTCGCTGCTCGCGTTGACGCTCGCGGTCGGCTTCGTGGTCGACGATGCGATCGTGATGCTGGAGAACATCGTGCGCCACATCGAGGCGGGCGAGGCGCCCTACGACGCGGCGATCAGGGGCGCCGGCGAGATCGGCTTCACCATCTTCTCGATGACGCTGTCGCTGATCGCGGTGTTCATCCCGGTGATGTTCATGGGCGGCATCGTCGGGAGGCTGTTCCACGAATTCGCGGTGGTCATCAGCGTGGCGATCCTGATCTCCGGCATCGTGGCGATCACGCTGACGCCGATGCTGTGCAGCCGGTTCGTCAAGGCGCACGACCACGAGACCAGGAACCGGTTGATCGCCGGCTTCGACCGCGGCTTCAACGCCGTGCACCGCGGCTACCTGTCGAGCCTGCGCTGGTGCATGGACCGCCCGCGACTGGTGCTGGCGGCGTTCGTGGCGAGTCTGGCGGTGACCGCGCTGCTGTTCGTGGTGGCGCCCAAGGACTTCATCCCCGCCGGCGACAGCGGCCAGTTGCGCGTGAACACCGAAGGACCGGAAGACATTTCCTACGATGCGATGGTCGCGCGCCAGCAGGAGCTGGCCGATACCGTGGCCAAGGACCCCAACCTCGCCGGCTACATGTCCAGCGTCGGCGCGGGCGGCTCGCGCGCCACCGTCAACAACGGCTCGATCCTGTTGCTGCTCAAGCCTGCCAGCCAACGCGCGCTCGACGTCGACGGCGTGATGGAGGAACTGCGGCGCAAGTTCGCGCAGGTCACCGGCATCCGCACCTACATCCAGAACCCGCCCGCCATCCGCGTAGGCGGTCGGCAGAGCAAGGCCGAATACCAGTACACGCTGCAGTCGATCGATATCGGGGCGCTGTACGACTGGTCGGCCAAGGTCACCCATGCGTTCGCCGCGCTGCCGGGCTTCCAGGACGTCACCAACGACCTGGACCTCAACAGTCCCTCGATCGTGGTCGAGGTCAACCGCGACAAGCTCGCCCCGCTGGGCCTGACCATGGCGCAGGTGCAGGGCGCGCTCGGCGCGGCGTTCGGCGAAAACCAGGTTTCGACCATTTATGGCGCGGCCAGCCAGTACTGGGTGATCCTCCAGGTCAAGCGCGCGCTGCAGGATGACCCCGCGGTGCTCTCGCGCCTGTACGTCACCTCCGACACCGGCAAGGCGGTGCCGCTGGACACGGTCGCCAGCTTCGCGCGCAAGCCGCAGGTACTCACGGTCAACCACCAGGGCCAGCTGCCGGCGGTGACCGTGTCGTTCAATCTCGCAGCCGGCGTGAGCCTGAGCGAGGCGGTGGGCGAGATCGACGATGCGATGGCCCGGTTGGGGCTGCCGGCCACCATCAGCGGCTCGATCGAAGGCACCGCGCAGGCGTTCCAGGATTCGATGCAGGGCATGGGTCTGTTGCTCCTGCTGGCGGTATTCGTGATCTACCTGGTGCTGGGCATCCTGTACGAGAGCTTCATCCACCCGCTCACGATCCTCTCCGGCCTGCCGGCCGCGGCGGTGGGTGCGTTGCTCACGCTGGTGCTGTTCGGCGCTTCGCTGGACCTGTTCGCCTTCGTCGGCATCGTGATGCTGATCGGCATCGTCAAGAAGAACGCGATCATGCTGATCGATTTCGCGCTGGAGCGGCAGCGCGAGGAAGGCATGGCGCCGGCGGCGGCGATCTTCGACGCCTGCCGCGTGCGCTTCCGCCCGATCATGATGACCACCATGGCTGCCTTTGCCGGCACGCTGCCGATCGCGCTGGGCGTCGGCGCCGGCGCCGACGTGCGCCGCCCGCTGGGCCTGGCCGTGGTGGGCGGCCTGGTGGTGTCGCAGGTACTCACCTTGTACCTGACGCCGGTGATCTACCTGTACCTGGACCGCCTGCAGCGGCGCTTCGCGCGCCAGCCGGTCGCAGACGCACGGCCTCTGTAAGGAGCGCACCATCCCGGGGGATGGCGAACTTGAGGCGCATCGACGGGCCTTGGGCTAGGGTGGAAGCATCTGCCCGGGAGATCCGCCATGCCGCGCACCACCACCGCTGTCCTCATCCTCCTGTTCACCCTGGCCGGCGCCGGCTGCGCGACGCGCGCGAGCGAACCCGGCACGCTCGACGATGCGGCATTGGCCGCCTATGCGGCCAAGCCGTTCGACAAGCGCGCGTCGATGGGCCAGACAGTCGAGCTCGGTCGCAACCATGGTCTGCCGTTGGTCGCCGAGTTCCCTTGCGCGGACGTCTGTCCGCAATACACCGTGCGGATCATCCATTACCGGCTGCCTGAAGGCGCCGATTGCGCCGGCGTGGGTGGCGTGGAAAAGACGGTCGCGGTGCCGGTGGCGATCGCCGTGTTGCCCAGGACCTTCTGCGTACCCAAAGCCCTGGTGGAAAGCGGGAGCTACTACACCCGCTAGCAGGGTCGCTTGGGGTGGGCCTCGGCCCACCCGTTCCCCATGCGGAAGAAAAGCGGCGGGCCGAAGCCCGCCCTGCGCGCAACCCGAAGGGCGCTCAGTCCCCGGCGCCGTCGTCGGCGAAGGCGCCCGGCGCGGAGCCGAAGTCGCCGTCGGCCTGGGCCGCCATGTAAGAGAACGCCGCGTAAACCGCCACGTTCTGCGCCAGGTCCTTCGGGTCGATCTTGTCGAAGGTGTCGTTGGCGGTGTGGTGCCAGTCGAAGTAGTAGGTGCCGTCCTGGGTCAGCGACAGCGCGGCCATGCCCTTGCCGTGCATCTGCGAGAGATCCGAGCCGCCGCCGCCGGGGCGCTTGGCGTCATAGGCGACGCCGATCGGCGCCAACACCTTCGCGATCTGCTCGATCGCGCCGCGCGCCTCGGGCTTGACGCTGGCGCTCATGCGCCAGACCCGGCCCGAACCGAAATCCGACTCGGTGCCCAGCTGGAACTTGTGCACTTCGTTCGCATGCTTCTTGGCGTAGGCGCGCCCGCCCCACAGGCCCATCTCCTCGTTGGCGAAGGCGATCACGCGGATGGTGCGATCCGGGCGCTGGGGCAGGTCGTGGATCAGCTTGCCGGCGCCCATGGCGATCGCCACGCCCGCGGCGTCGTCGATCGCGCCGGTGCCCAGATCCCACGAATCCAGGTGGCCGCCGATCGCGACGACCTGGTCCGGATACTTCGCGCCGGTGATCTCGCCGATCACGTTTGCGCCGGTGTACTCGCCCTCGATGCCGCAATCGAGATCCAGCTTCACCGTCACCGGCTTGCCGTAGCCGAGCACGCGCTCGAGCTGGTCGGCGTCGGGGTTGGACAGCGCCGCGGCGGGAATGGCCTTGGCCGGATCGCGGAAGCCGGTGACGCCGGCGTGCGGCGTGCGGCTGTCCGGATCGGTGCCGGCCGAACGCAGCAGGTAGCCGGCGGCGCCCTTGGCCTGCGCGATCACCGGACCCTGCACGCGGATCGGCGAGCCGATGCCGTAGTCATGGCCATCCTTGTGCCGCTGCATGCGGAATCCGACGTAGACGATCTTGCCCTTGATCGTGGACGGATCGGCCGCCTTGAGCGCGTCGAGGCTGTCGAACTTCACCACTTGTGCCGTCAGGCCCCCCTTGGGCGTCGCCGGCGAATAGCCCAGCGCGGTCAACACCAGCGACTGCGGGAACGGCGAGACGATCGCGCCGCGCTCGCTGTGGCGCACCCACTTGGGGTAGGTGACCGGCTCGGTGTAGACCTTGTCGAAGCCCAGCTCCCTGAACTTGGCGATCGCCCACTCGACGCCGCGCTTGTCGGCCGGGCTGCCGGCCAGGCGCTGGCCCACCTCGGTAGTGAGCGACTCGGCGATGCGGTAACCGGTGTCGTCGTGCATCGCCTTGTCGCGCAGCTGTTCGGCCGTCTTTACGGCCGCGGCGGGAATCGTGGTGCCGGTGGCGCAGGCGACGGTGCTGGCCAGCAGCAGGCTGGCGGCGAGCAAGGTGAGGGAGGGACGGCGCATCGGGGGAACTCCGCTGGGGATGAACGCCCGATTATTGAGGCCGCGGCAGCCAACGGCGTAGGCCAGAAGTCACGGAGACGGAAGGGACGGAGGACGCGGCGCCGCTCCATCCCTCGCGTCGGCCGCTTTATGGCTTCGTCCGGAGCAGGTCGCGAATCTCGGTCAGCAGCACCACGTCGGCCGGTGGCGCGGCAGGCGCGGGTTCCGGCTTGCGGCTGACCCGGTTGATCGCCTTGATCATCAGGAAGATCGCCAGCGCGATGATCAGGAAGGTGATGACCGTATTGATGAACGCGCCGTACTGGATCGCCACCTCGGCCACCTTGTTGGCCGGGTCGGCAGGCTTGAGCACCCACTTGAGGTTGCTGAAATCCACGCCACCGGTGGCCAGGCCGATCGGCGGCATGATGATCTGGTCGACCAGCGAGGTCACCACCTTGCCGAACGCAGCACCGATGACCACGCCGACGGCGAGGTCGATCACGTTGCCGCGCATGGCGAATTCCTTGAACTCCGTGAGCATGCCCATGCGAATCCTCCCATTGCAGGGAATTCCCCCGCGAAGACTCTAGCGCGGCCGCGCTGCGTGGAACAGCGGCTCAGACCACGCGGCCGTCCAGCACGGCGATGCCTTCCAGCTCGGCGTGGAAGCGGTCTCCGCGATGCAATGCGGCGACGCCGGCCGGTGTGCCGGTGAACAGCAGGTCGCCCGGTTTCAGTTCGAACAGTTTCGACAGCGCCGCGATGATTGCCGGAACGTCATGCACCATGTCCTGCAGCGTGGCCTGCTGGCGCAGCACGTCGTTCACCTCCAGGCTGAGCCGCGTCTGCGCGCCCGGTTGTCCTTGTTCGACGGGACGCAGTGCGGATACCGGCGCGGAATGGTCGAAAGCCTTGGCCACGTCCCAGGGATGGCCCTTGGCCTTGGCCTGCGCCTGCAGGTCGCGGCGGGTGAGGTCCAGCCCCACGCCGTAGCCGAAGACGAGCGTCTCGGCGAGGTCGGCCGTGAGGTCGCGACCGCCACCGGCCAGCGCTACCACCATCTCCACCTCGTGGTGCAGTTCGGCGGTGGCGGTCGGGTAGGGCACGTCGGCGCCATCGGTGACCACCGCATCGGCCGGCTTGCAGAAGAACATCGGCTGTTCGCGGTCGACCGTCGCGCCCATCTCGCGCGCGTGGTCGGCGAAATTGCGACCGATGCAGAAGATCCGGCGCACCGGGAAGCGGTCATCGCTGCCGAGTACCGGCAGGCTGGGGACGGCGGGCTGGGGAATGGCGTAGCGCATGCGCGCGAGCCTAGCAGACCGTACCGTCGCGCTGGCGCAAAAAGCGTCGGGCGGCCGAAAGGGACCGGGCGGAAAGGAACCCCGCCCTTTTCGTAGAGGTGTGGAGCTCAGGTTTTGCTGGTACATATCCTTTTTCATGCCGCCGGTCAGGTCGCATGTCCGCAAAGGCAGCAGGGGGCGCGATGCCGGGCAGGGAACCGATCTACATGCAGGTGTACGGGGCGATCCGCCGCGACATCGAAGTGGGACGCTTCCGCATCGGTTCCCGACTGCCGGGCAGCCGGTCGATGGCAGTCACGCTTGGCGTGTCGCGCACGGTCGTGCTGATGGCCTACGAGCAACTGGAGGGCGAGGGCTACGTCGAGACCCGGGGCGGCTCGGGCACGTACGTGAGCGCGGTGGCGATCGCGGTGCCGCCGTCTATCGGGATCGACGCGGCCCAGGCAAGCGGCCTGGCGAACGTGCCGCTTTCGCGCTTTGCGCAACGCTTGAGCCTCCCGCCGCAAATGCCCGTCGACCACGGGCCCTGCGCTCCGGAAGTGATCGACCTCTCGCTGCCGCGCGTGCGCTCCGATGCCCGCAGCCTCAAGCACTGGCGCCAGACCGTGGCGCAACTGGTGCGCCGGCGCAGCGCACCGGATTACCCGGTACTCGAAGGCGCGCCGCCGTTGCGTGCCGCGGTGGCGCGCTACCTGCGCATGGAACGCGGCATCGTGGTCGATCCGGGCGAGGTGGTGATCGTCAGCGGCACCCAGCAGGCCCGCGATCTCGTCGCGCGGGTGCTGCTCGACGAAGGCGCGGTCGTGGGCGTGGAGGACCCCTGCTACTGGGGCGTGCGCCACAGCTACACCGCGACCGGCGCGCGCATCGTGCCCTGCGCGGTGGACGGGCAGGGCCTCGATGTCGCGGCACACGCCCTTGCCTTGCGCGACGCGCGACTGGTTTCGGTGGGCGCGTCCTTCCAGTACCCGACCGGCGCGGTCATGCCGATGGCGCGCAAGGAGGCGCTGCTGCGCTTCGCCTATGCCGGCCAGACCTGCGTGGTCGAGGACGATTTCGACTGCGAACACCGCTTCGGCGTGCGCGCCTCGCCCTCGCTGTGGAGCATGGACCGGCATGGCCGCGTGATCTACATCAGCAGCTTCGCGCGCGCCGTCTACCCGGCCCTCCAGCTGGGTTACATGTTGGTGCCGGCGTGGCTGCGCGAGAAGATCCTCGCCGCCAAATGGCTGGCCGATCGCGGTTGCATGTCGATGCAGCAGCACGTGCTGGCCGCATGTATCGACAGCGGGCAGTACCTGCGCGACATCCGCCGCATCAACAACCAGCTGGTGCCGCGCCACCGCGCGCTGCGCGACGCGCTGAAGGCGCAGCTGGGCGACGCGGCGGAGGTTGCCGGCGAGGGCGCCGCGGGCACGCTGTTCGCCAGCCTGCCCGGGCTGCCTGGCGAGTGCACCGCCGAGCTGGTTGCCGAGGCGCTGGCCCGCGGGGTACGGCTGTGTTCGGGCGAGGCCCTGCACGCGATGCCGCCGTCCCACGTTACGCTGGTGCTCAATTACGCCACCTTGTCCGAGGCGACCCTGAAGGCCGCGGCGGCGCGCCTGGCGCAGGCGGTCGGTGCCGTCGCCGCGCGCCGGGAAAGGCCGGCCGGGACATGCGCCGCCGCCTGAGCCCGCCGCGCGCGCGTGACACCTGTCATCGCCGATGACTGATGGCACCATCTGCCGCCGGACCGCGGCTTGCCGCATCGTTTGCACTTGAGCAATGGACTTGTGGGAGCCAAGGCGTGGACAACGGGGAACTGCTCAGGCAGCTGAAGATCGATCGCGGGCACCGTGAAGCGGTGAGCACCGCGCCGGTCCGCTGGCCCTGGATCGTCGGCGGCGTGCTGCTGGTGCTGCTGGCGCTGGGCATCGGCGGTTGGTGGATGCTCGCCAACCGCGCGGTGGTGGTGCAGACCGCCGCGGCCGCGGCCCCCGGCGGCGGCGATGCCGGCGCGGTGCTGCAGGCGACCGGCTATGTCACCGCGCGCCGCCAGGCGACGGTGTCGGCGCAGATCACCGGCACGCTCACCGACGTGCTGATCGAGGAAGGCGACCACGTCAGCAAGGGCCAGGTGCTGGCGCGACTGGAGGACAGCGCCTACCGCGCCAACCTCGACGCGGCCCAGGCCAGCGCCCGCGCGGCGCTGGCGCAGGTGGGCCAGCTCCAAGCGCAACTGGCCCAGGCCCGGCACGATGCGGCCCGCCAGGACGCGCTGGTCGGTCGCGGGCTGGTCGCCAGGCAGGCGGCCGAGCAGGCGCATACCCAGGTCGCGGCGCTCGCCGCCCAGCTCAACGCGCAGCAACGCCAGGCCGAAGCCGCGCAGGCGCAGGCCAAGGTGGCCCAGGTCGACTTCGACTACACCGTGGTGCGTGCCCCGTTCGACGGCGTGGTCACCGACAAGTCCGCGCAGGTGGGCGAGATCATCTCGCCGCTGTCGGCCGGAGGCGGCTTCACCCGCACCGGCGTGGGCACGATCGTCGATATGGATTCCCTCGAGGTCGATGTCGACGTGAACGAGGCCTACATCGGCCGCGTCAAGCCGCACATGCCCGCCGAGGCGGTGCTCGATGCCTACCCCGACTGGCGCATCCCGGCGCACGTGATCGCCATCGTGCCGGCCGCCGACCGCGGCAAGGCGACGGTGAAGGTGCGCGTGGCGCTGGAGAACAAGGACCAGCGCATCGTGCCGGACATGGGCGTGCGCGTGTCGTTCCTGGAAACCCGGGCCACGGCCACCGCGCAGACGCCGCGCGGCGTGCTGGTGCCGGCCGCGGCGATCGCACGGCGCGACGGCCACGAGGTGGTGTTCGTGGTGCAGGGCGAGCGCGTGCAGCAGCGCCCCGTGCAATCGCAGGCGCGCGGCGACCAGCGCCTCGTGTCCGAAGGCGTGCAGCCCGGCGAGACGGTGGTGGTGTCGCCGCCGGCCGAGTTGCGCGACGGCGCGGCAGTACATGTCGAGAACAAGCAGTCCTGAGCGTCGAATGCAGTGGCGGGCGTCCGTTCCAGGGCGCGCGCGAAAGCTCAAGCAACCATTACGGCTGACCGGAGAAAGCCCATGGGCAACCTGATCGAAACCCGCGACCTGGCCAAGGTCTACACGCGCGGCAAGCAGAAGGTCGAAGTGCTTCACCACATCGACCTGGACATCGCCGAGGGCGATTTCCTCGCCCTGATGGGCCCCTCGGGCTCGGGCAAGACCACCCTGCTCAACCTGATCGGCGGACTGGACACGCCGTCCGCCGGCGTCATCAGCGTGGGCGGGCAGCGCATCGACCAGCTCGGCGCCGGTGCGCTCGCCAAGTGGCGTGCGGCCAACGTCGGCTTCGTGTTCCAGTTCTACAACCTGATGCCGATGCTTTCGGCGCAGCGCAATGTCGAGTTGCCGCTGCTGCTGACCAAGCTGTCCTCTGCGGAGCGGCGCCAGCGCGCCTCGATCGCGCTGCAACTGGTGGGCCTGGCCGAGCGCGCCTCGCACAAGCCCAGCGAGCTGTCCGGTGGCCAGCAGCAGCGCGTGGCGATCGCCCGCGCGATCGTGTCCGATCCCACGCTGCTGGTGTGCGACGAGCCGACCGGCGACCTCGACCGCCAGTCCGCCGAGGATGTGCTGGGCCTGCTGCGCACGCTCAACCGCGAGCACGGCAAGACCATCGTGATGGTCACCCACGACCCCAAGGCCGCGGAGTACGCCAACCACACCCTGCACCTGGACAAGGGCACGCTGGTCGAGCAGGCGTTGGCCTGAGGAGGCTCGCATGAAATACCTGCACCTGATCTGGGCCGCACTGTGGCGGCGCAAGACGCGCACCATCCTCACGCTGGTGTCGATCCTGGCGGCGTTCCTGCTGTTCGGCATGCTCGATGGCGTGCGCACCAGCTTCGCCAACGCGGGGAAAAGCGCCGCCGGCGCCGAGCGCCTGCAGACCGGCTCGAAGCTTTCCTTCATCGAAACCCTGCCGCAGTCGCTGCAGGCGCGCATGGAGCAAGTCCCGGGCGTGAAGATGGTGGCTTATGCCAACTGGTTCGGCGGCGCCTACCAGGACCCGCACAACCAGATCTTCACCTTCGCGGTGAGCGACAACTACGTGGACATGTACCCGGAGGTCGCGGTCTCGCCGGCCGAGCGCAAGGCCTTCGAACAGACCCGCACCGGCGTGCTGGTCGGCGACCTGCTGGCGAAGAAGTACCACTGGAAGGTCGGCGACAAGCTGCCGCTGCAGTCGAACATCTTCCCCAACCGCGACGGCAGCAAGAACTGGAGCTTCGACATCGTCGGCGTGATGCGTCCGGCCAAGCCGGACGACAAGCAGATGCTCCAGGGCGGCATCCTGATGCACTGGAAGTACTTCGACGAATCCAACCCGTACAACCACGGCCGGGTCGGCTGGTACGTGACCCGCGTGGTCGACGCCAGCCAGTCCGACCGCGTGGCGAATGCGATCGACGCGCTGTCGGCCAACTCGGACCACGAAACCAGGACGATGACCGAACAGGCCGCGTTCGCGCAGTACATCAAGCAGATGGCCAACGTCGGCTTCATCGTCATCTCGATCATGGGCGCGGTGTTCTTCACCCTGCTGCTGCTGACCGGCAACACGATGGCCCAGGCGGTACGCGAGCGCACCTCGGAGCTGGCCGTGCTCAAGACCATCGGTTTCTCCAGCGCCAGCGTGCTGGGACTCGTACTGGCCGAATCGGTGGCGTTGGTGCTGCTGGGCGGCGTGCTGGGCCTCGGGCTGGCCGCGGTGCTGGGGCCGGCGCTCAGCGCCGGCAGTGGCGGGATGGTCAGCATGCCGCCGGTACCGGCGAGCAGTTGGGCGATCGGCGTCGCGCTGATGCTGGGGATCGGCCTGCTGGTCGGCGTGCTGCCCGCGATGCGCGCGATGCGCCTGAACATCGTCGATGCATTGGCCGGGCGCTAAGGAGATAGCCATGAAATCGTTTCTGCGTGGACTCTTGCTCGCCCTCGTGGTGGTGGCGAGCATCGTGGCCTGGACCGCCTTGCCCTGGCCGGCATGGCTGGCGCTGGCGGTGGTCTTCGTGCTGTGGATGCAGCTGACCCGCGCCGGCCGGCAGGCCGGTTCGGCCACCAGCGTGGGCGTGAGCACGCTGCCGCAGCGCATCGGCTCCTCCTCGGTGGTGGTGATCGGTATCGCCGGCGTGGTGGCGGTGCTGGTGTCGCTGCTGGCGATGGGCGTGGGCTACAGCGAGGCGCTGAGCAACAGCGGCAGCACCGACACTGCCATCGTGATGCGCGACGGCTCGGCGTCGGAGGTTTCCTCGGTGCTCGAACACGACAGCATCGTCGCGATCTCCGAGGCGCCGGGCATCGCGCGCGACCAGGCCGGCAAGCCGATCGCCTCGCCCGAACTGGTGGTCGCGGCCAACCTGCCGCTCAGCGACGGCAGCGGCGACGAGGGCAGCGTGCAGTTGCGCGGCATCGGCGACCAGGCGTGGACGTTGCGGCCCGACGTGAAGATCGTCGCGGGGCGCAAGTTCAAGCCGGGCCTGCGTGAACTGGTGGCCGGCAAGGGTGCGCAGCGCCAGTTCGCCGGGCTGGAGCCGGGTAGCCAGATCAAGCTGGGCAGCCAGCTCTGGACGGTGACCGGCATCTTCGCCTCCGGCAACGCGATGGACTCGGAGCTGTGGGGCGATGGCGACGTGGTCGCCTCGGCGTACCGGCGCGGCAGCAGCCGCACCTCCGTGTTCGCGCGGCTGACCGGCGCCAGCGCGTTCGACGGCTTCAAGGCTGCGCTCAAGGGCGATCCACGCCTGCAGGTGGACGTGGAAACCACGCTGGACTACTTCAGCAAGCAGTCCGAGCAGACCAGCAAGGCGATCAGGATCATCGGCATCGTGGTCGGCGTGATCATGGCGATCGGCGCCGTGTTCGGCGCGCTCAACACCATGTTCGCCGCGGTGGCCGGGCGTGCCCGCGAGATCGCCACCTTGCGCGCGATCGGCTTCCGCGGCACGCCGGTGGTGGTCGCGGTGATGCTCGAAACCATGTTGCTCGCGCTGCTCGGCGGGCTGCTGGGAGGCTTGCTGGCCTGGCTGGCCTTCAACGGTTTCGCCGCCTCGACGCTCGCCGCGGGTACCACCGGGCAGATGAGTTTCCAGCTGCACGTGACGCCGGCGCTGCTGTGGACCGGCCTGAAGTGGGCGCTGGCGATCGGCTTCATTGGCGGCCTGTTTCCCGCCGTGCGTGCCGCCCGGCTGCCGGTGACCACGGCGTTGCGCGAGTCCTGACCGGGACAACGTGGGGTGGGCTGAAGCCCACCCTGCGTGTTTTCCCGATCAGCCGGGCATCAGCGGCGGCGCGTATTGCAGCGTCAGCCCCAGCGCCCACAGCAGCCCCAGCACCAGCGGCACGTGCACCAGCAGCTGGATGAAGGTGAAGCCGACCACGTCGCGCGCCTTCAATCCCAGCACGCCCAGGAGCGGCAGCATCCAGAACGGGTTGACCAGGTTGGGCAGCGCCTCGGCGGCGTTGTAGACCTGCACCGCCCAGCCCAGATGCACGTGCAGGTCATTGGCCGCCTGCATGACGTACGGCGCCTCGACCAGCCATTTGCCGCCACCCGAAGGCACGAAGAAGCCCAGCACCGCCGAGTAGCCCCCCATCACCAGCGGGAAGCTGTCGGTGGTGGCCACGCGCACGAACACGCCGGCCAGCCGGTGCGCCAGCGTGGCACCGTCCGCGCCGGGCGCGTGGGTGAGCAGGGCAGCGATGCCGCCGTAGAGCGGGAACTGGATCAGCACGCCGGCCGTGCTGGGCACCGCGCGCGCCACCGCGTCGAGGAAGCTGCGCGGGCGCCAGTGCAGCAGCAGGCCGATGGTGAGGAACAGCAGGTTGTAGGTGTTGAGGTCGGCGATCGCCATGGCCGCCGGCACGCTGGCGAAACGCCGCAGCAGCCAGCCCAGTCCCAACACGCCGACCAGCAGCGACAGCAACGGGCTGTACTCGAGCCATTCGCCCGGCCGGGTGCGTGGCGGCAGCGCGGGGACCGCGTCCGAATCGGCCACGCCGCAGTCGCGGGCGCTGCGCACACCTTCGCCGGTCGGCGTGGTGAACCAGCACACCAGCAGCGACACGGCGATCAGCACCGCGGTGAGCAGCAGCGACTGCCACAGGAAGATCGTCTGACTGAACGGCAAGACCCCTGTGATCGCCAGCAATCCCGGTGGCATGCTGGCCGGGTTGGCCTGCAGCTGCGCGGCGGAGGAGGAAAGACCCATCGCCCACACCGCGCCCAGTCCGAGGTAGGCCGCGGCGCCGGCGGCGCGGTAGTCCATCGCAAGGTCGTCGCGGCGCGCCAGCGGGCGCACCAGCAGCCCGCCGAAGACCAGCGAGAAACCCCACGACAGCAGCGAGGCGAGCATGCTGACCAGCGCCACGTAGCACACGGCGCCGCGGCCGCTTTTCGGTACGCGCGCCAATGCATCGATCAGGCGCGCCACCACGGGCGCACTGGCCACCACGTAACCGCCGATCACCACAAACGCCATCTGCATGGTGAAAGGGATCAGGCTCCAGAAACCATCGCCGAAAGCCTGCACGGTGGTCGTCGGGGCGGCGCCGAAACCCAGCGCGAGCAACGCCACCAACGCGACGCCGAGCGCGGCGAAGACCCAGGCATCGGGGAACCAGCGTTCGGACCAGCCGGCGCAGCGCAACGCCGCGCGTGCGAGCAGACCTTGCCGCGAGTGATCCATGCCGCTCTCCGTTGCCTTCGCCCGCGGCATGGTGGCACGGAGACAAGCCCGGTAGGAGCGCACCTGTGCGCGACCGGGATGTGGGGAAGCCGCGCGCAGGACGCTTTCTGCGGGAGAACTCCGCTCGGCACCACGGCTGCTTCAATGCCGTCGGCCGGGCCTTCGGCTACCCGACCCGCGCGGTCGCGCACAGGTGCGCTCCTACACGCACTTTCGCCTAATGGGCGGGCTTCTTCGCCAGCGTGATCACGCCCACGCCCACCAGGATGATCGCCATGCCGCCCAGGTCGAACGGGCCGACGTGCTCGCCGGCCAGCAGCACGCCGAACAGCACCGCCACCGGCGGGTTGACGTAGGCGTAGCTGGTCGCCAGCGCCGGCCGTGCGTGCTTGAGCACGTAAAGGTACGCGCTGAAGGCGACGATCGACCCGAACAGCGCCAGGTACACCACCGCCGCCGTGGCGCGCAGGGTGGGATGCGCGGGCAGCTGTTCGCCGGTGCCGAAGCCGACCAGCAGCAGTGCGACGCTGGCGCAGAGCATCTGCGCGGCGGTGTTCATCGGCCCGGCCGGCATGTCCTGGCGCTTGCTCCAGGCCGAACCGAAGGCCCAGCTCATCGCCGCCACGATCAGCGCCAGCGCGCCCAGTCGCGAGCCGGAAAGTCCGCTGCCCAGGTTCAGCACCACCACGCCGGCGAAACCGATCAGCAAGCCGACCGTCTCGCGCCGGTTCGGCCATTGGCCGTACATGCCGGAGAACACCGCGGCGAACAGCGGCATGCTCGCCACCGCGACCGCGGCAATGCCCGAACTCACGCTCTGCTCGGCGTAGCAGACCAGCCCGTTGCCGCCCAGCAACAGCAACACGCCGGTCACCGCCGCGTTGCGCCACTGGCGTCGCGTGGGCGGGCGCACGCCGCGGATCCGCAGGAACGCGTACATGGCCGAGCCCGCGCCGAGGAAGCGCACGCCTGCGAGCAGGAACGGCGGATAGCTCTCCAGCGCGTAGCGGATGCCCAGGTAGGTCGAGCCCCACACGACGTACAGCGCGAGCAGGCCGAGCGGGATCAGCACACGCGGTTCGTCCAGCGCGCGGGCGGGAGCAGGAGTGGCGGAGGTGTCATCGATGGCGGACATGGCGGGAGATCATGCAGGGGGAGGGGGCTTCATTCGGCCTGGTGCGTGCCGATCCACCACAAATGGCCTTCGGGGTCGCGCAGTCCGGCGCTGCGGTCGCCGTAGGGCTGGTCGGTGGGCGGGGTCACGCTGGATGCGCCGGCGGCCAGGCCCGCGGCGTAACACGCGTCGACGTCGGGTACGTAGACATGGGTGGAACCGCGCACCGGATCGCGCCCATCGGGGCGCTCGCCGACCATCACCACCGAATCGTCGATCCACACCTCGGCGTGCATGATCGAGCCGTCATCGCGCATCTTGCGCAGCAGTTCCTTCGCGCCAAACGTCGCGTGCAGGAAGGCCAGCATGGCGCGCGCGTCAGCGACCAGCAGGTACGGCGACACGGCATTGTGGCCGGCGGGCTTGTGCGTGGGCATCGGCGGGATCCGGTGGAACGAAGGGCAAACGCCGGCAGCCGGCGAGGCCGGCGTCGATCAGGTGGTGTTGCCCGAAGCGCGCACGATAGCCGGAGCGGCACCGGCGCGGTAGCGCGCAGTTCTCAATCCAGCCTTGAGCGACGGTCAAGACGCGCGGCGGCGCTCCGGCTCCGCGACGCGGTTGCGCTCGCGCGCCAGCAGCTCGCGCTTGCGTTCCACACCCCAGCGCCAGCCGCCCAGCGAGCCGTCCTCGCGTACCACGCGGTGGCAGGGCACGATCAGCGCCAGTCGGTTGTTGCCGCAGGCGTTGCCGATCGCGCGGGCGGCGTTGGCGTCGCCCAGTTCCGTGGCGAGCGCACGGTAACTGCGCGTCTGGCCGGCGGGGATGCGGGTGAGTGCATCCCACACACGCCATTGGAACGCGGTGGCGGCGATGTCCAGCGGTGGCATGGCGGGCGCCGCGGCATCGCTCCAGCCCAGCTCGCTGGCGATGCGCGCGATCACCGCATCCAGCCATTCCTCGCGCCCGGCGTCCACGCGCTCGCGCGTGGCATGCGGGAATTCCCCGGCCAGCCCGCGTTCCAGCGCCACGTCGTCGTCGCCCAGGTTGACCGCGCAGATGCCACGCGTGGTGGTCGCCACCAGCAGCCGCCCCAGCGGCGTGCCGGTGGTGGTGTAGCGGATACACGCCCCGGCACCGCCGGCGCGGTAGCTTGCCGGGGTCATGCCGAGCAGGCGGTTGCTGTGCTCGTAGACGCGACTGCCCGAGCCGAAGCCCGCCTCGTAGACCGCGTCTGTCACGGCGGCGCCTTCACGCAGGGCGGCCTTGAACTGCCCGAAGCGGCGCGAGCGGTGGTATTCCGCCGGGCTCATGCCGAAGCGCCGCCGGAAAGCGCGCTGAAGGTAGGTGGGGCTCAGCGCCACCGCGCTGGCAAGGGCGTCCAGGCTGGGCGCGGTTTCGGCCTCGTCGAGCAGACGGCGGGCCTGTTCAAGCGGTTCGATGGCGGACATGGCGGCGTTCCGGTTTCCAGATGACGCCAGTTTGTGGCGTCAGCTCGCGCGCGGGCCATCCGCTTCTTGCGCGCCTCAACGCGCGACCGGGCGCCCTTCATGCAGGACCACGAAGTCGCCCTCGAGTACCTGCGGACGCGCTCCGGCGGCAGTCGCGGCACGGCCGACGGCGCGCGCGCGGTTCCACTGGCGCAACGCCAGCCACAGCCCGCCACCGACCAGCAGCACGCCAGCGACGAACAGCCCGAACACCAGCATCACGCCCAGCACGGCAACCCCGACGACCAGCGAAAGGGCGCGCGCAAGCGGGTGGCGGGGACGGGACGAGGGCAGCTGGAACAGGCGCATGTTAAAAATCCGTGTGGTAAAATCAACGACTTACGTGCGCAACGATGGGGCTTTCACGCCCCCGAGGCAAGTGCCGATGGACCTACCCCCCGGGGCGCTTTGCCGCCTCGATCACATTCCCGACGGCACCGCGGTAGCGGTGGACGCGACCCTGCCCGAAGGTCCCGAAACCCTCATCGTATTGCGCGACGGCGAGGAAGCGCGGGCCTGGATCAACGTCTGTCCGCACGCCGGGCGACGACTCGACTGGGCGCCCGGACAATTCCTGATCAGCCGCGGCACGTTGATCTGTGCAGTGCATGGGGCGAGCTTCCGCACCGGGGACGGGCTCTGCGTGGGCGGGCCCTGCCGTGGGCAGTCGCTGCGTGCGGTGCCGCTTCGAGTGGAGCGCGGGGTGGTCTGGCTGGCGAGCGCTTGAGCTCCCCTTCCCGTCCGGGGAGAGAGTGTGGTGACGGCAGCGGTGAAGTGCGCCGTTGCCTGGGTTGCCCTTGACTTCAACCTGCGCCGGATCGCCCATCCCACGGGCCTCTCACCCAGACCCCTCCCAAAGAAAAAAAAGGCCCGGCATGCGCCGGGCCTTTCTCGTTCCATGCCGGCGGACCTTCCCTGGTCCGCCAGCCAAACCTTCCGTCAGGGGTTGTTGACGCGATCGACCGAGCCGGCGGTCTGGTAGATCAGGCCGGACAGCGGCAGCAGCTGGCTCAGGAAGCGGTTCCACTTGGTGATGCCGGCCGCGCCGACCCACACCACGTCGCCCGGCTTGACGCGGAAGTTGTCCGCCAGGGCATAGGACGCCGGCGAGCGTGCGTTGAGGTGGAACACCTGCGCGGGCGTCTGGGTGAGCTTCTCCGAACCACGGATCACGTACACGGCGTTGCCCGAAGAGGTGATCGGGCTCAGGCCGCCGGCACGACCCAGCGCCTGGGTGAGGGTCAGCGCGGTGGTCTTGAAGGTGATGGCCTGCGGGCGGATCACCTCGCCCACGACATACACCTCCTTGTTGTCGTTGTACGGCAGGAACAGCTTGTCGCCGGGCTTGAGGTAGATCTGGCCGTCGGTGCCCTGGTTGAGCGCGGTCAGGTCGATCGGATAGGTCTTGCCGTCACGGGTGAGCGTGAAGCCGGAGAGGTCCGCTTCCTGCGTGTTGACGCCGGCCACGCCGATCGCCTGCGACAGCGTCATCGGCACCGAGTTGAGCACCTGCGCGTCGGTGTGCTGGAACGCGCCCTCCAGCGTGATGCGATGGCTGCCGTAGCCGACCACGTTGACGTCCACCTGCGGCTCGCGCACGAAGCTGCCCAGCTTCTTGGTCAGCGACTGGCGCAGTTCCTCGACGGTCAGCCCGGCCGCCTTGATGGTGCCGGCATAGGGATAGAACAGCGTGCCGTCAGGGCGCACCAGGCGGCCGTTGGCCACGGTCTGCTGCTGCGAGCCCGCGGGCGAGGTTAGTTCCGGGTGATCCCACACGGTGATGTACAGCGTGTCGCCGGGGCCGATGCGGTAGTCCTCCGGCTGGTACGAGACCAGTTCCTGCGGAATCGCGCTGGCCTGCGTCTGGCTGCTCTCCACCAGCTCCGGCGTGATCTGCAGCAGCTGCATGTGGCTGTTGTCACTTTGCAGCGCGCCCTCGTCCATGCGCTGGCCGGGGACGATCGCGCAGCCGTTCAGCGCGACGGCGAAGAGAAGGATGGCTACTGCGGGTAGCGTTTTCATAATGCGTCCTTTCTGCTGGGCCACCGTGGGGATAATCGTGACGAATTATTGAAGTCATTCGTCTGACACGCCCGCGACATGGCGGTTTTGGCTAATGGCGACGGTTAATGCGAGTGGGTGTATCTATAGCTTTTGCCGATGGCTTGCGCGGTTGCCGCGGCGGGCGTTTCCGACGTGCCGCGGACGCTTCGTCCACGCACGCCATCGATCAGCGCGGCGGGGCTGGCGCCGGCCTGCACCAGCGCCAGCCTGGCGGGAGCCGGGGCGCCGGTCGTGACATGCGGTGCCTTGTGTGCCAAGGCCTGGCCGGCGATCAGCAGACCGGCAAGCGGAAGCACGAGCTTCAACTGGTGCATGGGTTGGGCCCCCCGAAGATGGAACGTTTGCCAAGCGGGCTCGACGAATCTAACGCGATCATTCGTGAATGCGGTGAGAAAGACGTGTTTCCAAGTTGGCGATATGCCAGGCCCAGCCCGCGTGAAGAAAAGATGTAGCTGAGAAAGCATTTTCTTCACGTAAATGAAGGAAGTGTCCAACATGATTTTTTCACGGAACACGAGTTTTACTGCCGACTCTCTACCGGCCGGTTCGGCGTCCATCACGCGCCTGGTCGGCGTGGCATCGACAGGGGCCACATGGCCTTGGGTTTTTCGGGAGTGTGCGGATCGTGTTCAACAGCATCCTGGTGGTCTGCGTCGGCAATGTTTGCCGCAGCCCGGTGGCGGAATTCCTGTTCCGCCGCGAACTGGGCGAGCGCGACATCCACGTCAGCAGCGCCGGCCTGGGCGCGCTGGTGGGGCGGCCGATCGACCAGAACGCCGCCGCACTGCTGGAAGACGACGGCATCGATGCCAGCGAACACCGTGCGCGCCAGCTCGAGGCATCGATGCTGCGCGAAGCGGACCTGGTCCTGGCGATGGAGCGCCGACACCTGAACGCGGTGGTGAAGCTCGCCCCGGAGGCCAGCGGCAAGGTGTTTCTTTTCGACAAATGGCACGCGGGCAGCGACGTGCCGGATCCATTTCGACGTTCGCGCAGTGTGTTCGAGCAAGTACACGCCTCAATCGAACGTGGCGTCGGCAGTTGGCTGCGCTACCTGTGAACCCCCCAAGCCTAGGAACCGGGCTATGACCACCAAACAGACCTTCCCGTCCTCACCGCGTCGCGATGACGACATCGATCTGCACGCGCTGCTCGGCACGCTGCTCGACCACAAGTGGTTGATCATCGGCGTCACTGCGGTGTTCTTCGTGATCAGCGTGATTTATGCCACGCTGACCACACCGATCTACGAGGCCACCGCCACCGTACAGGTGGAACAGAAAGTCCCCAGCCTGCCTGGCCTGGACGATCTGTCGCAAACGTTGGGCACCTCTTCCTCGCAGGCGACCACCGAGATCGCACTGATCACCTCGCGCACGATCATCGGGCAGGCGGTGAACAACCTCAAGCTGGACATCACCGCCAAGCCGGAGCGCTTCCCGGTGATCGGCGACTACATGGCGCGCAGCTACAACCCGCAGATGCCGGGTGACGTGGCCCCGCCGTTCATGGGCATGGACAGCTACGACTGGGGCGGCGCGGAACTGGACATCTTCCAGCTCGACGTGCCTTCGGCGCTCCTCGACAAGCAGCTGCGGCTGGTCGCCGGTGAGCATGGCACCTATACGCTGACCGACGCGGGCGACAACGTGCTGCTGACCGGCCGCGTGGGCGAATCGGCCACGGGCAACGGCATCACGATGCAGGTGCAGTCGCTGCACGCCAATCCCGGCGCCGTGTTCGACGTGGCGCGCCACTCGCACCTGGGCACGATCACCGGCCTGCAGGGGGCCATCCAGGCCACCGAGCAGGGCAAGGACTCGGGCATCATCGTGCTCACCTACGACAACATCGATCCGGTGCTGGCAACGCAGCTGCTGGACCAGATCAGCGCGCTGTACGTGCAGCAGAACGTGGAGCGCAACTCCGCCGAGGCGGCCAACAGCCTGAAGTTCGTCAAGGAGCAGCTGCCCAAGGTCAAGATGGACCTGGAGAAGGCGACCGCCGCGTTGAACGCGTTCCAGATGCGCGCGCACTCGGTGGACATCAGCCTGCAGACCAAGGGATTGCTCGACCAGACGGTCGCGCTGGACACGCAGATCGAAAACCTGCGCATGCAGATGGCCGACGTCGAGCGCAAGTTCACTTCCAACCATCCGACCTACCAGGCCCTCGCCGCGCAGATCGGGCAGTTGCAGGGCAAGAAGGCCGCGCTGGAGAAGCAGGTCGGCCACCTGCCCGACACGCAGCAGGAACTGCTGCGCCTGACCCGCGACGTGCAGGTCAGCAACGAGACCTACACCAACCTGCTCAACCAGGCCCAGCAGCTCGACATCGCGCGCGCCGGCACCGTCGGCAACGTGCGCGTGGTCGACCGCGCCGCGACCAACACCAACCGTCCGGTGTGGCCGCCGAAGATGATCCTGGTGCTCGCCGGCACCGCGCTGGGTGGCCTGCTCGCGCTCGCCTTCATCTTCATCCGCCAGTTGCTCAACCGTGGCGTGGAAGACCTGGCCGCCATCGAGCACGTCGGCCTGCCGGTCTACGCCTGCGTGCCGCTGTCGGCCGCCGAGCGCGAGATCACCGAGCGCAATGGCCGCGTGCGACGAGGGGCGTACGCCCAGCACCTGCTGGCGCAAAGCGCGCCGGACGACCTGGCGGTGGAGGCGTTGCGCAGCCTGCGCACCAGCCTGCACTTCGCCCGCCTGGAAGCGAAGAACAACCTGCTGATGATCTCCAGCCCCGGCCCGGGCGCAGGCAAGACCTTCGTCGGTTCGAACCTGGCGGCGGTGATCGCGCAGGCCGGCCAGCGCGTGCTGCTGATCGACGCGGACATGCGCAAGGGCGCACTGCACACCGTGGTCGGCGGCCGTCCGGAGCAGGGCCTGTCGGAACTGATCTCCGGCCAGATCGGCCTGTCCGAGGCCGTGCGCACGGTGGAGGGGGCGAACAACCTCTACTTCATCTCGCGTGGCAAGGTTCCGCCGAATCCGTCCGAGCTGCTGATGCACTCGCACTTCACCGCGTTGCTCGAGAAGCTCAAGCCGCGCTTCGACCTGATCATCATCGATACGCCGCCGATCCTGGCGGTGACCGACGCGGCGGTGATCGGCCATCACGTAGGCACCAGCCTGATGGTCGTGCGCTTCGGCGTGAACCAGGCGCGCGAGATCGCGCTGGCCAAGCAGCGCTTCGAACAGAACGGCGTGCCAGTGAAGGGCGCGATCTTCAACGCGGTCGAGAAGCGCAGCGCCGGCTACTACGCCTACGCGTACTACGAGTACGCGGGCGCCAAGGCCTGATCACGCTTTCCACCTCGAATCAGAAGGATTTCGCATGACACTGAAAGTCACCCTGTTCGGTACCGGCTACGTCGGCCTGGTCACCGGGACCTGCCTGGCGGAAATGGGCAACCACGTCCTGTGCGTGGACGTGGACGCGGCCAAGGTCGCGCGTTTGAAGCATGGCGAGGTGCCGATCTACGAGCCAGGCCTCGCGCCGTTGGTCAAGCGCAACCACGAGGGTGGTCGGCTGGACTTCACCACCGAGGCGGAGCCGGCGGTGCACCACGCCGACGTGATCTTCATCGCCGTGGGGACGCCGCCGGACGAGGACGGCAGCGCGGACCTGCGCTACGTGCTCGAAGTGGCGCGCAGCATCGGCAAGCACCTGAACCGCTACGCGGTGGTGGTCAACAAGTCGACCGTGCCGGTGGGCACCGCCGACAAGGTGCGCGCGACCATCGCCCAGGCGCTGGCCGAGCGCGGCGCGGTGATTCCGTTCGACGTGGTCTCCAACCCCGAGTTCCTCAAGGAAGGCGATGCGGTGGAGGACTGCCTGCGGCCGGACCGCATCGTGATCGGCAGCTCCAGCGAGCGCGCCGTCGGCGTGCTGCGCAAGCTGTACGCGCCGTTCAACCGCAACCATGACCGCACGGTGGTGATGGACGAGCGCTCGGCCGAGCTGACCAAGTACGCGGCCAACGCGATGCTGGCGACCAAGATCAGCTTCATGAACGAGATCGCCAACATCGCCGAGCGCGTCGGCGCGGACATCGAACAGGTGCGCCGCGGCATCGGTTCGGACCCGCGCATCGGCTACCACTTCATCTACCCCGGCGCCGGCTACGGAGGCTCGTGCTTTCCCAAGGACGTGCAGGCGCTGGAGCGCATCGCGCGCACGGTGGACTACGAGGCGAAGCTGCTGGGTGCGGTGGAGGCGGTCAACCACGCGCAGAAGGGCAAGCTGTTCGAGCTGATCGAGCGCCACTGCGGCGGCCAGCTGAAGGGCCGGACCGTGGCGTTGTGGGGCCTGGCGTTCAAGCCCAACACGGACGACATGCGCGAGGCGTCCAGCCGGCGGCTGATGGAACAGCTGTGGGCGGCCGGCGCCAGGGTGCGGGCGTTCGACCCGGAGGCGCGCGCGGAGACCACGCGCATCTACGGCGAGCGGCCGGACCTCACGCTGTGCGAGGACGCGTACGAGGCGCTGGACGGTGCCGACGTGCTGGCGATCGTGACCGAGTGGAAGGCGTTCCGCGCGCCGGACTTCGCGCGCATCCGCGGCGCATTGAAGGACCCGGCGATCTTCGACGGACGCAACCTGTACGACCCGGCGCAAGTGGAGGAGGCAGGGCTGGCCTATTACGGCATCGGGCGCGGGCGTTCGCTCGCATCGGTGCCGGTGCCCTCGGCGGCCGTGCTGCGGCCGGCGGCCACGGCCTGAGCAAGCATCGCCCGCCGGCCGCGCCAGCCGCGGCCGACGGGCGGTTGCCGCCGCCCGAAACGGTGTCTGGACGATGCCGCCTCCCACCGCCGCCGGATCGGACGCAGTCCGCCAACCCGGTCATTCCTCGTATCCACGCCAGGACGCTCACGTGAAACGCTTCTACCTCTCCGGACAGCGCACGTTTCGCAACCGAGGTTGCGAGGCCATCGTGCGCAGTACGGTCGCCCTGCTGAAGGAACAATTCGGCGACGTCGAGGTGCTCGTGCCCTCGGTCAACATCGCGCGCGACAGCGAGCAGTGGCCGAATGCCGCCGATGACGGCGTCCGCCTCGTGCGCGCCTACCTGCCGCCGCCGTCGCGCTACTGGGTGCAACTGCAGAGCCTGCCGCTGCCGCTGATCAAGCGCGCCGGCTGGCCCTTCCCCATGCCGCGCTGGTTGCGTCGCCAGCTCGAATCGGTCGACGCCGTGCTGGCCGTGGGTGGCGACAACTATTCGCTCGACTACCGCATCCCCTCGCCGATCATGAGCGTGGACGGCTGGGCCATGGACATGGGCAAGCCGGTAATGCTGTGGGGCGCCTCGGTCGGTCCGTTCGAGCGCGAGCCCGAGTTCGTCGAGCCGGTCACGCGCCACCTGGCGCGCATGCATTTCGTGGCGGCCGGCGAGTCGATGAGCCACGACTACCTGGTCCACAAGCTGGGCCTGCGCAACGTGATCCGCATGGCCGAGCCCTCGTTCATGCTCGGCAAGGAGCCGGTCGACCTGGCGCCGTTCTGGCCGCGCGGCGAGGGCCACGTGCTGGGCCTCAACGTGAGCCGGCTGATCGAACGGCACAAGCGCCAGGACAAGGACCTGCACGCGGAACTGGCGGCATTCATCCGCCACGCGGTGAAGGAACACCAGCTTGGCGTGCTGCTGATCCCGCACGCCGACCCGCTGCGCGAAGACACGCGCGGCGGCGACGCGGCGTACATGGAACCGTTGCTGGCGCGGCTGGCCGACCTGGGCGACTCGGTCAAGATGATGCCCAACGACTTCAACGCGGTGCAGACCAAGTACGTCATCAGCTACCTGCGCTTCTTCATCGGCGCGCGCGCGCATCCGGTGATCGCCGCGCTCTCCAGCGGCGTGCCCACGGTGTCGATCGCGTACAGCGTCAAGGCCTGCGGGATCAACCGCGACATGTTCGGCAACCAGGAAATGGTGCTGCAGGCACGCAACCTTTCCTCGACCTCCCTGCGCGAGGCGCTCGATCACCTGGTGCAGCGGGAGGACACGCTGCGCAGCCTGCTCGAACAGCGCACCACCGAGTGGCAGCTCGCCGCGCGGGCGGCCGCCGCACGCATCAACGACTGCCTGTGCTGACCCCGGGAGCCTCCATGGAAACGCTGATCGCAGGAAACACGATGCGCCCGACCCTCGCCCTCGACGACAAGGTGGCGCCGGTGAGCGTGGTGGTGCCTTGCTACCGCTGCGTCGACACCATCGGTCCGGCGGTGGCATCGGTCGCCGCGCAGCAACTGCCGCCGGCCGAAGTGCTGTTGGTCGACGACTGCAGCGGCGACGGCACGCTCGAGCGCCTCTACCAGGTGGCCGCCGAATACCCGGATGGCTGGGTGCGTGTCTTCACGCTGGCGCGCAACGGCGGGCCCAGCGCGGCGCGAAACCACGGCTGGGAGCACGCACGCCAGCCGTACATCGCTTTCCTCGACGCCGACGACACCTGGCATCCGGAAAAGCTCGCGATCCAGATGCACGTGCTTGCGGGCGATCCGGGCATTGCCCTGCTGGCACACGCCATGAACGTACAGGCACGCACCGACCCGCCGCCGCAGGTGCGCCGTCCGATCGCGGTACGCGTCCTGCCCAACCGCTTGCCGCTGATGGGCAGCCCGTTTCCCACCGCCTCGATGCTGCTTCGGCGCGACCTGCCGTTCCGCTTCGACGAACGCCGCCGACGCGCGGAGGACTTCATGCTCTGGGCGCAGATCCTGCTCTCCGGCTACCGCTGCGCGCGGATCGAACCCGTGCTGGCGTCCTGGCACAAGCCGCCGTTCGGCGCCGGCGGCCTGAGCGGCGACATGGAAGCGATGTACGCCGCGGCGATCGACGTGCGCCGCACGCTCCACGAACAAGGCCTGATCGGCGGCGCGCGCATGCGCGTGGCCGCCGTGCTGGGCGTGGCCCGCTACGCGCGCCGGCGCGCCATCACCTACGCGCGCCGGTTCTCCGCGGGCACGCGCTCCACCGGCACGCGTGCCACCCATGCCGACCAGACGAGCTGACGATGAACACCACCAGCACCATGGACCAGCCCCTCGCGTACTCCGACAGTCCGACCAACACCAATGCCCGCGTGCTGCTCGGGCTGATGCTGGTGGCGGCGGTGATCGTCGTGGTCACCTTTGCCGTGGCTACCCGCGGCAACATCGGCACCGACACCTCGGTCTACGCCAGCTTCTTCGAAAGCCTCCAGCACCATGGCGAAACGGACAGCCGCTTCGAACCGGTCTTCTACTACCTGAGCGTGATCCTGGCCGCCACCGGCATGAGCTTCACGGGCTACGAGGGCGTGATGTTCCTGGTGATGATGGGCACCGCGCTGGTGGCCACCCGCCGCTACCACACGTTCCTGGAGAGCGAGACCGGCTACACGACCTTCCTGGCCGCCTCGCTGCTGTTCCTGTTCATCTCGCCGGTGATGTCCAACGCGACGATCAACGTGATGCGCCAGGGCCTCTCCTCGCTACTGGTGTTCACCGCGCTGCTGGCGTTCTACCAGCGCCAGTGGCGCGCGTTCATCCTGTGGGGCCTGCTGGCCACCGGGTTCCACTACTCGGCGCTGCTGTACCTGTTCTTCGCGCCGGTACTGCTGCTCAATACCAAGCTGCTGCGCGTGGCTGGCATCCTGGCGTTCCTGGCCTACTGCAGCGGCGTGACCATGGTGCTGGTGCGGGCGCTGGTGCCAGCCGTCTACACCATGGTGATGGCCTACGACGCCGGTTCCTCCTACAAGGCCGGTGTGCGCCTGGATTTCGCGGTGTTCTCGCTGTTCTGGTACGTGTTGCCGTGGGTGGTCGCGCCGTTCGTGCGCGAGCCGGTGCGCGAGCGCATCAACCAGAGCACCGCGATCTACCTGGTACTGATGCTGCCGTTCTTCGCGGTGGGCTGGGGCAACTTCTCCAACCGCTACCTGTTGCCGGCTTGGTTGTCGGTATCGCTGATCCTGGCCGCGATCTGTTGCGACAGCCGGCTCTCGCCCCTGCGCAATCCGGTCGTGCTGCGGATGGGGCTGGTCGGTGCGGGCGGCGTGTTCTGCTACTACGTCACCCACGGCGTGGTGCTGTGAACCGCCTGCCGCCGCTCCCGAAGCGCGCGTGTGCCGTCCCTCGGGCGGCCGCGACCGCGACGCTTCACCCGTCGCCTGCATCGCGATTGCTATCTGTAAACGCGCGCGCGCATTGCGGCCCGCGGCCATAAGGCGCGTCCCGATGTCCGCGCCAGTCATTCCACGCCAGCCCAGGGCGTCTGCAAAGGAAGACACCATGTCCACCGCCACCGCCGTGCAGGATGCCGATCCCCGCATCAAGCTCCAGGCTTCGCCGTACCGTTACGACGCGGATTTCGCGCCGTTGTCGGGGCAGGCTGGCGGCAGGCCGATCGATCCGGTTTCCGTCGCCGACGTGCTGCGCAATGCGTTCGTGTATCCGCCGCATACGATCTATCGGGATGTCCGGGTGGCGGTGATCGGCTTCGACCCGGAACTCGACCTGCATGCGGCGCCCGAATACCGCTTTCCGTTCCGCTCTTCGCCCGCGCCGAAGCGGCCGACCGAACAGGTCGCGGACGAGGACTCGCTGCTCGAAACCTACCACCGGCTGCTGTGCGAGGCGGTCACGCGCTCGACCGCTGGCATGCATACGCCCTGGATGCTGCAGAGCGGCGGCAAGGATTCCAGCTCGCTGGCGATCGCGGTCGCCGAGGCCCGGCCGGACACCACGTGCCTGACCTATCTGGGCGGGCGCGAGGAGGACGAGGTCGAGTCCGCCCGCGCGGTCGCGCGGCAGCTCGGCCTGCGCCACGAAGCGCTGGTGTGCCAGCCGGCGCGCGCCTACGACCGTTACCTGGCGATGGTGCCGCGCCTGCCGTTGCTGTCGGCCGACTTCGCCATGCTGTCCTACGCCGATCTCACCACCGAGATCGCCGGCGCCGGCGGTGATGGCGTCATCGACGGGCTGGGTTCGGACATCTATTTCGGCACGCCGGTGGATGCGCGCAAGAGCGCGCTGTTCCGCATGGCCAGGGATCTTCCGGTGCCGGCAAAGCTGTTCGAGGCCGGCCCGGTCAGCCGCAGCTTCGTCGCCTGCTTCGTGCTGGCGACGCTGGGCATGGACCCGTTCGAGCGCTACTTCCCCGGCTCGCGCTTCAGCGACGCGGAAGTCGACCGCCTGCTGGGCCGCCCGGTGGCGTCGCAGTCGCGCCAACGCCTGCGCGTGTTCCAGGAGGAACTTGCCAACGCCCGCACCATCGAGGCGCGCAAGCGCGTCACGCTGGCGATCGTCGAGGCCGGCGCGGGCTTTCCCAAGGGGCAGTACACCACCAGCGCGCTCGGCCTGCGCCAGGCCTATCCGTTCTGCGACCCGCAGCTGGCCGAATGGGTCTATCGCGAGGTGCCCGACGCGCAGCTGATCGACCGCGACGGCCACAACAAGCCGCTGGTGCGCAAGCACATCGCGCGTCGCTTCGGCGAGCTGCCGTACGTGCGTGCCAAGGGCTGCTTCCGCTTCGACCTGTGCGGGCTGGCCGCGGAACGCTTCGAGCAGGTGCACGCCTTCGCCGTGGAAGCGCGCGACCTGGTGCCCGGCGCCGCGCGCTGGCTGGAGGATTACCGCGGACGCATGGGCAACAAGTTCTTCGCCTCCAAGTTCTACCTGCTGGCCGTGGTGCTGCCGTGGCTGCTCAGCCGCGCCGACGCGCCGGCGCAGAGGCCCGACGCATGAACGGGCCCGACGCCAACGCGCGCCGCCTGTTCCTGCAACGCGCCCTAGCGCTGGCGGGGGCCGCGCTGTTGCCGGCGTTGCCGCGTATCGCCACGGCGGCCGCCAACCAGATCGACGTGCGCGCCAAGGGCGCGCGCGGCGACGGCAAGACCGACGACACCACCGCGATCCAGGCCGCCATCGACGCCATCGCCGCCACCGGCGGCACGGTGCACGTGCCGGCGGGCAACTACATGATCGACGCCGCGCGCGCGATCAGCCTGCGCTCGAACATCCGCCTGGAAATGGCGCCGGACGCGCAGTTCACCGCGCTGCCCAACACGCTCAAGCGCTACCACGTCATCCGCGTCTGGCGGGTGGACAACGTGCAGATCGTGGGCGGCCGCGTGGTCGGCGAGCGCGACCAGCACCGTGGCGACAAGGGCGAGTGGGGCTACGGCATCAACATCCAGGCCTCGCACAACGTGCTGGTCCAGGGCACCCGCATTTCCGATTGCTGGGGCGACGGCATGTGGATCGGCGCGTTCGGCCGCGGCGCCAAGGCCGACATCTCCACCGACATCACCGTGCAGAACGTGGTGTGCACCAACAACCGCCGCCAGGGACTGTCGCTGGGTCCGTGCCAGCGCGTGCGCATCCTGGACAGCACCTTCAGCGACACCAACGGCACCAAGCCGCAGTCCGGCATCGACCTGGAGCCGATGGGGCAGGGCGAGGTGAAGGACGTGCTGATCCAGGGTTGCACGCTGACCGGCAACAAGGGCTGTGGCGTCGAGATCCATCACAGCGTGTCCGGCGTGGTGATCCGCCGCTGCACGATCCGCGACAACGGCGGCTTCGGCGTGCTGGCCGCGCAGATGAACGACCTGTGGGTGGACGACAACGTCATCACCGCCAACGGCATGAGCGGGGTCAAGCTCGCCGGCCACACCAGCGACGTGAAGGTCACCGACAACACGCTGTCGGACAACAGCGCGCATTCGATGCGCCGCGCGCTCAAGGCGATGACCTCCGGTGGCGGTGGCGACCACCCCGCGCAGCTGCACATCGGCGACAAGACTTCCAACGTGCAAGTGTCGGGCAACAAGTTCTAGCGCGGCACGCGCCCAGGAGCGCAACAGCAAAGGATCCGAGCGATGAAATTCGTCTTCTACGCCAACACCGACTGGTATCTGTACAACTTCCGCCTGTCGACCGCGCAACGGTTGCAGGCCGATGGCCACGACGTGGTGATGCTCTCCCCGCCCGGCCCGTTCGGCGGGCGCTTTGCCGCGCGCGGCTTCCGCTGGATCACGCTGCCGATGGACCGCGCGAGCCTCAACCCGCTTCGCGAGGCAGTGACGCTGCGCCACCTGGTGCGCATCCTGCGCCGCGAGAAGCCGGACCTCCTGCACAACTTCACGGTCAAGTGCGCCGTCTATGGCGGCGCCGCGGCGCGCATGGCCGGCGTGCCGGCCACCGTCAACGCGGTAGCCGGCATGGGCTACGTGTTCACCAGCAACGATCTGAAGGCACGCTGCCTGCGGCCGATGGTGCAGGCCTTGATGCGCGGTACGCTCGACCATCGCCGCTCGCTGCTGATCCTGCAGAACCCGGACGACGCGGAGATCTTCCGCCGCTCGCGGCTGGTGGCGCGCGATCGCATCCACGTGATCCGCAGTTCCGGCGTGGACACCTCGCGCTTCCGTCCCAGTTCGATGTCCGGCCGCGATGGACGCCTGCGCGTGCTGCTGGCCGCGCGCCTGCTGTGGGAGAAGGGCATCGGCGAGTACGTCGAGGCCGCCCGTCAGCTCAAGGCGCAGGGCCGCGACATCGAGTTCGTGCTGGCCGGCGCGCCCGACCCGGGCAACCCGCGCTCGGTGAGCGACGAGCAGGTGGGACGCTGGGCCGCGGAAGGCGTGATCACGTGGCTTGGCCACGTCGAGGACATGCCCGCGCTGCTTTCCACCATCGACGTGATGGCGCTGCCCAGCTATTACCGCGAAGGCGTGCCCAAGAGCCTGATCGAAGGCGCCGCGGCGGGACTGGCGCTGATCACCACCGACCAGCCCGGTTGCCGCGAGGTGGTCACGCGGCACGGCATGGACGGTCTGGTGGTGCCGCCGCGCAACGCCGCGGCGCTGGCCGCGCTCGTCGCGCGGCTGGACGACGACCGCGAATTGCTGGCGCGCCTGGGCGCGAAGGCGCGCGAGAAGGCGATCGGCGAGTTCGACGAGCGCGCGGTGATCCAGCGCACGCTGGACGTCTACGAGCGCCTGCTGGGCACGGACATGCCCGGCGGTTCGCTGGCCGGCTCGGCCTCGTAGCGCGCCACGCAAAAGAAATCGGGCATCCGCGCGCAGCTTCGCCCCCTGCGAACAGCAAAAAAAGAAAACGCCGGGGCAGCGTGGCTGCCCCGGCGCGAGGTCGTGCGCTTGCGCGACAGCCTGGCGGCTGCCCGCGGCGCGGTTTACTTCCGCTTGGGCGAAAGGGTGTTGTTGGACTGGCTGATCGAATAGGTCTTCTTGCCGATCTGGATGTCGCGGCTGGTGCCGCCGCCGGCGCTCGTCGCCGACATGTAGCGGGTGCTGTTGTACTGGAGCTTGTTGTTGCTGATCGTCACGTTGTGGGTCTTGGCGCTCATGCGCAGGCCCGCCAGGCCGTTCTTCGTGGCGTGGTTGCCATTGAGCTGCATGTGGTGCGCGTTGATCGACATCAGGCCGAAGCCGCGGTTGCCGCTGAACGTGTTGCCTGCGAACGTCACCTGGGAAACGTGGGCATGCATCTCGATGCCGTTGCCGTTGTTGCCCGAGATCAGGTTGTTCTCGAGGCGGATGGTGTCGGCCGGGCCTTGTTCCTGCGGCTCGAAGTCGATGCCGGCCTCCGGCAGCGTGCCCTTGGTGTCCTTGAAGGTGCTGTTGACGATGTAGACGTGCTGCGCCGGACCGATCGACAGGCCCTGGCGGCGGTTGTGCGAGGACGTCACGTTGTTGAGCGTCACGTAGTTGGAGCGGTCCAGGCTGCCGTTGCGACCCAGGGCACCGATCCACATGCCGTCGCCCCAGAACTCGGACAGGTGCACGTTGCGCACCAGCACATGATCGGAGCCGGAGATGTTGATGCCGTAGCCCCACTCGCCGCGCGTGCCCTTGTGGCGGGCGCGGTCGCCGGTCATCTTGCCGCCGACGATCTCGACGTTGTTGGCGTTGTGCACCTTGACCACCCAGTAGCGGCTGGCGCCGTTGGGGATCACGCGAAGTTCTGCGCTCGGGTCGAGCTTCAGCCGCGTATGCGAATGCAGCTTGAGCGCCTTGGTGGCGTCGATCATGTAGCGGCCGGCCGGAACGAAGACGGTGCCGCCGCTGCTGGGCAGCGAATCGATCGCCTTCTGGATGGCGGCCGTGTCGTTGTGCGTACCGTTGCCGCGGGCGCCGAAGTTCTTGACGTTGACGGTGCGCGAACCGATCGAGATATTGGGGGTGGCGTCCCACCAGGAAGCAGCAGCAGCAGGAAGTGCCACGGCAGACAGTGCCAGCGAAGCGGCGATCACCAGGGGCTTGGCAAACAGCGAGCGCTTGGCGGTCTTCTTCGCGGAGGACTGGGTGTCGTGCAAATTCATCATCAGGAGTTGACCCTCTCGTCACGTGAAAGTGACGCGAACCATGCATGACCTTCACGGACCCTAACAAGCTCGACCATTGGGTGCCGTTCATGAAAATTGCACGGGCCTCCGACGGGCTCGGGGCAGTTCCGTGACACGCTCGTAACCGTTTCGTTTTACGTTCGCGATCAAGGCGTTAAGAAGCGGGTGGAAAGACGCCCGGGTCCCGATCGTCCAGGCGCCACCGACAGACGGCACGGACATGCCCACGGGAGTCGGAAACGAGCGCTTGTCGAGGGGTTATGCACGCGTTCTTGACGCTGTTCCGGTCCCTCGCGCGTCCGCGCCTTCACGCTTTGCAAGAAGCACAGCGAGAGCCGCGGCGCACGCGGTTCGAACAACGCCCCCTCGAACAAAAAAACGCCGGGCATCGCTGCCCGGCGCTGTTTTGTGCAAAGGCCCTCCTGGCCTGGCCAGCCCTTAACCGTTGGGCGTGAGCTGGTTGCCGGAAACCGAGATCGAGGACGTCTTCTTGCCGATCTGGATATCGCGGCTGTCCGCGCCGCCGGAGCTGCTCGGCGACATGTAGTGCGTGCTGTTGTACTGCAGCTTGTTGTTGCTCACGGACGAGTTGTGCGTCTGGCCGCTCATGCCCACGCCGGCCAGGCCGTTGCGGGTCGCGTAGTTGTTGCTGACGTGCAGCTGTCCCGGGCCGATGGCCAGCGAGCCGAAGCCGTCGTTGCCGCTGAGCGTGTTGCCGGTGATGGTCACGTTCGAGACGTTGTAGTGCAGCTCGATGCCGTTGCCGGCGTTGCCGGAGAAGGTGTTGTTCTCCAGGCGGATGGTGTCAGCCGGGCCCTGGTCCTGCGGCTCGATGTCCAGGCCGGCCTCGGGCAGCGTGCCCTGGGTGTTCTTGAAGGTGCTGTTGACGATGTAGACGTGCTGGGACGGCCCGATCGACAGGCCCTGGCGGCGATTGTGCGAGGAGGTGACGTTGTTGACCGTCACGTAGTTGGAGCGGGTCAGGTTGCCGTTCGCCTTGACGGCGCCGATCCACATGCCGTCGCCCCAGAACTCCGAAAGCACCACGTTGCGCACGAGCACGTTGGAAGAGCCGGAGATGTTGATGCCATAGCCCCACTCGCCGGTGTTGCCCTTGTGGTTGGCACGGTCGCCGGTCATCTTGCCGCCGACGATCTCGACGTTGTTGACCTTGAAGGCCTTGACCACCCAGTAGCGGCTGGCGCTGTTGGGGATCACTTTGAGCTCGGCGTCCGGGTCCAGCTGCAGGCGCGTGTGCGAATGCAGGGTGAGCGGCTTGAGCGCGTTGATCATGTAGCGGCCGGCCGGGACGACGACCGTGCCGCCGCTGCTCGGAAGCGAGTTGATGGCGGACTGGATGGCAGCGGTGTCGTCATGCGAACCGTTGCCCAGCGCGCCCTTGTTCTTGACGTTGACGGACGCCGAGCCGATCGAAATGTTCGGCGTCGCGTCCCACCAGTTGGAAGCGGCAGCGGGGAGTGCCACGGCAGACAGCGTCAGCGAAGCGATAGCGATCATCAAGTGCTTTTTCATGGAGAAATTCCGCTTGGTGGTGCCCGGCTTGGCCGAGGACTGGGTGTCGTGTTGATTCATCATCAGGAGGTTGACTCTCTCGTCACATGGAAGCGACGCGGAAGATGCAAGTCCTTCACGGGACTAACAAGCTCGACCATTGGGTTCGGTTCATGGAAATCGGGCGGACCGGTGCGCGCCGGATCGTTGGCGCACGCGGCTTGGCGGGCGATACGAGCGGATTGGCGCGCCCGTGCAATCGGATCGGAAAAGACCGCGATGACGGGCCCGCGAGGGGGCAGCGTCGAGGCAATGGCAGGCAGGCGGGTGCCTGTGCGCGAGCGTATGCAGGAAAGCGGCGCTTCCTATACCTCCGGTTGACGTGCCTCGCTATTCACTGAATAGGTGCCTAGGACGGCACCTTCAAAAGCGGCCGCCGGAACAGCCCCGCCGCGCCGAAAGTCTGCAATCCCGCTTGAGGTCTCGTCCCCACTTCCGTGCCGGGCAATCCGGGCGCGTTGATCCCTCGAGACCCGCTAGCCCCATGGAGGACCAACCATGATTTCAAGAAGGCGCTTTCTTCAGTCGTCCGCTTCCCTTGCCCTGTTGCCGCTCCTGCCGGGCGTGGTCAGGTCCGCCGATACGATCGTGCGCACCCGGCCCAGTTGGGACACGTTCTGCACCGGCCCCCTGTACGAGCCTTTCGTCGCCGCGATCGGCGCCATGCGGAACAACCGAGGCACCACCACGCCCGCGAACTGGGGTTACTGGGTGGATGTCCACGTCAATTTCTGTCCCCACCGCAGCCCGTACTTCCTCGCCTGGCACCGCGGATTGCTGTATCGCTTCGAGGAAAACCTGCGCACTGTTTCGGGCATCCCCGACATGGTGCTTCCGTACTGGGACTACTACACCCATCCGAAAGTCCCGCCGGAGTTCCTGGACACCACCTCGCCGCTGTGGCGCAAGGAGCGCACGGGCGACGATGTCACCGAGGCGCTGAGCCTCGATCCGTTCGCCGACGACGTGATCAATTTCCAGCGCGGCAGCGGCAACGCGTTCGAGACGAAACTCGAGAACGCGCCGCACAACCCGGTGCACAACCTCATCGGCGGGGCGATGGGCGACATCATCATTTCACCCCGGGATCCGCTGTTCTGGGTGCATCACGCCAACATCGACCGGTTGTGGCTGGCCTGGTTCGAGGCCGGCGACGGGCGCCAGATGCCGCGGGCCTACCAGAACTACTGGCAGGGCTCCTTCCAGTACGGCGATGCGGTGGACGAGGTGCCGCGCGTGTGGGCCAGGAACCCTTCCCGGTACATGTTCTACCAGTACGAAAACCAGACCATGCCCGCCGCGCTCCCGCCCACCGAGCCGCCGCCGCCCACCTCCACGTCGGCGGTACGCGCCACCTCGCTGTCGTCGTTCTCGGCTCCGCGTACGGCGCCGCTGCGGCCGGCGAGCGTGCGGACCACCGCGCTGGGCGCATCGGAGCCGCTGGTGCTGGACGAACACTCGATCACCGTGGACGTTGCGCTCACCACCCAGGACGCCAGCCAGGTGCGTTCGCTGCTGCTGCGCCCGACCGGTGCGCAGGCCACGGCGAAGGCCGATCCGCTGCGCCTGGTGCTCGATGGCGTGCAGCTCACCGGGCTGGGCGCCAAGGGCGGGTATTTCTACAGTGTGTTCGTCAACCTGCCCGAACAAGCGGGAGTGAACCAGCCCGAGCGCAAGTATCTGCTCGGCATGCTGGGCTCCTTCGAGATCGGCGTGGCGCAGATGCAGGCGGCCATGCAGGGCAAGGGAATGCAAGGCATGCAGGACATGCACGGGGCAGGCAAGCCGGAAGTGCGCTTCGTGTTCCCGCTGAGCAAGGCGCTGCGCGGCATCTGGCCCGCGGACCTGGACAAGCTCAGCATCTCCTTCGTGCGGGCGAACGGCCGTGCCCATCCGGCCAAGGGCGACACGATCCACCTCAAGTCGTTGCGGGTGGAAGCCGATAACTAGCCATCGGACGTGACGCATCGGCCGGCCCGTGCCGGCCTGCCAAGGGCGCCGTAGCGATACGGCGCCCTTTTTCCGTGTGGGGCGCATGCCTCCGCGCCAAGAGGTTTCGGTGGCGTGCAACGGGTGGCCGCAGTCATTCCGCCGAAAGCTGGCAGGCGCCTGTCTGTGTGCCCTGCAGCCCTTGTGGGATGCGGTTCTCGCCTGTCACGACAGGCTTCGAGGCCGCCCGGGTACGTTTTGCCAACGTGATCATGTTTTGTTCACTTGGGGTCCTCTGTCGAGCTTGCTTAGGTACGTGACGATCGCGCATTTTTTGCGTGAGCTTCGCGTGACGAAGTGCTACCCGACAAAAGACCCGAGATCCCGTTGAACATGAACACTTCCGTTAATAATCAGCAGCTTGCCGTCGCCGGCCGCGCCTCCGTCACCGCGAAGAACCTCGTGAAGAAGCCGTTGATGCTGGCGTTCGCCGCGCTGGCCCTTTCCGCCATCGCCGCGCCTTCGTTCGCCGCCGACTGGTGGACCGCCATGCCCAAGCCGGTCATCGGCAAGACCATGACCGTCGACGTGCGCACCAAGGGCGCCCTGGGCGACGGCGTGCATGACGACACCGCCGCCATCCAGGCCGCCGTCGACTCGCTGCCGACCAGCGGCGGCACGGTCTTCGTGCCGGCCGGCCACTACATGGTCAACGCCACCAAGCCGATCAAGCTGCGCTCGCACACCCGGCTGAAGATGGATCCGGCCGCCACCCTGGAAGTGATCCCGACCAGCGCCAGCCGCTACATGGTGATCCAGGTCTACAACGCGACCGACGTGCGCGTGGTCGGCGGCAACCTGATCGGCGACCGCACCAAGCACCTGGGCGACACCGGCGAGTGGGGCTACGGCATCAACGTCACCGCCTCGACCAACGTCGTGCTGAAGAACGTCAATCTCTCCAACTTCTGGGGCGACGGCGTCTGGATCGGCGCCAAGGACGTCAACAAGGTGCACGTGCGTTCGGACTACGTGACCGTCGACGGCATCGTGTCGAGCAACAACCGCCGCCAGGGCCTGTCGATCGGTCCGTCGCAGCACGTCTACATCGTCAACAGCACGTTCCAGGGCACCAACGGCACGCTGCCGGAAGCCGGCATCGACATCGAGCCGATGACGGAGGGTGAGACCAACGCGATCCGCCTGGAAAACAACACCTTCGCCAACAACCACGGCAACGGCATCGAGCTGCACGCCAACATCGCCGACATCGCCATCGTCGGCAACACGATGAAGGGCAACTACGGCTTCGGCGTGATGGGCATCGGCGCCCCGTACGTCACCGTCACCGGCAACTTCATGACCGAGAACGGCCTGGCGGGCGTGCGCCCGAGCGGCAAGTCGCACGACTGGCTGATCACCGGCAACACGCTCAAGTACAACAGCACCCGCTACATGTCCGCCACCAAGGAAGGCGGTTCGCTGAGCCGCGACATCCAGTTCAGCAAGGGCTCGTACAACATCACGGTGCACGACAACCTGTACTCGAACTCCAAGTACAACACCTACACCCGCTAAGCATCACCGGCTGGGTACTCCCCGGGGCAGCCTCATGGCTGCCCCTTTTTTTTGCGCCGGTCGACCGGCCGCCGGGCATTGACGATGCATTGATCCAGTCCGGTCAATGCTAGGTCGTTAAATTTCCGAACGGTCGAGGTCGGTCATGAACAGCGGGCATGAAGCTCAAGCCGTCCTGGAAGGGGGCGCACGGGGCCGGGTCACGCCTTCGAGGGCGCTGGCGCCGGTGAGCGTGGTGGTTCCCTGCTTCCGTTGCACGGCGACCATCGACGACGCGGTCGCGTCGATCGCCGCCCAGACGCTGCGTCCCGCCGAGGTACTGCTGGTGGAGGACGCCAGCGGCGACGACACGATCGAGGCCTTGCACCGCGTTGCGTCCGCCTACGGCAACGACTGGATCAAGGTGATCGCGCTTCCCGCCAACCGCGGGCCCTCGCACGCGCGCAACACCGGCTGGCAACAGGCCCAGCAACCCTACATCGCCTTTCTCGACGCCGACGACACCTGGGGGCCGCGCAAGCTGGAGTTGCAGATGGCCGCACTGGAAGCCGATCCCGAGATCGCGCTCATCGCGCACCAGATGCTGGTGCGACCGCGCGGTACGGTGCTGCCGGCGCCACAGTCGCCGGTGGGCGTGGACATCGTGGGGCGCGGAACCCTGCTGGTGCGCAATCCCTTTCCGACCGCTTCGGTCGTCCTGCGGCGGGACCTCCCGTTCCGCTTCGACGAGGAATTCCGCCGCTCGGAGGACTACCTGCTGTGGTCGCAGATCGTGCTGTCCGGCTACCGCTGCGCCAAGATCGACCAGGTGCTGGCCATCTGGAACCGGCGCGAGGACGGCGAGGTGGGCTTGAGCGACGACTTCGACGCGATCCACCGCGGCCGGCGCGACCTGCGCCGCAAACTGGTGCGCCAAGGCCTGCTCAGCAGGCATGAGTATGTCTTCGCCAGCACCGTCGGCCTGGTCAACAAGATGCGCCGCACCGTGGCGCGCACCCTGCGCGGCCGGACCCACGCCCCCGCCTGAGCGCGCTTCGTGCCGGAGCCTCCAAGGGCGGGGAACGGCGTCGGGCGAGCCAGGCTCACGCCGCCCCGCGGGCGCCACGCAGACACTTCGTCCACGTTCCTGTCGAAAGAATGTCCGGGCATCGCCGCGCGCCTGCGCCGCCGCGCGGCCATCCTGTTCTGCGGGCAAGTTAGGAAGACTGCCATGATCGTTTCACACAAGCACAAGTTCATCTTCCTCAAGACCAATAAGACGGCCGGCACGTCGATCGAGATCGCGTTGTCGAAGTTCTGCGGTCCGGACGACATCATCACGCCGATCTCGCCGGTCGACGAGGAAACCCGGCGCTCGCTGGGCTACCGCGGTGCCCAGAACTACCTGGCGCCCTGGTACGAATACGGGCTGCGCGATGTCGCGAAGCTGGCGTTCAAGGGCAAGCGCAAGCTGCGCTTCTACAACCACATGACCGGGCGCGAAGTGCGCGAGTACATCGGCCGGGATGCCTGGAACGGCTATTTCAAGTTCTGCTTCGAGCGCAATCCCTACGACCGGCTCATCTCGCACTACTACTGGTGCAACCGCTCCGAGCCGCGTCCGCCGATGTCCAGCTTCATCCGCACTCCGCGGGCGATGATGCTCAAGCACCGCGGCTTCGACGTGTACACGCTCGGCGGCAAGGTGGCGGTCGATCGCATCTGCCGCTTCGAGTCGATCGCCGACGAGCTTGAAGAGGTCCGCCGGATCATCGGCCTGCCCGAGCCGCTGCAATTGCCGCACGCCAAGGCCAAGCACCGCAGCGACAATCGTGGCTATCGCGAAGTGCTGGGCGAAGAGGAGCGCAGCTGGGTGGACCAGACCTTCGGCGACGAATTGCGGTTGCTGGGCTATCACTACTGAGATCGCCGCGCCCCTCAGGCTCCCTCTCCTTCGGGGGCGACGGCTCGATCAAGGTGCGCCGGGAATCCGCGCGCTTGCGGTTCTTGAACGGCGATTTCACGGCAAAACCCCAATCATCCGGCAGGCAAGACGGGTCGCGCGGGCGCCCTTGCGCAGGGCACCCCGCGGGCGGCGCCTGCCGCTTGCGAAAGCGCGGCCGGCCTGCAATCCGTACGACTTGAAGGGTTTGGCTTGATGGATCCGATCGACCGCAAACACGGCAACCGGCAAGAGGCGCGCATGAACCTCAGCGTGGTGGTGCCCGCTTACCGTTCCGAACGCTGGGTCGGTCGGACGATCCGTTCGGCGATCGCCGAGGGCGTTGCCGAGCGCAACGTCATCGTGGTCGAGGACGGCGTGCTCGACGGCACGGGCAAGGTGGTCCAGGCCACCGGGGCGCGGTTGTTCTCGCTGCAGCAGAACGGCGGTGCGCCGCATGCGCGCAACCTCGGCCTGGCCCAGGTGGACACCGATTATGTGATGTTCCTTGACGCCGACGACTACGTGGAGAACGGTCTGCTGGCCGGCCTGGTCGACGCGATGGAGCGCGAGCGCGCGGACGTGGGCATCGGCCCGTGGGTGTATGACGGCGAAGGGCGCGAGCGCGGGATGCTGCGCCAGCCACCGGCGCTGGACAACGGCGAGCGGATCTTCCACTGGGTCATGCACGCGTTCTTCCCGCCCTGCTGCATCGCCTGGCGCACCGACGCGATCCGCTCGATCGGTGGCTGGGACGAGCGGCTGCGCAAGGACCAGGACGGCGAGCTGATGATCCGCGCGCTCATCCGCGGTTTGAAAGTGGCGATCTCCGACCAGGGCAACGGTGTCTACTGGCAGCATGACTCACCCCACCGCGTCACCAAGGCGCAGATCAAGGACGTGATGTACGCGGCCGACGTGGTGTTCGAGCAGATCGAAGGCTGGGTGCGGTCGCGGCTCTCCGGCGGCAACGGGCAGGACGAGCAGTTCGCCCTCGGCCGGTTCTGCTGCAAGACCGCCTGGGTGGCCTACGCCTACGGCGACAGCGCGTCGGGGGCGAAGTGGAGCGCCAAGGCGCGCGAGTTCGGCTTCCACAACCGCGGCTACAACGCCCGCAGCGCGCTGCTGGCCTCGTTCCTTGGCATCCGGATTTCCTCGCGCATCAAGGCCGGCACCAGTTCGGTGTATCGACGCATCGCGCAACGATAGGACTTTCGATGCGGCGCAACGGCGATCAGTCGTCCCGGTACCGTCGCTATACGGCCGATTCACGCCGTTCCCTCCAACGTTCGCGACCCCGGCCTACGGTCGAGCCCGCCTCTGATTCACCTCCCATGACAGACACGCACGTAAGCGCCGCCCACCACGCCCTGTTCGAAACGGAACACCTGCACCAGGACCTGCGCAAGCGCAGCGTGCGGGGTGCGGCGGTGACCGTTTCCAGCCAGGCGGCCCGTCTGTTGCTGCAGGTCGGCGGCATGGCGGTGCTCGCGCGGCTGCTGTTGCCGGCGGATTTCGGCGTCTACGGCAAGACCATCGCGCTCACCGGCTTCATCACGACCATCCAGACCGGTGGCCTGTCGCTGGCGACCGTGCAGCAGGCCGAGATCAACCATGGCCAGGTCAGCACGCTGTTCTGGCTCAATGCTTTGCTGGGCCTCACCGCCGCCGCGCTCGTTGCCGGACTCAGTCCCGCAATGGCGTGGTTCTACAAGGACCCGCGCGTGCTGGCCCTCGGCCTGGCCATGGCTGGCGTGGTGCTGATCAGCAGTCTGGGCGTGCAACACCGCGCGCTGTTGCAGCGACAGATGCGCTTCACGCAAAAGGTGAGCGGCGACCTGGTGGCGCTGGTGGCGGGCTTCGCCGCCGCCGTCCTCGCCGCCTGGCTGGGCGCCGGCTACTGGGCGTTCGTCGTGCAGCAATACACCATGGCGCTGGTCACGCTGGCGATGCTCTACGGCTTCTGCCGCTGGGTGCCGGGGTTGCCGCGCCGGCGCAGCGGCGTGCGGCCGATGGTGAAGCTCGGCGCCAACCAGAGCGCGTCGAGCATCCTCAACTTCGCCAACCGCAACGTGGACAACGTGCTCATCGGCCGCTACATCTCCGATGCGGCGCTGGGTTTCTACACGCTGGCCTATCGCCTGCTGCTGCTGCCGATCCAGCAGATCAACGCGCCGCTCTCCTCGGTCATGCTGCCCGCGCTGAGCCGCCTGCAGCACCAGCCCAAGCGGTTCTGCCGGTTCTACTACCGGGCGCTGGGGGCGATCGTCTTCGTCGGCATGCCGATCGTATGCTTCCTGTGGGTGGATGCGCGCTCGGTCATCGAGCTGGCGCTGGGGCCGAAGTGGCTGCCGACCGTGCCGCTGTTCCAGGCGCTCGGCGTCGCCGCCTTCATCGGTACCTTCAACATTGCCGGCAACTGGGTCTATACCTCGCTGGGGCGTACCGATCGCCGCTTGTTCTGGCAGGCCATCGCCACGCCGGTGACACTGGCGGCCTTCTTCATCGGCCTGCCCTGGGGCGCGTTCGGCATCGCCGTCTCGTTCAGCGCCACCCGCGTGCTGCTGGTGGTCCCCTCGCTGCACAACGCCTACCGCGGTACGCCGGTCGACCTGTGGACCACGGGCAAGACGCTGGCGCGGCCGGCCGCCACCTCCATCGGTGCCGCCTTCGTGCTGTGGGGCCTCCACCAGGTGACGGGCGAATGGCCGGCGCCGTGGGTGTTCCTCGACGCGCTGATCTATGGCGGGCTGTACCTCGGCGCGTGGTTCGCCGATGCGTCCGGTCGGGCGCACGTGCGGGATCTGATGTCGGTGCTGGAGGAGTTGCGCTCGCGCAAGCGTTGAGGGCGTTTCGCGGCGCGCCGCGATTCCCCGGACCCAAGGGCAAGGAGGGCACCATGCAGGGAACATGGCTTCGCGTGTCGCGACCGCTGCGTGAGGCAGGGGCGGGCCTGGTCCGCTACTGCCGCCACCGCACCGCGGCGGTTTTCCCCAGTCCCGTCATCTTCGGCGGCAGCCCCAAGTCGGGCACCACGGCCATCGCGGCGCTGCTGGCGGAGGCGACCGGCCTTTCGCTCAGCAACGATCCGTTCTGGCGCGTGCTTCGCAGCGACGGCGACGGCTTCCTGCTGCCGGACGTGCTGGAGGGAAACCTGCGGCTGGACGCATTCGTGCGCAAGTACCCGGCCTACTTCTCCGCGCAGATCGTCAAGGACCCCGACTTCGCCTTCCTTTACCGCGAACTGCAGCAGGTGTTCCCGGAGTCGCCGCAGGTGTTCATCGTGCGCGACCCGCGCGAGAACATCCGCAGCATCCTCGACCGGCTGCACATGCGCGGCGACCTCGAGCGCCTGGGCCAGGCCGAGAACCGCACGCTCGCCCGCGAGGGCGGCTGGCGCGCGATCCTGGACGGCCGTGGGCTGGGACTGGACGGGCGCGCGAACTACATCGGCCGGCTGGCGCAGCGCTGGGCGCGCGGGGTCGACGCGTACTTCGCCGCGGGTACGCCGGTGCACCTGGTGCGCTACGAGGATTTCCTGGAGGACCGGGCGGCGTTTATCGCGGACCTGGCCGACCTGCTCGGCCTCGAGCTCAGGACCGACGTGAACGAAAGGCTCGCCCGGCGACCGGTCCATCACGGCTACCGCTCCCTTTCCACCGAGACATTCTTCGGCAAGCGCAACCTGTCGATCATCGAGCGCACCTGCGGCGAGCACATGGCGAAGTTCGGCTACGCCTGACGGAAGCCGAACAGGCATCCGGCGGGCATCCGGGCAGGGCCAGGGAGCCCGACCATTCACCCGGTTGCGACGGCACGGATGGCAACGTCTGCAGCGTTGCGGCCGAAGGCCAGGCAACGGCAACCCATGGGGTGCCGGCATCCTCGCCTCCATTGCGAAGGGGGCGCCGGCAACGCCCGAACACCCGCAACGACGTGCATGACGCCTAGCCGTCGCACACACAACCGCGCGTACCCGGTACCGCACACAAGGAGGATCCCAAGGTGACGGCCAAAGTTTTCTGCATCGGTTTCCACAAGACCGGAACCACCAGTCTCGCCGAGGCGCTGCAAGTGCTTGGCTACCGGGTGACCGGGCCGAACGGGGTGAGGGATCCGGACATCGCCAACCGGGTGCGCCCGATGGCCTGGGAACTGGTCGAGAAGTACGACGCGTTCCAGGACAACCCCTGGCCGATCCTCTACAAGGAGCTGGACGCGCGCTACCCGGGCAGCAAGTTCGTGCTGACCGTGCGCAGCACCGAATCGTGGATGCGCAGCCAGCTCAAGCATTTCGGCGAACGCGAGACGGCCATGCGCAAGTGGATCTACGGCGATGCTCACGGCTGCCCGCAGGGCAACGAGGAGGTCTACGTCCGCCGCTACGAGACGCACAACCGCGAAGTGCTGGAATACTTCCGCGACCGTCCGGACGACCTGCTGGTGATGGAACTGGCCAAGGGCGACGGCTGGGAAAAGCTGGCCCCGTTCCTGGGCAAGCCCATGCCCGCCATCGCGTTCCCGCACGCCAACAAGGCCGGCGATCGCGCGCTGGTCGCGAAGCTCCTGAAAAAGGGCAAGGCGCAGCTCGCTCACATGGGCGTGCACCTGGCCTGATGCCCGCATCCGTCGCGCGCGGCGTGGCCGCGGCGACGGGCGGGAAGGCAGCTCGATCCGGGTTGATGCGCGGACATGAAAAAACGCCCCGTTCGGGGCGTTTTTTCTTACGCGGGTCAGGTCATCCCGCGCGATGTCGCCGTTCGCGCCACGGCGTCAGGCCTGCGCCAGGTGTTCCGGCCAGCCGAACCGCTCGCCGAGCGACCGGTCCCAGTCCCTGGGGGTGAATACGTAGGTACCGGCGCCGGGCGTGACCGTCAACTCGCCGACGTAGACCTTGCCCTGGTGCACGTAGAAATCCACGCGCAGGTAACCGAACGGTTGCGCGAGCTTTTTCGCCAGCGCCAGCATCTCGGGCAGCGCCTGGGGTTTCTCGGTCGTACCGGTGCTCGGCCGCAGCAGCGGCAGATCCATCTGGAAGGGCGCCGGCGACCAGTCCTCCAGGTACAGCTGCTGCTCGAGGTCGCGGAAGCGGCCGTGCATGTGCTGGATGAAAACGAACGGTTCCTGCCCCGACGCATTGAACACGTTGAACTTGTAGTCGTCCGGCGCGTCGCCGCCGTCCAGCAGCGCCTTTTCGAAAAGGATCTTCGGCGGGATCGACAGGTAGTGCTTTTCCCGGCTGCGCGAGGCCGCGCCCGCGGCGAGCCAGCCATTGGCCAGGGCGGACAGCTGCACCAGGTCTTCCTGGTGCTTGTCGCGGATGATCTTCACCTGCCCGAAGCCGTTGCTCGTCTTCATCACGAACGCCCGGGGCAGGGCGTCGAAGGTTTCGGGCGTGACCACGTCGCAGGAAAGATAGGCCGGCACCACATAGTCAGAGCCGATCGTCCTGGCCACGTAGTCCCTGGCCGCGACCTTGTCCGCCAGCGTGGTGAATACCGGCTCCGGATAGCGCATCCGGTAGAAGATCTTTTCGGAGAAGCGCTTGGGGTTGCGGAAGTTGCAGAACCGGCCGTGCACCTGCAGCGACTTGTACTGGTAGAACCCAGCGTCGGGGAGCGAATTGAACAGGCGCTTGATGGCCTTCTTGGGCGCGAGGATCTTCATGACGCTCTCTCTTCCTGTCCTTCCGGCAACACGTCCATGGACGGTACGCAAGGCTGGTTTCGTGCAATCCGACGACGCGCCTGGTCGGGCTACCACCACCGCCCGAAGGCGGTGGGGCGACTCTACTTCAAGGCCCTGGGATCGTCATCACGGCGCATGCCTGCCGGTGAGTGCCTCCAGGGTGACGACGCGTTGCGTTCCGGTAGGGGCATCGCCTGCACGTGGGCGCATGGGAAACCTACCGCTTTGTGGGGGGAGGCCGGGCGGCGTGACCGGCCGCAAGATTCAGATTGCCTGCCGCGCCCGTTGCGCCTGGTCGCAGGCGGCCCGGGCGCTCGGTGCGAGGTACCCGAACTTCTCCACGATGAACCGGTCGCGGTCGCCGACGAGCTTTTCCGTCTCCGCGTCGTAGTAGTAGGCCGGGCCGCGCTTCTTGGACGAGGTGTTGGTCTTGGGCCGTTCCATCAGTTCGGCCGCCTTCTGCTTGGGTACCTCGACGTTCGCGGCCCGCAGCGCCTCCAGCAGGTCGGTCTCCAGATGCTCGTTCCTGATGAAGCGATCGACGAAGCAGTGTTGCCGCTCGTGCTCGATCAATTGCTTCGGCGTGGTGACGGTCCTGAGCGTGCCGAACTGGTTCTTGCGGCAGGTGAACAGCCGCATGTAGCGGTAGGTGAGCAAGCCCGCGAAGCGGTTCAGCGGGCAGCTCCAGTAGCCCTCGCCGATGTCACGCCAATAACCCGGGTCGTGGAGCATGTGCACCCACTCGCGGAAGGCCGCCGGATCGTTCACGTCGCGGAAGGTGTGCTTCCACTCCTTCGCATGCCAGTTCGGTCGCATGCCCATGACAAGCCGCAGCGTCGAGAAAAAGTCGCGCTTCCAGCCATGGTCGCGCCAGCGGATGCCGGGCGTGCTCAGGTTGCTGTAAAGGTCGCCCCGCCCGTCGCAGCAATAGGCCCAGAGCGAGACGTGCCAATCCCAGGGGTCGCGCACCGAACCGAGGAAGAACCGGTCGCCGGCGAACAGGTCCGCAGGCGCCTGGTTGTGCCGCATGACCAGGCGGCCGCCGACGATCTCCTTGAGCAGGTTGCGGATGTGCGTGCACCCGGTCTTCTGCAGTTCGAGGAAGACGATCCTGTCGGAAACGAACATAGGGGCTCCAGGTTGCTTGGTCCGACGCGCCACGCCCGTCGACGCACGCGCGCCCGCGCCGTGGCGCGGGCAGGCATCGGGGCCGACAGCGTGTCGCGTCCGTAGGGGCGATCACCGTAGATGGGGACGTTGCCATCCGGACTGTCGTAGAGGGGTGAACTGCTGACCTCGCTTGTGCCGCGCGGCAGCCGCCGATTCACCCGCCTACGACAAACGCGATGGCAACGTCCCGGCGTTTCGTGGCGCCCACGGGTGCCGCGCACCGACCGCATGCACGGATGCCACCGCCTGCGGGCACAGCCACCGATGGAGCCGATATGTTTGTTTCCGACAGGATCGTTTTCGTGGAGTTGCAGAAGACCGGGTGCACGCACATCCGCAAGCTGCTCAAGGAGATCGTCGGCGGCGAGCTCATCGACAAGCACAACCAGGCCGGATCGCACCTGTTCACCGGCGACCGGTTCTTCCTCGGCTCGATCCGGAACCCGTGGGACTGGTACGTCTCGCACTGGGCCTACGGTTGCGATGGCAAGGGCACGGTCTATTTCAACGTCACCACCGAGGGCTGGCGCGGTCGCGGCCGCGGCTGGAAGAAGCACCCGATGCAGACGCTGGCCGAATTCCTGCAGAGCCGTCCCAACCGGCATGCACAGGAGTGGCGGCGTACCTACCGCGATGCCAACGATCCGGGCGCGTTCCGGCAGTGGCTGCACATGCTGCACGACCCGACCTACTGGCCGGACGTCGGCGAGGGCTACTGGAAGTGGCCGGCCAGCCGCGTTGCCGGCCTGCTGACTTGGCGCTACATGAAGCTGTTCACCTGCCGCGAAGGCGGACTGGGCGCGCTGATGTCCATCGCCACGCCGGAGCAGCTGGCCACGCACGAGAGCAGGGATTGCTTCATTGACTGCTTCGTTCGCAACGAGCGGCTGGAATCGGACCTGCTCGACGCCCTGGCGCGCGCCAACATCGCCGTGCCGCCGGCGACCGTGGAGGAAATCCGGCAGCGCCCGAAGACCAACGCATCTTCCAAGAAGCACGGCGCGCAGTACTACTACGACGCGGCCACGGAAAGGCTGGTCGCCGAGCGCGAAAAGCTGATCGTCGAGAAATTCGGCTACCTCGCCCCGGGCGCCGGGGCCGCCGATCGGCGCGCGACCGCGCCGGTCTAGCGGCCGCGTTCACGCATCGGTCATCCGCACATTCGATGCGTGGCGGTGCGCCGGCCTTTGGGATCGCTCGGTTTCGCTCCCGTCGTTTCATCTATCGAGCACGCGGTACTGACAGCACATCGACGCCGCCGTTGAAAGAATTGCCCAGTCCGCCGGTGTTCGTTCAAAAGGCGTATGCCGGCAGTGAAGCGGAGCCGTCCCGACCTGGAAGAAGGCATTCCCCGACGGGTTCTTGTTCCGGAATCGCATAACGCAAAGCTACCGATTTCTTTCACAAGCGCTTGCCCAAGATGCAACGTTCCGGTTGCCTTTTGGCGCCCCCCTGCAACAGGACTGCCCATGACCCTGGCCGCCACGCCCCAAGACCACGCCTTCCCGCGCCCCGAACAGGCGCCGGACAACGACCTCCAGCGCCTTGCCGCCTCCTCGCACCTGAAGCGCCTGGAGGCCGAGGCGATCCACATCATGCGAGAGGTGGCGGCGGAGTTCGCCAACCCGGTGATGCTCTACTCGGTCGGCAAGGACTCCTCGGTGCTGCTGCACCTGCTGCAGAAGGCGTTCTATCCGGCGCCGCCGCCGATCCCGATGATGCACGTGGACACCACCTGGAAGTTCCGCGAGATGATCGCCTTCCGCGATCGCCGCGCGAAGGAAACCGGCTGCCGGCTTATCGTGCACACCAACCAGGAAGGCGTGGCGCAGGGCGTGAATCCGTTCAGCCACGGCGCCAGCGTGCACACCGACATCATGAAGACCCAGGCGCTGAAGCAGGCGCTGGACAAGTACAAGTTCGACGCGGCCATCGGCGGCGCCCGCCGCGACGAGGAGAAGTCCCGCGCCAAGGAGCGCGTGTTCTCCTTCCGCAACGCGCAGCACCGCTGGGATCCGAAGAGCCAGCGCCCCGAGCTGTGGAGCCTCTACAACACGCGCATCCACAAGGGCGAGAGCGTGCGCGTGTTCCCGCTGTCGAACTGGACCGAGCTGGACATCTGGCTCTACATCTACCGCGAGAACATCGAGGTGCCCTCGCTGTATCTGGCCAAGGAACGGCCGACTGTCGAGCGTGACGGCCAGCTGATCATGGTCGACGACGACCGCATGCCGCTGGAGCCGGGCGAAGTGCCGCAGATGCGCAAGGTGCGCTTCCGCACACTCGGTTGCTACCCGCTCACCGCGGCGATCGAGTCCGAAGCGGACACGCTGCCGGCGGTGATCCAGGAAATGCTCATCGCGCGCACCTCCGAGCGCCAGGGTCGCATCATCGACCAGGACGCCTCGGCCTCCATGGAAAAGAAGAAGCAGGAAGGGTATTTCTGATGGATCTGCAAATAACCGACAGCCAGCCGGACAACGCCGTCACCGCGATCAACGATTACCTGCAGCGGCACGAGACCAAGAGCCTGCTGCGCTTCATCACCTGCGGCAGCGTGGACGACGGCAAGAGCACCCTGCTCGGGCGCCTGCTGTACGACACCAAGCTGCTGTTCGACGACCAGCTGGCCGCGCTCGAGGGCGACAGCCTGCGCCACGGCACGCAGAACGGCGAACTGGATTTCGCGTTGCTGGTCGATGGCCTGTCGGCCGAGCGCGAGCAGGGCATCACGATCGACGTGGCCTACCGCTTCTTCAGCACGGACAAGCGCAAGTTCATCGTCGCCGACTGCCCGGGGCATGAGCAGTACACGCGCAACATGGCCACCGGCGCGTCCACCGCGGACCTTGCCGTGGTGCTGGTCGATGCGCGCAAGGGCCTGATGACCCAGACCCGGCGCCATACCTACATCTGCAGCCTGCTCGGCATCCGCAACGTGCTGCTGGCGGTCAACAAGATGGACCTGGTCGACTACGCGCAGAGCACCTTCAAGCGCATCGAGAGCGACTACCGCCTGGTCGCGGCGCAGATGGGCATCGAGAACGTCACCGCGATCCCGCTGTCCGCCCTGCAGGGCGAGAACGTTTCCACCCGCTCGCAGGTGATGGGCTGGTACAACGGCCCCAGCCTGCTCGAACACCTGGAGACGGTGCAGGTCGAGCGCGTCGCCAGCAAGCTCGGTTTCCGCATGCCGGTGCAGTGGGTGTGCCGCCCCAACCAGAACTTCCGCGGTTACGCGGGCCAGGTGGTGGCCGGTTCGATCGCCCCGGGCGACGAGGTCGTCGCGCTGCCCAGCGGCGTGCGCTCGCGCGTGGCGCGCCTGGTCACCGCCGACGGCGACCTGCCGCGCGCGGTCGCCGGCGACGCGGTCGCCATCCAGCTCGAGGACGAGCGTGACATCAGCCGCGGCGACGTGATCGCGGCAACCTCCTCGCCGCCGCAGGTGGCCGACCAGTTTGCGGCGCACCTGCTGTGGATGGACAGCGCCGCGCTGCTTCCCGGTCGCCCGTACTGGATGAAGATCGGCGCGCGCATGGTCACGGCGCAGGTCACCGAGATCAAGCACCGCGTCGACGTGAACACGCAGGAGAAGCGCCCGGCCAAGCGCCTGGAGCTCAACGAGGTGGGCTACTGCAACCTCGGTCTCGACCACGCGATCGCGTTCGAGTCCTACGAGGACTGCCGCGAGCTCGGCGCGTTCATCCTGATCGACCGCCAGACCAACGCCACCGTGGCCGCCGGCACGCTCAACTTCGCGTTGCGCCGCGCGGACAACATCCACTGGCAGCACACCGACGTCGATCGTACGGCGCGCGCCCGCATCAAGGGCCAGACGCCGGCGTGCCTGTGGTTCACCGGCCTGTCCGGCTCGGGCAAGTCGACCATCGCCAACGTGGTGGAGAAACGCCTGCACGCGATGGGCTATCACACGTACATGCTCGATGGCGACAACGTGCGCCATGGCCTGAACCGCGATCTGGGCTTCACCGACGAGGATCGCGTGGAGAACATCCGCCGCGTGGCGGAGGTGTCCAAGCTGATGGTCGACGCGGGCCTCATCGTGATGGTGTCGTTCATCAGCCCGTTCCGCAGCGAGCGTGGCATGGCGCGCAGCCTGTTCGAGAACGGCGAGTTCCGCGAGGTGTTCGTCGACACGCCGATCGAGGTGTGCGCGCAACGCGACCCGAAGGGCCTGTACGCCAAGGCGAAGGCCGGGCAGATACGCAACTTCACCGGCATCGACTCGCCCTACGAGCGGCCGGAGCACCCGGAGATGCACCTGGACACGATGGGCGCCTCGGTGGACGAGCTGGCCCAGCGGATCATCGACGGCCTGCTCGGGCAGTGACCTCGGCCCTGCGGCCGGTATAAACAAGCCCGCGTTACTGAGCCCTCTCCCTTCGGGGAGAGGGCTTTTTGTTGCGCGGCGCCTTCCCGAGCCGACGCGGATCTTTGCGTGGGACCAAGGCCAGTGCGGTCTCCTATCCCTAGTCCTCTCTCCGGAGGGAGAGGGGCTGATCGATCGTGTCGCCAAGGCGTCGCCCTGCTGTTTGAAACTCGCTCCCTGCGGGCAGAGGGAAGAGGTCAGGGCTCGCGGGAACGCTGCTTGTGATGGTCAGCTTTTGCGGCCATGCGTGGGACCGCCGCCAGTGCGAACCCTCACCAGCCCTCTCACAGGGCGAGAGGGGCAAGCTGCTCGCATCAGCCGAACCTGGCGTGGCTGCCTTTGCAGGAAGAACCGGAAACCACCTCAATCGAGGGTGCTGGCCACATGCGTCGCCGGCGCCGTGGCGGTCCTGCCGCTCGGCGGTGGGTCTTCCCCGTACGGGCTGGGTTCGGGCCAGCCGAACTTCGCGCCCAGCGCATCGTCCCACTCCCTGGGCTCGAACACGTACCGGCCGGCGCCGGGCGTGAGCGTGAGTTCGCCCACGTACACGCGGCCCTGGTGCAGGTAAAGATCCACGCGCATGTAGCCCAGCGGCTCGGCCAGCTTGCGCGCCACGTGCAACATCTCGTCCAGTTGCTCGGGACGCGGGGCGACGCAGCCGCTGGTTTTCTGGTGCAGCAACTGGAACGGGGCCGGGCGCCAATCCTCCAGGTAGAGATCCTGGGTCAGGTGTTCGAAGCGTCCCTGCATGTGCTGGATGAAGACGTAGGGCTTCTGGCCAGGGCCCGGATTGAACACGTTGAACTTGAAGTCGGCCGGCGGGCGGCCGTCGGTCAGCAGAGCATGTTCGAAGATGATGCGCGGACGGATGTAGCGGTAGTGCTTCTCGCGCATCCGCATGGGGAATTCCGAGGTCATCCACTCGTTGGCCAGGCGGGCCAGCGCCACCGGATCCTCGTCGCGCTTGTCCAGCACGATGCGCAACTGGCCAAAGCTGTGGTTGGCCTTCATCACGAAGCAGCCCGGCAGGGCGTCGAAGGTTTCCGGCCCCACCTTTTCGGCGATCAGGTAGGCCGGCACCAGATACTGCGAGCCCACCGCATTGGCCACGTAGCCGCGCACTTCGACCTTGTCCGCCAATCGCGAGAACAGCGGCGAGGGATAGCGCATGCGGTGGAAGATCTTTTCGGAGAAGCGGCGCGGCAGCTCGAAGCGGCAAGGCCGCCCGTGGGTCATCAGGTACTTGTATTGATAGAAGGCGCAATCGGGCAGCGCCATCACCAGCGGCGACACCTGTTCCCTGAAGGCTTTGAGCTTCCGCGTCGTCATCGTGTCGCCTGCTGCGAGGCGGGAAGTGCGCGATCGCTCGCGTCGCCGCCCGCCCGGTTTTGTCCGCCGACCCGCTGTTGCAGCCGGGCCGGCAAGCTGTCCTGCATTTTCGGATGGACGGTCGAACTCACGCGCTGGCGGTTTCCATGGAGTGGGATGACGGTGATTGTCGGGCGTGCCCGGTCGATGCAACGTGCAGTCTCATGGAGAGCCGGACGCCTGCATGCGGAAGAGGCTGCTGCGGGCCACACGGCGACCGGGTGGGAAGGGCGTCGCTCGCCGGGTTGCCGGGCCGGCCGCATGGGGTCTTCCATGCGGCGGCCACGGGGAGCCGGAAGAGGCGCGACGGCCGTGCCACGGCGCCTGGAGGAGATCCTTACTTGGCAGCCGAGCCGCGCTTGGGGCCGCGGCTGTCCTTGCCGTAGGTGGACAGCAGGGTGACCGACGAGCGCAGCCGCACCACGTTGCTCGGCAGTTCTGCCGGTTCGAGCGTCGGCCGGGGCTGAGGCACCGAGGGCGCTGACTGCTGCTTCTGCCAGATGCGTCCCATCGCAGTCACGTAGATCACCGACAGCGCGCCGAAGGCGATCAGGTTGCTGCCAGGGGCCAGCGAGTGGGTCAGCATGCCGGTCAGCGCAAGCAGGATGGCGAGCATCACCAGCGCCACCAGCGTGGTGCGCGGGCCCAGCCCTGCACGCAGCATCATGTGATGGATGTGGCCGCGATCAGGCTTGAACGGGCTCTTGCCCTCGCGGATGCGGCGAACCAGAACCTGCAGCGTGTCGAGCACCGGCAGGGCCACGCACCAGAGCACGTCGATGGTGGAAAGCTCGGTGTTGTTCCCGCTCTGGCTCAGGTGGATCAATGTCCACGCCAGGATGTAGCCCACCACCATGCTGCCGGCGTCGCCCAGGAAGATCTTCTTGCCGACGAGGCCCAGGTTAGCCGCCAGGTAGGGCACCAGCGCACCGGCCAGCAATACCAGCACGATCACGCCAGGCCATTGGGGCTGACCCTGGTACAGGATGATGGCAGCGATGCTGACCAGTGCCAGCATGCCGGCGAGGCCGTCGATGCCGTCCATCATGTTGAAGGCGTTGAGCAGGCCAATTACCGCGAGCACCGTCAGCGGGATGCCGAACACGCCCAGCTCGAACTCGTGGCCGAACAGGTGGCCGAGCGTGTGGATCTGGACGCCGGTCACCGCGACCATCGTAAGCACCGCGACTGTCTGCACCAGCAGCCGCGCGCGCACGCTCAGGTCGAAGCGGTCGTCCAGCGCGCCCACCAGTGCAAGCACTGCTGCGGTGGCGAGCAGCACGTTGGTGAACAAGTGGGCCTGGCCGTCGACCACCGCGCCGGCCAGCACGCCGATGAAGGCGGCCAGTCCGCCGATCAACGGGATATGGCCGACGTGATGCTTGCGTTCATCGGGACGGTCCACCAGGCCCCAGGACCCGGCGAACCGATAGAGGATGGCGATCGCCAGCGCAGAAACGCAGGCAGCCGTCAGACAAGCAATAAGTATCCGGGAGTACTGCATAGTGGCTAGTCCCATCGTCCTGATCGGGCCATGCCTGCAGACGTAACTCTCCCGTCGCTGACACGGCACCACCTGCATACGCAGGCAAAAACCGGATATCCCCGTTCCCTGGCCCCGGTGAAGGGGCTTCCGGGGAGAGTAAGCAGGCCCCAGTGCAATTCTCGTCAACAGGAAAACGGGCGTCTCGCCTGCAAGGGCGGGGCCTGCGGGCCCGTCGCGTCCGCTTGACGATTCAGTGAAGAATCAGTCGAAAAGCAGGTTGATGACCACCAGCGTGGCCACCAGCATCGTCAGCGTCAGCGGTACGCCGACGCGCAGGAAATCCTTGCCGCGGTAACCGCCGGGGCCGGCCACCATCATCAGCGCCGGGTGGCCCGAGCTGAGCAGGAAGGTGTTGGACGAGGAGACGGCCACGATCAGGGCGTAGGCCGAGGGATTGCCGCCGGTGGCGACCGCCACGCTGATCGCGATCGGCACCATCATCACCGTGGCGCCCACGTTGGACATCACCTGCGAGAACAGCAGGGTGAGCACCGCCAGGCAGGTCTGCAGCACCCACGGCGAGGCGCCGCCCAGCTTGTCGAGCACTTCCTGCGCCAGCCACGCGGCGGTGCCGGTGGCGTCCATCGACCAGCCCAGCGGGATCAGGCAGGCGGTCACGAAGATGGTCTTCCAGTTGACCGCCTTGTAGGCCTCGTCCATGTTGAGCACGCCGGTCAGCAGCATGCCGATCGCGCCGGTCATCATCGCCACCGAAAGATCCAGGTGGGTGAACAGCGCCAGGCACTTGGCCAGCAGGAAGAAGCCGACCGCCTGCCAGATCTTGCCCGGGCGCTGCTCTTCCTTGGGGATGTCGGTGACGACGACCAGGTCCTTGTCCTCGGCGGCCAGCGCCAGGTCGCGCCAACTGGAGTGCAGCACCAGCGTGTCGCCCGCGCGCAGGCTCACGCCGCGCAGGTCATCGCGGAACACCTGCTCGCCGCGGTTCACCGCCAGCACCGAGATGCCGTAGCGCTTGCGCAGGCGCAGGTCGCCGACGCTCTGCTTGAGGAAGCGCGAGGACGGTGGCAGCACCGCCTCGGAAATGCCCGCGCGCGTCGGGTTGAACAATTCGCCCAGCTGGCGCATGCGCGGCGACACCTTGCACAACTGGTTGTTGGCAAAGTGGTTGATCTCCTCGCGCGGCGCGAGCACGCCAAGCACCGAGCCGACCCAGATGACGTAGTCGACCGGCGGCGCCATGCGCGCGTCGTTGCCGCTCTTGATCGCCAGGATCAACGGCGCGCCATGCAACTGCTCGACCTCGCCGATGCTCATGCCGACCAGCGGGCTTTCGGCGGTAACGGTCAGCTCCGCGGTCTCGCCGCCGATGCCGTAGGTTTCGGCGAAGTAGCTCTCGGTGCGGCCAGGGGTGACCTTCAGCCGCTCGTCCTCACGCTCGGGCAGCAGCTTGCGGGTGAACAGCCAGAAGTAGGTAATGCCCAGCAGCGCCAGCACCAGGCCGACCGGCGTCACGCTGAAGAGGCCGAACTTCGGGATCGTGTGCGCGCCCGGCGGCAGGTTGGCGTTCGCGCTGGCGATCAGGTCGTTGAGGACGATCAGTGGCGAGTTGGCGATCAGCGTGGTGTTGGTCGCGGTCAGGATGCAGAAGCCCATCGGCAGCAGCAGCCGGGACATCGGCACGCCGGTGCGCGCGGACAGGCGGCTGGTCACCGGGATCATCAGGGCGGCCAGTGCCTGGCTCGGGATCACCGCGCTGAACAGGCTGGTGACCGAGTTGATCACGACGCCCAGGCGCGATTCCTTGCCACGCGCCATGCGCATCACGAAGCTGGCGGTCAGCGAAAGCACGCCGGCGCGGTCGAGACCTGCGCCCATGATCATGATCGCGATGATCGCGATCACCGCGTTGCCCGCGAAGCCGTTGAAGACGCGGTCGGAGGGGATCAGCCCGGTCAGGCCGATCACCACCACCACCAGCAGCGCCACCATGTCGGCGCGGATCCACTCCAGCACCAGCATCAGCATGGTGAAACCCACCAGCCCGAGTACCAGGATCATTTCGGGGGTGAGCGCAAGGGCCACTAGCGAGCGTCCAGGTAGGGCTGGTGGTGGAAGCGGATGGGATTGTGCAGTGGAAGCCTCACGCGGCGGCGGCCCGTCCCTGTTTGCCGGCCAGTATAAGCGGGCCATCGCAGCGACTGGTGAAGCTCGGGGACTAAGGAAGGCGCTCTTGAACTCTGCCCCCTCCGGGGAGAGGGCAGGGTGAGGGGGCGGGGCTCGCGGGAGGAGCTGTTTTTGGTGGGAGCACCTTTCGGAAGCCTGGCGTCAGCAGCGCTCGAGGCAAGCGCAACCCCTCTCCCGGAGGGGAGAGGGAGCAAAGCACTGGACTGGGGCCAGTGCGTCCTTTGCCTATAACGGCCTTCCAGGCCGACCGACCTCGCCCGCAGGAAGCGGAAGCACCAGCTCAAACCCTGCGGTAAAGCAGATCCCACACTCCGTGCCCGAGCTTCAACCCGCGCCGCTCGAAGTGTGTCTCGATGCGCCAGGCCGGTTTCTCGGCGTACAGGCCCGGCGCGATGGCGTTGCGCCAGGCAGGCGCGGCTTCCATCACTTCCAGCATGTGCTCGGCATAGGGTTGCCAGTCGGTGGCCAGGTGCAGCAGGCCGCCGGGCGCCATGCGCGAGGCGAGCAGCGCGACGAATTCCGGCTGCACGATGCGGCGTTTGTTGTGGCGCTTCTTGTGCCAGGGATCCGGGAACCAGATGCGTGCCTCGGCGAGGGTCTCCGGCGCGATCTCATGCTCGAGCACCTCCACCGCGTCGTGCTTGTAGAGATGCACGTTGCCGGCTTCGCGCGCGGCCAGCGCGTTCATCAGCCGGCCGACGCCGGGACCGTGCACTTCCACGCCGATGTAGTCGCGCACCGGATCGTGTTCGCTCGCCCAGGCCAGGGCCTCGCCATTGCCGAAGCCGATCTCCAGCACGCGCGGCGCGACACGGCCGAAGCGCGCATCGAAGTCCTGGACCGCCGCGGTGTAGTCGATGCCGAAGCGCGCCCAGTGGGCGTCGAACGCGCGCTGCTGCGCGGGTGTCATGCGGCCCTCGCGCAGCACGAAGCTGCGGATGCGACGCAGGTAAGGGGAGCTATGGGGATGTTCGGGCTGGTCGTTCACGGCGTGCGCCTGGGGTGCGATGGCATGACGACGGGCGCGCCATGCCGCGGGGGCGCATTGTAGCGGCGGCGCCGCGAGGGCGCCGCCTGGAGGTCAGTGTTGCGGGTCGAAGCGGCGTGCCGATTCGTGTCGCGGACGTGCCGCCGGGGCCTGCGAGCGTGGGGCTGGCGCCTGCTGCGGCGCCGGGGCGGACTCGCGTTGCATGGGAGCCGCATGCGGTACCGGCCGCATCTGGCGGAACTCCGGCGGCCGCTGGTATTGCTGCGGCGGCGGAGTCGCGCGGGCGCGCGGCTGGGCATCGAAGTCCGGCCGGCGCATGTTCGCAGGCTGGCTCGGGCGGTCGTTGCCGCGGAAGGCCGGCCCACGTTGCATGGTCTGCCGGGGCGCGATCCGTGCGTCGTCGGGCGCGCGCTGCAGGCGCGGGCCCGCATCCATGTCCGGCCGGCGCACCGGCGCACGCGGCGCATCGTTGCGCTCGAAGCGCGGCACCTGCGGCAGCGTCTTCGCGGTGCGTGCAGCCCGTTCGCGATCGGCTTCGGCCGTGGAGATGAAGCTCACTCCGGGACGCGGTTCGGCGGGCTGCCGGGACGCATGCGTCCGCACGAAGCGGGCCGAGCGCAGTTCGCCCGGACGCAGCGGGGCTTCGCGCGGCGCCATGCGCGCGGGGACATTCACGCTGCGGACCGCTCGCGCGTCGTCGCTGCGGACGTCCCTTGCGCCGATCCGATCGCCGCGTGCGTCGTCGCGGACCGGCGCGCGGTGCACGTCCGGCGCCGTGTCGGCGCGCCCGGCCGGCGCGATGTGCGCGATCGCAGGCAGCGTGTCGCCGCGCGGCCGCAGCAAGCGCACGTGGGAGGGCGGGGCCGTGCGCGGACGGGTGGCGTCGATGCGGTCGGCCACACGCTCCACGCGGGGCGCATGCCGGGCCACCACTTCGCGACGGAAACCCTGTGCCGGCAGCGGTGGCGCCTTGGTTCCGCGCGGCGGCGCGAAGCTGTGCGGGGTCGGTTTCGGCGTGGCGTTGCGGGTCAGCAGCCGGGCGCCGGCGAGCTTGTCCGGGTCGATCTTCAGCCGATGGCGCTGCACGCGGTCGGCGCCGGCGAAATTGCGCCCCGGGACCGCGGTGAAGCCGCGCGGCCCGTGCCCATGCAGCGCCCGTACCGGCGGCGCGATGCCGCGGTGCCAGTCGCGGTAGCGGCGATCGACGCGGTTGACGATCACCGTGTTGTGCACGTGGATGTTGGTCACGTTGACCTGGGTGTAGTAGCGGCGGCTGCCGCGGTACCACGGGTCGTAGACGTCGCCCGGGCCGAGCGGGTACCAGCCGACCGGCGCGTCGCCCACCGACACGCGCCAGTGGTTGCCACCGACGAAGGCGACCAGCGCCGGCGCATATACCGGGCGCCAGCCGATCGGGCCGGGCACCCAGCACCAGCCGCGGCTGCGCCAGGCCCAGCGGCCGTAGTGGTAAGGCGCGAAGCCCCAGGGCGCGTCATCCACCCAGGTCCAGCCCCACGGGCCGACATAGGCCCAGTGACCGTTACGGTACGGCGCCCAGCCGGCGTCGACCTGCGCCGGGTACCAGACCTGTCCGTACTCGGGGTCGCTGCGCCAGTCGCCGTAGCGATCCAGGTCCTGGTAGCCGATCACGTCCTCGGACACGTAGCGGCGCGACTCGGAGTCGGCGTACCGGCGGCTGCGTTCGTCGCTCCATGCATCGAAGTCGTCGCCACCGGCGGCGTCTTCGACGTCCACGTCGGCCAGCGTGGAGTCGGCGAAGCGGTAGCTGCGACCGGCGATCACCAGCCGTTGCGCGTCGTTCTCGCCGTACACCGTGGCGCTGCCGTCGAACGCGGTGACACGCGTGCCCTGACCTTCGCGATCGACATCCACGCGGTAGCTGCCCGGGTGATCGACCACCAGCGCCACGGTCGGGGTGTCGATCTCGTAGCTTTGGCCCTCGCCGAGCCGGCGCACGGTGAGGTTGAGCGTGCCTTGGGTCAGCTCCAGCTGCGCGAGTTGGTCGTCCAGCTGCAGGAATCCGACGTCGGTGTTGCCGTCCAGGCGGACCGCGGCGCCATCCAGTTCCAGCTCGGCACGCGCGCCGTTGCTGCTGGAAAGCTTGTCGCCGGTGGTCAGCGGACGGTTGATCCCGGCATCGCCCCAGTCCTGCGCGCCCGATGGCAGCAGGCCGACGTCGCCCTCCAGGTAGGACAGGCGCGCGACCCGGTCGGGTGGATCGCCGGCGTCGTCGGTCGCCTGCGCGTGCAGGACTCCGGCGCCGCACAGCAGCAGGGTGGCGGCGCAGGAGCGCCAGAACAGCTGCAGTCTCGAGAGTGCACGCATGGGTTTTCCCTCCGTCGTGTACGCGCCATGGAAACGGCTGGCGTCACGAGGCGATGACCGATTATGGGCTGGCGATTCACCGGACAATGCATCGGGTCGCCAACGGTTCAGCCGGCCGCCATGTGCGGTTCATGCGCCATGCGGGTAGCGCGCCTGCCCCGACGCGTCCGCGCCCGTTCCCCAACTCCCGCCTCCCGGGTTACCATCGGCGGCGAACGCGGGTGTAGCTCAATGGTAGAGCTGTAGCTTCCCAAGCTACTGACGAGGGTTCGATTCCCTTCACCCGCTCCAGCCTGCACGCAGCCCGTCCGCCTGGTCGGGCTGTTTTCACTTCCCCTTGAGGGGACGCGCCGCCACGCTTTCCGGCCTTCCCGACACCCATCCGTGCAGCGATGACAGACGTGATCACCCTCGGTTGGCGGGAACGCCTGGCTCTGCCCCAGTTGGGCATCGACGTGCTCAAGGCCAAGCTCGATACCGGCGCCCGTTCCAGTTCGTTGCACGTGGATACGCTCGAGGCGCACGATCGCGGCGGCGCCACCTGGTTGCGGTTCTCGCTCACCCTCGGGCGGCGTCATCCGCGCGTCGTGCAGTGCGAGGCCCAGGCGCTGGGCCGGCGCGTCGTGACCGACACCGGCGGGCACGGCACCGAGCGCTGGTTCGTGCGCACCGACGTGTCGCTGGCCGGCGCGTGCTACCCGATCGAGGTCAGCCTCACCGACCGCCGGCACATGCTGTTCCCGATGTTGCTGGGCCGCAGTGCGTTGCTCGGGCGCTTTGCGGTCGATCCCTCGCTTTCCTATACCCAGCCGCGCCCGCAACCGGCCTTCGCCGAAGCGGTGGCGCGGGTCGCCCACGAACGTCACCACGGTCAGCTTCCATGAAGATCGCGATCCTCTCGCGCAATACGCGGCTGTATTCGACCCGCCGGCTGGTCGAGGCCGCGCGCGAACGCAACCACGTGGTGCGCGTACTCGACCCGCTGCGCTGCTACGTGCGCATCGCGCCGAACAACGTGTCCATCCGCTACAAGGGCAAGGCGTTGCGGGACATCGATGCGGTGATCCCGCGCATCGGCACCACCACCACCTTCTACGGCACGGCGGTACTGCGCCAGCTGGAGATGATGGGCGTGTACACGCCCAATTCCTCCGACGCGGTGCTGCGCGCGCGCGACAAGCTGCGCGCCCTGCAGATCCTCGCCTCGCACGGGCTGGACATGCCGGTGACCGTGTTCGGCGACAACCCCGACGACACCAACGACGTGCTGGCGATGCTCGGCGAGCCGCCGCACGTCATCAAGCTCAACGAGGGCAGCCAGGGCACCGGCGTGGTGCTGGCCGAGAAGCGCAGCGCCTCGCAGAGCGTGATCGAGGCCTTCCGCGGCCTGTACGCCAACTTCCTGGTGCAGGAGTTCATCGCAGAGGCCAAGGGCAGCGACCTGCGCTGCTTCGTGGTCGGCAAGAAGGTGATCGCCGCGATGCAGCGCGAGGCAAGCCCTGGCGACTTCCGCGCCAACCTGCATCGGGGCGGCAGTGCGGTGAAGGCCACCCTGAGCGCGGAGGAAAAGCGCATCGCCATCCGCGCCGCCGGCGCGCTGGGCCTGGGAATCGCCGGCGTGGACCTGCTGCGTTCGGATCGCGGCCCGCTGCTGCTGGAGGTCAATGCCTCGCCCGGGCTGGAAGGGATCGAGACGGCCACCGGGGTGGATGTCTCCGGCCACATCATCCGCCACCTGGAAGAGCAGGCGGGCGGCTGAGCTTTCCTTCACGCGAACTGCACTAGAACGGGCGTGCAGACACGTCCGTTAACGGCCGTGTGAGACGCGGTTAACCGCACCGTAACCGCCCGGGCCCTATAAAGGCTCCACTGCAATGTGCTGGCGGCGACCGCCTGGTCGAAGCCGGCAGATTCGGTATCGGGGCAGTAAGCTTGGGCCCAGGTGCGGCGACGATGAGTCGGGCATCTGGGCCTTTTTATTGGCCGCGGCTCGGAAAGAGCCGGCTACCCGTAAGGCAAGCTTGTTAAGCTTGCTCCCTTGGCCTCTGGAGTGGCGCATGCGTGTCCTTGTGATCGAAGACAACAGCGATATCGCGACGAATATCGGTGATTACCTCGAGGATCGCGGCCACGTGGTCGATTTCGCCGGCGACGGCGTGACCGGCCTGCACCTGGCCGTGGTGCACGACTTCGACGTGATCGTGCTCGACCTCACGCTGCCGGGCATGGACGGCCTGGACGTGGCCCGCAAGCTGCGCCACGAGGCGCACAAGCAGACGCCCGTCCTGATGCTGACCGCGCGCGACGCGCTGGAGCAGAAGCTCACCGGCTTCGAGTCCGGCGCCGACGACTACATGACCAAGCCGTTCGCGCTGCAGGAATTGGCCGCGCGGCTGGAAGTGCTGGCGCGCCGCGGCAAGGGTCCGCAGAGCCGCGTGCTGAAGGTCGCCGACCTCACCTACAACCTGGACACCCTCACCGTCAGCCGCGACGGCAAGTCGATCCAGTTGAATCCGATCGGCCTGAAACTCCTGCAGGCGCTGATGGAAGCCAGTCCGTCGGTAGTCACCCGCCAGGACCTGGAACAGCGCGTGTGGGGTGAGGAGTTGCCCGACAGCGACTCCCTGCGCGTGCACATCCATGGCCTGCGCGCGGCAATCGACAAGCCGTTCGACAAGCCGCTGATCCACACGCGCCACGGCATCGGTTACCGCATGGTCGAGCCGGATGCTGTCCAGGCGTAAGCTGCGTTTCCGCCTGATCGTCTCCTTCGCGCTGTTCGGCTTCGGCCTCAGCGCGTTGTTTGCGTTTTCGGCCCTGAACATCCGCGCGCGCGTCGAAGACCAGCTCGTTACCGCCACGCTGCTCGACGAGGTGGACAACCTCAACCGGCAGGTGCACGAGCATCCGGATCGCCAGCCGAAGTTCGGCATCGTCGAAGCGTGGACATGGAGCGATCGGACGATCTACAAGGCGCCGCTCGAGTGGCAGCATCTCGAGAACGGCGTCCACGACGTCAGCGATACCGGCGCGGACGGCAAGACCCACCATTACAAGCTCGCGGTCGAGCACAAGAACGGCATCTACAGCTTCCTGCGCTACGACATCTCGCGCGACGAACTGGGCAAGCAGCAACTGCTGATCAGCGTGATCGGCGCGGTCTTCCTGTTCGGCCTGCTCTCGCTGGTGCTGGGTCTGTGGCTGTCGCGCAAGGTACTCAAGCCGGTCAGCGAGCTGGCCACGCGATTGCGCGATTTCCGCAAGGCGGGCAAGGCCGATCCGCTGGCGCCGCATTTTGCCGATGACGAAGTCGGCGAACTCGCACTGGCGCTGGACGAGTACGCGGCGCGGCTGACCGCGATGGTCGAGCGCGACCGCGAGTTCAATTCCGACGTCAGCCATGAGCTGCGCACGCCGTTGGCGGTGATCGCCAGCACCACCGAGCTGCTGCAGGGTTCGCCCGACCTCACCGACAAGCTGCGCGAACGGTTGAAGCGCATCGAGCGCGCCTCGCGCCAGGCCACCGAGCTGATCGAGGCGCTGCTGCTGCTCTCTCGCGCTGAGCGGCGTGGTCCCACGCGCGGTGAAACCACGGAGGTGGCCAGGGTGGCCGCCGATGTGATCGAGAGCCAGCGTCCGCAGATGCGCGACAAGCCGTTGGGCATCGAGCTGGCCGTGCGCGAGCCGGTGAGCGTGAATGCGCCGGCTTCGGTGTTGTCGGTCGCACTTACCAATCTGATCGGCAACGCCATCAAGTACACGCTGGAAGGCCAGGTGCGGGTCGAAGTAGGCGCCGGCCGCATCGAGGTGATCGACACCGGCCCGGGCATCAAGCCGGAGGATGCCGAGCGCCTGTTCCAGCGCGGCGTGCGTGGCGAGGGCGCTGGTGGCAGCGGCGCGGGGCTGGGCCTGGCGATCGTGCGCCGGCTGTGCGACCTGTACGGCTGGCAGGTATCGATGCGTCCACGCAGCGACGCCAACGGCGCCATCGCCAGCCTGGTGTTCGAGCCGGCCTGACCTGCGCGCTCTCCCCTCGTGGGAGAGCCGGGAGTGAGGGCCGGGGCTCGCGGCAAGCCTGCTCATGAAAAGAAAAGGCCGCATCTCTGCGGCCCTTCGTTTTTGCGCCCAGCCTGCGAATCGCGGTGTCGGTCAGACCGGCTCCAGCCAGCCCCACTGGTCATTGGTACGACCATCGAACAGGCCGAAATACAGCTCCTGCAACCGGCGTGTCACGCGCCCGGCGGTGCCGTTGCCGACCTGCTTGCCGTCGATCGAGCGGATCGGGGTGACCTCCGCGGCGGTGCCGCACATCAGCACTTCGTCGGCCAGGTACAGGTACTCGCGCGGCAGGTCGCGCTCGACCACTTCGATGCCGTCCTCGTGCGCCAGCGCCTTGAGCGTGTCGCGCGTGATGCCGGTAAGGATCGAGGCGCTGGCCGGCGTGGTGTGCAGCACACCGTCGAACACCAAAAACAGGTTCTCGCCCGCGCCTTCGCTGAGCAGACCGGTGTTGGCCAGCGCGATGCCTTCGCCGAAGCCCAGGCGGCGCGCCTCGCGGGCGATCAGCTGGCCGGAGAGGTAATTGCCGCCGGCCTTGGCGCCGGCCGGAATGGTGTTGGGCGCGAACCGCTGCCAGCTGGACACGCAGGCGGTGATGCCCTGTTCCAGCGCCTCCGGGCCGAGGTACGGGCCCATCGGCCACGCCGCCACCGCCACGTCGATCGGCGTCTCGGCCGAGAGGCCGAAGCCGCCCAGGCCGCGGTACGCCACCGGGCGCAGGTAGGCGGCGGTCAGGCCGTTCTTCTTGATCACGTCGCGGCAGGCCGTGGCCAGCTCGTCCTGCGAGTAGGGCAGCACCATGTCGTAGATGCGCGCGGACTGATAGAGGCGCTTCAAATGGTCGGTCAGGCGGAAGATCGCCGCGCCATCGGGCGTGGCGTAGCTGCGGATGCCTTCGAACACGGAAGACCCGTAATGCAGCGCATGCGACATCACGTGGGTAGTGGCCTCGCGCCACGGCTTGATCGTGCCGTTCTGCCAGATCCACTCGGGGTATTGCTGCGCCATGACGGTTCTCCTTGCAGGGGACCGCCCATCATAACCGCTGGGCACCATCGCCCGCGCGTGCCTACTCCTGGCGCAACCACAGGCAGCCCGCGCGGGGCTCGATGGCAAAATGCGTTTCGCCGCTTTCCGTGCTGCCCTCGTCGGGCACCGTGCTCACCACCAGTTCCGAACCGCTTCCGTCGGGCGGCAGATCGATGCCGACCAACGGCCGTCGCATGAGTGCAGCCAGTGCGCCGATGTCGTTCACCACGGCATGTTCGCCATAACCACCCCAGAGCATGAGTCCGGCCAGGCGGTTGGCATCGGCGTTGGCGAACGCATCGATCACCGCGCCGCGCAACTGGTCCACATCGGCGGCGCAGGTGACCGCGGGCGGGCGCAGCGAAGGTGCCTCCGCGGCAGCCGACGAGGCCGGCGCGGGCGTGGCCTGTAGAGCGGCGCAGGGCTGGTCGGTGAAGACCGGATGCCCATCGGCGGCGATGCAATGGTAGATCGGCGACTGTGCGCGGGCGGGCAGGGCGGCCAGAACCAGCAAGAGCAACAGGGCGAGGCGCAGCATGGACATCGCCCGAGCATAGCCGCCCGGCATGGACGCTTCAGTGCAGTTGGGCAAGAACCGCCTGCGTCGCCTTGGCCCGGTTCAGCGTGTAGAAGTGCAGCCCCGGCGCGCCACCGTCGAGCAGGCGCCGGCACAGCTGCGCCACCACCTCGGCGCCGAGCGTGCGGATCGATTCGGCGTCGTCGCCGTGGGCCTGCATGCGCTTGACGATCCAGCGCGGGATCTCCGCGCCGCAGGCATCGGAAAAGCGCTTGAGCTGGCTGAAGTTGGTGATCGGCATGATGCCCGGCACGATCGGCACGCCGACGCCCAGCCGCCGCACGTCGTCGACAAAGCGGAAATACGCATCGGGGTTGAAGAAGTATTGCGTGATGGCGCCGTTCGCGCCGGCGTCGACCTTTGCCTTGAAATGGGCGAGGTCGCGCAGCGCGTCCTCCGCCTGCGGATGGGTTTCCGGATACGCGGCCACCTCGATCTGGAAATGATCGCCCGAGTGCTCGCGGATGAAGGCGACCAGTTCCGCGGCGTAACGGAAGTCTCCCGGCGAGGCCATGCCCGAGGGCAGGTCGCCACGCAGCGCCACGATGCGCCGGTAGCCGGCGGCGCGATAGCCGTCCAGCAACGCGGCGATCTCCGTCTTGGTGCCGCCCATGCACGACAGATGCGGCGCCACCGGCAGGCCGTGCTCCCGATGCAGCCGCGCCACGGTGTCGCCGGTATAGCTCAGCGTCGAACCGCCCGCGCCGAAGGTCACCGAAACGTAGTCGGGTGCGTGTGTCCTCAACATCTGTGCCGCGCGGTCGAGCTGGGCGCGCTGCTCGTCGGTCTTGGGTGGGAAGAATTCGAAACTGATGGCCGGCATCGGTGCATTCCTGCGGTGCGTGGGCGGCATTATACGTTCATCGCGATGAAGCGATAGATGGTTTGGGCCGCTTGCTCCAGAGGCCCGGATGCTAGTCTTTCCCGTCCGGCCTGCTGTCGTCCGCTGCCGGAAGATGCCGCGCGGCGCTTCCCCTGCCATCGCGGCCGGCCGCTGGGTCACTGGAGACGAGTCGAATGACGAGCGCACGCGGCGATCAGTCGCCGATCGCGGCCCCACCACGCGCCGGGCATTTGCCCATGACCACGAGCGCGGACGGCGGCGTGGTACCGCTGGAAGCTATCCTGAGAACCGACGAGCTGTGGCGCCGGCCGAACCGCGCCCCCGACTACGAGAACGAAAACCGCGCGCTCGCCAGGCTCACCCAGGCCCTGGGTGAAGCGCCGCAGTCGATCCTGCAGACGCTCGCGGACACGATGCTGGATGCATTGAACGCCGACTCGGCCGGCATGAGCCTGCTCACCGACGACGGCGACGCCTTCTACTGGGCCGCGATCGCGGGAGGCTGGAGCCCGCACCTGGGAGGCGGCACCCCGCGCGGCTTCGGGCCGTGTGGCGATGTGCTCGACCGCGACGCACCGCTGCTCTTCAGCCGCTGGGAAAAGCGCTATCCCTACCTCGCCGAGGCGGTGCCGCTCGCGGAGGAGGGGCTGCTGGTGCCGTTCCGCGTCGACGGCAAGGCGGTCGGTACGATCTGGGTGATCGCCCACAGCACACATCGCAGGTTCGACGCCGAGGACCTGCGTCAGCTCGAGAGCATGGGCCGCTTCGCCTCGGCCGCCTACCGGACGGTCAAGCTGCTCGATGCGCACGAGGCCGGCCGCGCCGCGCTGCAAAGCCTCCATCGGGCGCGCGAATCGGAGCACCGCTTCCAGCAGCTGCTGCAAGCGCTTCCCGCCGCCATCTACACCACCGACCCGGACGGCAGGATCGACTTCTACAACGAGGCTGCCGTCGACTTCGCCGGACGTCGCCCCGAAAGCGGGAATCACTGGTGCGTCACCTGGCGCCTGCTCAATCCGGATGGGTCGCCGCTGCCGCACGAGGCATGTCCGATGGCGGTCGCGCTGAAGGAAGGCCGGCCGGTCCGCGGCGCCGAAGCGATCGCCGAACGCCCCGATGGCACGCGACGTTGGTTCATGCCCTATCCGACACCCCTGCGGGACCCGTCGGGGAGACTGACGGGGGCGATCAACATGCTGGTGGACATCACCGAGCGGAAGGAGGCCGAGCAGCGGCAGAAGCTGTTGCTGGACGAGCTCAACCACCGCGTGAAGAACACCCTGGCCTCGGTGCAGTCGGTGGTGATACAGGCGGCCAAGAGCGCGCGGAACGTGGAGGAGTTCCGGCATGCCGTGGAAGGCCGGATCCTGGCGATGAGCCGGGCCCACGACCAGCTCAGCCGGCGCAGTTGGGCGGACGCCGAACTCCAAGAGCTGCTGGAGGCCTGCGTCGCGCCTTACCTCAGCAAGGCCAACGTCGTGCTCGAGGGAAGTCACACGATTGTCGCGCCGCGGGTCGGCCTGATGCTCTGCATGGCGATACACGAGCTTGCCACCAATGCTGCCAAGTACGGCGCCCTGTCCACGCCGTCCGGTCGGGTGGACCTGGGCTGGAGCGTCGAACAGGCGGGGGACCTGCACGTGCTCCACCTGCGATGGCTGGAACGGGACGGCCCGCAGGTCATGCCCCCGAAGCGCCAGGGCTTCGGCACGCGCCTGCTGGAGCGCGGCATCCAGGCGGAACTGCACGGGAAGACATCGATCCGCTACCCCACGGCTGGGGTGGAATGCGATATCGAGATCCCGCTCACGGCCGACGAGGCCGGGTAATGCGTGCGCCGAATAGCGCAGCGTGACGAAGCGAGCCGATATCCGGCCACTGATGGGCATGGCGAAGTTCGAGGCGGTGCAGAGGCCGGAAACCCGGGCCATCCGTGAACGCATCCGGGCCAGGCTTGCCGGCGCCCGATCCGTCGCCGCGCGTCCGTTTCCGATGCTCTCGCGTTGAGTGAAGTGTGTTGCGTAGCCGGATCGCGTGGGGGAAAGAAAAAAGGGCCGCATCGCTGCGGCCCTTTCCTCTGCAGAGCGGTGGATCGCTCAATAGCGGTAGTGGTCGGGCTTGTAGGGACCTTCCACCGGCACGCCCAGGTACGCGGCCTGCTCGTTGGTCAGCGTGGTCAGCTTCACGCCGATCTTCTCCAGGTGCAGGCGCGCCACTTCCTCGTCCAGCTTCTTGGGCAGGATGTAGACCTTCGGCCCGTAGAGGTCCTTGTTCGCCCACAGGTCGATCTGTGCCAGCGTCTGGTTCGAGAAGGAGTTGGACATCACGAAGCTCGGATGGCCGGTGGCGCAGCCGAGGTTCACCAGGCGGCCTTCGGCCAGCAGGAAGATCGAATTCCCGCCCTTGAAGGTGTACTTGTCCACCTGCGGCTTGATGTTCAGGCGCTCGGCGCCCGAGGCGTTCAGCGCGTCGACCTGGATTTCGTTGTCGAAGTGGCCGATGTTGCAGACGATCGCCTGGTCCTTCATGCCTTGCATGTGGGCAAGCGTGAGCACGTCCTTGTTGCCCGTGGTGGTGACGTAGATGTCGCCGCGACCCAGGGTCGACTCGACCGTGTTGACCTCGAAACCTTCCATCGCCGCCTGCAGCGCGTTGATCGGGTCGATCTCGGTGACCACCACGCGCGCTCCGTAGGCACGCAGCGAATGCGCGCAACCCTTGCCGACGTCGCCGTAGCCGCACACCACCGCGACCTTGCCGGCCAGCATCACGTCCATCGCGCGCTTCAAGCCATCGGCCAGCGATTCGCGGCAACCGTACAGGTTGTCGAACTTGCTCTTGGTGACCGAGTCGTTGACGTTGATCGCCGGGACGAGCAGCTTGCCTTCCTGCGCCAGCTGGTAGAGGCGGTGCACGCCGGTGGTGGTCTCCTCGGAGACGCCCTTCCAGTCCTTGACCACGGTGTGCCAGTAGCCCGGGCGCTCCTTGTGCACGCGCTTGAGCAGGTTCTTGATGACCTGTTCCTCGTGGCTGCCCGAGGCGGAGTTCACCCAGTCGCTGCCGTTCTCGAGCTCGTAGCCTTTGTGGATCAGCAGCGTGACGTCGCCGCCGTCGTCCACCACCAGCTGGGGGCCCAGAAAGCCGCCCTTGCCGTCGGGGAAGGACAGCGCGTCGAGCGTGCAATCCCAGTATTCCTCCAGCGTCTCGCCCTTCCAGGCGAACACCGGTGTGCCGGAGGCGGCGATCGCCGCGGCGGCGTGGTCCTGCGTCGAGAAGATGTTGCACGAGGCCCAGCGCACGTCGGCGCCGATGTCCTTGAGCGTCTCGATCAGCACCGCGGTCTGGATCGTCATGTGCAGCGAGCCGGTCACGCGCACGCCCTTGAGCGGGGCCTGCGGGGCGTACTTGCGGCGGATCGACATCAGGCCGGGCATTTCGTGCTCGGCGATGTCCAGCTCCTTGCGGCCGAAGTCGGCCAGCGAGATGTCGCGGATCTTGTAGTCGTGGTCGGGGTGGGCCTGGATGGCGGCGTTCATGCTTGTCTCCGGTTCTTTGGGGAACCTTGGCCTGTGCGGGCGAAGGTCCGCATGGGTGAGCGCCGTTGCTGCACATGTCCGCCGAGCCTGGCCGTCCCACGACGGTCGCAGCGCCCCTCGGTGGGCACGAAAGGCGCTCATTATACCGTCCGTGCGATTTCTCTGTAGGAGCGCCCGTGGGCGCGACCGGCACCGCCCCGGGTCGCGCCCGCGGACGCTCCCACAAGGTGTTGGCGGCCGATTGGCTAGTCTTGGGCAAACTCACCGGGAGCCGCCATGGAAGCAAGCCGCGACACCGACTACCTGCCCCACGACGGCCCCCTGCGCGAGGACGTCGGCCGGCTCGGCCAACTGGTCGGCCAGATGCTTGCCGAGCAGGGTGGCGAGCGCTTCTTCGAGCGGGTGGAAGCGGTGCGCCAGGCGGCCATCCACCGCCGCCGCGAGGGCGATCCGGTGGCCACGCTGGCGCGCTCGCTCGATGGTCTGGACGCGGACCAGGCCGAAGCGCTGGCGCGCGCCTTCGCCACCTACTTCCAGGCCGTCAACATCGCCGAGCGCGTGCACCGCATCCGCCGCCGCCGCGACTACCAGCGCGAGGGCGGCCCGGCGCAGCCCGAATCCCTGCTGGACGTGCTGGGTCGGCTCAAGCGCGAAGGCGTGGGCGCGGACGAATTGCTGGGCTGGCTGGCGCGGTTGTGGATCGAGCCGGTATTCACCGCGCACCCCACCGAGGCGATGCGGCGTTCGCTGCTGGAAAAGGAGCAGGCGATCGTGCGCGCGCTGGTCGACGGATTCGACCCGGGCCGCACGCCGCAGGAATGCGCCGAGGACCAGGACCGCATCTACATGGCGTTGTCCACCGGTTGGCAGACCGCCGAGGCCTCGCCGGTGCGTCCCACCGTGCAGGACGAACACGATCACGTGGGCTTCTACCTCTCCAACCCGATCTATCGCATCGTTCCGGCGCTGTACGAATCGCTGGCGGCCGCCCTGCAGGAAGTCTATGGCGTGACCATGCCGCTGCCGCGACTGCTCGGCTTCGCCAGCTGGGTCGGCGGCGACATGGACGGCAATCCGAACGTCGGCGCGGAAACCATCGCCGCCGCATTGGCGACCCAGCGCGCCCACGTGCTGGAGCGCTACGTCGCCGACGTCGCGAGCCTCGCGCGACTGCTCAGCCAGACCCGCGGGCGGGTAGCGGTCGACCCCGCACTTGCCGCACGCCTGGACGACTACCGTGAGCGCTTTCCGCAGGCCGCCGCACGCATCCGACCGCGCCATGCCGACATGCCCTACCGCTGCCTGCTCACGCTGATCGGCGCCCGACTGGAAGCGACCGGGGACAACGGCGCGGAGGGTTATGCGTCCGCGGCCGAATTGCTGGACGACCTGCAATTGATCGACGACAGCCTGCTAGGCCACTGCGGCCTGCACGCCGGCGCCTATGCCGTGCGCCGGGTGATCTGGCGCGTGCGTACCTTCGGTTTCCACCTCGCGCGGCTCGATGTACGGCAGGACTCGCGCGTACACGACGACGCACTGGCCGCGTTGCTCGACGATGCCGACTGGGCGAGCCGGCCGGCGGCTGATCGAGCGCGTGAACTGCGCGCCCATGCTGCCGGACAGGAGCGCTTCGCCATCAGCCATGCCGAGGCGGTGACCGCGCTGTACGACGTGTTCGCCACGCTGGGCGACGCCCGCCGCCGTTACGGCAGCGAGGCGATCGGGCTGTACATCATCAGCATGGCCCACTCGGCGGCCGATGTCCTGGCGGTGCTCGCGCTGGCGCGCTACGGCGGCCTGATCGAACCTGCCCGCGCGCAGTCCGTGTCCAGCGGGCAAAACGATACGGCGGTACCGCTGGACATCGCGCCGCTGTTCGAAACCGTCGACGACCTCAAGCACGCCCCCGCCACGCTGCGCGCGCTGCTCGCCGATCCCGTCTACCGCACCCACCTGCGCGCGCGCGGCGATCGCCAGTGGGTCATGCTCGGCTATTCCGACAGCGGCAAGGATGGCGGCACGCTCGCCTCGCGCTGGGCCCTGCAACGCGCGCAGGCCGAGTTGCTCGGCGTGGCGAAGGAAGCCGGCATCCACCTGGCTTTCTTCCACGGTCGCGGCGGCTCGGCCAGCCGCGGCGGCTCGCGCATCGCGCCCGCGCTGATGTCCTCGCCGCGCGGCTCGGTCGCCGGCGTGCTGCGGGTGACCGAGCAGGGCGAGGTGATCCATCGCAAGTACGGTATCCGCGCGCTGGCGCTGCGCAACCTGGAGCAGACCGTCAGCGCCGTGTTGCGGGCCTCGTTGCGCCCGCGCGCGCAGGAGCCGCGCGAAGCGCAGTGGCGCGATCAGATGGAAGCCCTCGCCGCGCACAGCCGCCAGCACTACCGCGCGCTCGTCGAGCGCGAGGGCTTCGTCGACTACTTCCGCACCGCCACGCCGATCGACGTGGTCGAGCGCATGACCCTGGGCTCGCGTCCGGCCAGCCGCCGCAGCATGCGCGGCGTGCAGGACCTGCGCGCGATCCCCTGGGTGTTCGCCTGGACCCAGTGCCGCTCGATCATCACCGGCTGGTACGGGTTGGGCACCGCGCTGGAGCAGGGTGCGGACGCGTTTGGCGAAGAGGCCCTGGCCCAGATGGCGCGCGACTGGCCGTTCTTTGCCAACGCGCTGGACGACGTGGCGATGGTGCTGGCCAAGTGCGATCTCGACATCGCCGAGGCGTTCTCGCGCCTGGCCGGCGACCTGCACGCGCCGTTCTTCGCGATGATCGGCGAGGAATTCGAGCGCACCCGTCGCTGGCTCCTCAAGCTCAAGGGCGGCGATGGGTTGCTGTCCGACAACCCGCGCCTGGCGGTCTCGATTCGCCTGCGCAACCCTTACGTCGATCCCATGAGCCTGCTCACCGTCGACCTGCTCGCGCGCTGGCGTAACGGCGGCAGCGAGGACGAGGCGCTGCTGCGTGCGCTGGTCGCCTGCGTCAACGGCGTCTCGCAGGGGTTGCAGAACACCGGCTGATTCCAAGCTTCGGGGGCAGGGCCGGCGGACCCCGGCGGCAGTCCAGCCGGCGGCGGAGACGCGGGATTCGCCGCGCCCGGCATCGGCAGGGCAAGTCACCAGCGCCAGGGACCCGCGCCGTGTCCGCCAGCGGATGGCGCGATCCGGAAACGGACGACGCGGCGTGCACCCGCGGGGGAAAAAGCCCGGCCGGCCTCTCTTGCGCGCGTTGGCACGCTGCTTGCCACGGTGCCTGCATGGACATCGCCAACACCGCCCTGAAACTCCGCAAACGTCGCCGCCTGCGTTGGGGCATGTCCGCGGGAGTGCTTGCGGCCGCGGCCCTTGCCATCGTGATCGCGCGCCTGGGGCCGGCCTTGCCGATGGCCGATCGCTCCAGCCTGTGGATCGATGCCGTGCAACAGGGCGAGATGCTGCAGGAAGTGCGTGCGACCGGCACGCTGGTGCCGCGCTCCAGCCGTTGGCTGGCGGCGGCCACCGCGGCGCAGGTGCAGGAGATCCTTATCTGGCCCGGTGCCACCGTGGCGCCCGATACCGTGCTGATGCGCCTGGCCAACCCGGAAGTCGAGGACGCGCTGCGCAACGCGCAGGCCCAGGTGGCGGCGGCCGAAGCGGAGGTCGCCGCCAAGCGCGCGGAACTGCATTCGCAGTTGCTGGACGAACGCGCCGCGCTGGCGCAGGCGCAGTCCGACTACGCGCAGGCGCAGGTCCGGGCGCAGGCCGACGCCAAGGCCGTGCAGAAGGACCTGATCCCGCGCGTGCAGTACGAGCAGGGCCTGATCGCGCTGAAGCAATTGAAGTCGCGCATGCAGATCGAGCAGGAACGCGTGGACAGCTTTGCCGGGAGCATGAAGGCGCAGATGGACGCGGCGCAGGCGCACGCGCAACAGCAACGCAGCAACCTGGTGCTGCGCCAGCGCCAGGCCGATGCGCTTGACGTCACCGCCGGCATCGCCGGCGTGCTGCAGGAGGTGGCCGTGCAGGAAGGTGCCCGCGTCGCCGAAGGGGCCAGCCTGGCGCGCGTGGCCCGGCCGGACGTGCTGATCGCGCGACTGCAGGTGCCCGAGGTGCAGGCCAAGGACGTGGCAATGGGCATGCCGGTCGGCGTGGATACGCACAACGGCATCGTGGCCGGTCGCGTGGAACGGATCGATCCGGCCGTGCGCAACGGCAGCGTGCAGATCGACGTGGCGCTGACCGGCAAGCTGCCTGCCGGCGCGCGGCCGGACCTTTCCGTCGACGGTCGCATCCGCATCGCCCAGCTGGATCACGTGTTGTCGGTCGGGCGCCCGGCGCTGGCCAAGCCCGACAGCGACCTGAGCCTTTTCCGTTTCGACCCGGCCGGCGACACTGCCACCCGCGTGCCGGTGCGCGTGGGCGCAGCCTCGGTCGATCGCGTGCAGGTGTTGCGTGGCCTGAAGGCCGGGGACCGGGTCATTCTTTCCGACACCAGCCAGTGGGATGGCTATGACCGCATCCGCATCGAATGAAGTCATGACCCCGAAGGTTGGGCTTGAGCCCACCACACACGCCACCACCCGCGGCAGGGATGGTGGGCTGAAGCCCACCTTACGCGGCGGGACCGCCCTCGCAGGAGAACCGATGAACACGAACGCCAACGTCATCACCCTCGAAAGCATCCGCAAGATCTTCCAGACCGACGAGGTGGAAACCCACGCCCTGTCCGACGTGCACCTGACCGTCGCGCGCGGCGAATACGTCTCGATCTCCGGTCCTTCCGGCTGCGGCAAGACCACGCTCTTGTCGATCCTCGGCCTGCTCGACACCGCCACCGACGGCCGTTTCGTCCTCAACGGGCACGACGTCGCCGCGCTGAACGCGGCCGAGCGCGCGCGCATCCGCAATGCGGAGATCGGCTTCATCTTCCAGGCGTTCAACCTGATCGGCGACCTGTCGGTCTACGAGAACGTCGAGCTGCCACTCACCTACCGCGGCGGCATCGGCGCCAACGAGCGCCGCGCGCGCGTGCAGGAAGCGCTGGAACGCGTGAGCATGGCCCATCGCATGCGCCACTATCCTGCGCAGCTTTCCGGCGGCCAGCAGCAGCGCGTGGCAGTGGCCCGCGCGCTGGTCGGGCGGCCGGCGATCCTGCTCGCCGACGAGCCCACCGGCAATCTCGACTCGCGCAACGGCGAGGCGGTGATGGCGCTGCTGGACGAACTGCACCGCGGCGGCGCCACGATCTGCATGGTCACCCACGATGCCCGCTACGCCGAACTCGCCCAGCGCAAGATCCGCCTGTTCGACGGCCGCGTGGTCGACGAGGAAACCTTCGACCGCCTCCGCCGCGAGGACGAGCAGCGGCTGGATGCGCTGATCGGCCAGCGCATCGAGATCGACGCGTGAACACCTGGCTCGCCGAGATCGGGCAAACCTGGCGCGCGAGCCTGCGGCGGCCCGGCTTCCTGGTGTTGGCCGCGGGCGTGCTGGCATTGGGCGTGGCCGCCAGCACGTCCGTGTTCGTGCTGATCGACGACGTGTTGTTGCGGCCGTTGCCCTATGCCGCGCCCGAACGCCTGGTGGTCCTGGGTCCGGTGAGCGACGGCGAACTTCAGGGCGTCATGTCGCCGCAGCAGTACCAGCACGTGCAGTCCATCGACGGCGTCGAATCCATCGGTCTGATCAAGGGTGACCTGAAGGCGGTGAACGTGGCCGGCGATGGCGAACCCGAGCAGATCGACGCGTTCCTGGCCGACCGCAGCCTCTTGCCCACGCTCGGCGTGCGGATGCGGCTGGGGCGTGGCTTCTCGGTGCAGGAAGACAGCCCGGGCGGTCCCCGGGCCGCGATCCTCGCCGAGGGGTTCTGGCGCCGCCGTTACGGCGGACAGGCCGTGCTAGGCCGCACCCTGCAGGTAGAGGGGGTCGCGCGCACCATCGTGGGCGTGTTGCCGGCCAGCTTCGACCAGTTCGGCGCGGGCGACATCATGCTGCCGTTGGCGTTGCCACCCCACACCTACGACGACGGCGCCGATTTCCTCGCCATCGCACGGATCGCGCCTGCCCGTTCCATCGCCGCGGTGAACGCGCAGGTGGACGCGGCCATCCGCGCCATGTTCGCCGACATGCCGGGCGTGCAACGGGACTACCTGGAAAAGGTGCACATCGGCAGCGTGCCGCTGGCGGCCATGCTGCATCAACAGCAGCGCCCGGCGATGCGGCTGTTCCTGGCAGGCGCCCTGTGCGTGCTGCTGATCGCGCTGGTCAACCTGGGCAACCTGATGCTGTTGCGCACCCTGTCGCGCCGCCACGATGCGATCGTGCGCCATGCGCTCGGCGCGCCGACCTGGCGCCTGGCATTGCCGGCCTGTGCCGAGGGCGTGCTGGTAGGCGCCATTGGCGCCATCGCGGGCCTCGGGCTCGCTGCGATCGGACTCGCCTTGCTCGGCGGTTACGTTCCGGCCGAGTGGACGCATGGCCAGTCGCTGCACATCTCGGGCGGGGCAGCCTTGCTGGCGCTGTCCATTGCCGTGCCGGGCGCGCTGGCCGCCGCGTCGTTCGGCGCTTGGCGTGGGGTGGCCACGGGCTCGGTGCGGGAGGCGCTCCACGAAGGGGGCCGCAGCCAGGGCAGCCACAGCGGACGCGTGGGCCGGGCGCTGGTGATCGCGCAGATGGCGCTGGCGACGTGCCTGATGTGCGGCGCCGGCCTGTTCCTGCATGCGCTTTACGACGCGGCGCGCACGCCGCTGGGATTTGCCAGCGACCACGTCCTCACCTTTGACCTCGCGCCCCTGCGCGCCAATCATCCTGATGGTGCTTCCACGCAGGACCTGGTGCAGGGACTGATGACCCGCCTTCGGGCGGTACCGGGCGTCGAAGGCGTCGCCGTCACCAATGGGCTGCCCGCGGGCACGTTCGAGCAGCAGTTCAGCATGGGCGGCATCCACCCGCCCGGCGGCGAGTACATTCGCCCGAGCCCGCAGATACGCGGAATCAGCGACGACTTCTTCTCGGTGTTCCGCATCCCCGTGCGCGAAGGGCGTGCCTTCCAGGCGACGGACGTAGCCGGCGGCGAACCGGTCGCCATCGTGAACCGGACGCTGGCCGAACAGCAGTACGGTGGCCACGCCGTGGGCAAGGAGATCGTCGTCAACGACTACAGCGGTTACGCCGCCGGCAAGGCCCTGGCCGATGACCCGGACATGCGTCCGGTCACGGCGCGCATCGTCGGCGTGGTAGGCGACACGCGGCAGTTCGGCCCGCTGGACGGGTACAAGCGCGGGTTCGTCTATCTGCCTCTGGCGCAGGTGCCTGAACATATCCTGCGGGTGTTTCGTTCCTACCAGCCGTTGCGCTTCGCGTTGCACGTGCAGGGTGATCCCAACGAGTTCCGTCGTGCCGCCCGTGCCGCCGTCGCGTCCGTCGCGCCGGAGCAGCCGATCGCCAACCTGTCGACCATGGACGACGTCGTGCACGCCACCACCGGCGACACGCGCCGCGACCTGTTCCTGATCGGCCTGTTCGCGCTGCTGGCGCTGGCGCTCGCCGCGACCGGCATGTACGCGGTCATGACGGTCGCCGTGACCGCGCGCCAGCGCGAGTTCGGCGTGCGCATGGCGCTGGGTGCGCCGCCCGCGGGCATGGTCCGGTTGGTGCTGCGTGGAGGCATCGGGCAGATCGCGATCGGCATGCTGCTCGGCGTGGGCATGACGCTCGCCCTGTCGCGGGTGCTCGGCGCGGTGCTCGAGGAGATCGGGCGTACCGTCCTCGATCCGCTCGCGCTGGCGGGCGTGTGCGCGGTGCTGGCCCTGGCCGGCCTGTTCGCCTGCCTGCTGCCCGCGTTGCGCGCTGCGCGCGTGCCGCCGATGCATGCGTTGCGCGGCGAGTAGGAATGGAGCCGCGATGAGACACCTTGCAGTCCGCACGCCACCCATGGTCCAGGAAGGGGATCGCTGATGAACGTCTGGTTGGCCGAGATCGTCCGGTCGTGGCGCGGCAACCTTCGTCGCCCGGGTTTCCTGCTGCTGGCCAGCGGCGTGCTGGCGCTGGGCATCGGCGCCAGCGTCGCCGTATTCGCACTGATCCAGAACACCGTGCTGAGGCCCTTGCCGGTGCCGCGTGCGGAACGGCTGGTGACACTGGGGCCATGGTGGGACAACGGCCACGTGGGCGGCATCTCGCCCCACGAATACCAGTACCTCGGGCCACCGGAAGGCTTGCGTTCACTGGGCCTGGTGCATTTCGGCGCGGCGGTGAACATTGCCGGCGCCGGCGATCCGGCGCAGGTGCCGATGATCCGGCTCGATCGCTACCTGTTGCCCACGCTGGGCTTGCAGCCATCGCTTGGCCGCAACTTCAATGCCCAGGAGGACCACCCCGGCGGCCCCGAGGCGGTGCTGCTCGGTTACGACCTGTGGCAACGCGCATACGGCGGCGACGCCGGCGTCATCGGCCGCCGGCTGGAGATCGAAGGCCGGCCGCACACCATCGTCGGCGTCCTGCCGGCGGCCTTCAACCGCCTGCTGGGCCCGGGCGACGTGATGTTGCCTACCGCGTTGCCGGTTGCCAGCCGCGACTACAACCACAACGGCGCCGTCGCGATCGGGCGACTGGCCGACGGCGTGGACGTGGCGACCGTGGCCGCGCAGGCCGACGCGCACGAGCGCGCGATGTTTCGCGACATGGGCATGGGCGGCGACTGGACGCGCCCGCGCTTCGGCGCCGAGCGCCTGGCCGATGCCTTCCAGCAGCAGACGCGGCCGATGCTCATGCTTTTTCTGGCGAGCGCCCTGGTCGTGCTGCTGATCGCGCTGGTCAACCTGGCCAACCTGATGCTGCTGCGCGCGCTGTCGCGCAATCACGACGCGGCCGTGCGCGGTGCCCTCGGTGCGTCCACCTTCAGGTTGATGCTGCCGGCGCTGGGCGAGGGTCTGCTGGTCGGCGGATGCGGCACATTGCTCGGCATGGCGTTGGCCGCCGCGGGCCTTGCCGTGGTGCAGGGCTTCATCCCCGCTTCCTGGCTATGGGGCGGGAGTATCCACATCGGCGTGGCCGACTGGCTGGGGGCTGCCTGCATTGGCGTGCTCGGAACATCGCTGGCCGCCGTGCTGGGATTGTGGCGCAGTCGCGGCGCCTCGACCCTCGAAGAGCTGCGGCAAGGAGGGCGCCACGGGATCGGTTTGCGCAGCGGCCGCCTGAGCCGCGCGTTGGTTGTCGCACAGGTCGCGCTGGCGGCGGTCCTGCTCAGTACCGCGGGCATTTTCATGCATGCCCTGTACGACGCCTCGCGCCTCCAGTTGGGCTATGACCAGGACAACGTGCTCACCTTCGAACTGGCTCCGGTGAAGGGCGATTACCCGGACATGGCATCCCTGCTGGAGCTTTCCCGCAGGCTGGTGGAGCAGTTGCGCGCGGTGCCCGGCGTGACCGGGGCGGCCGTAACAACCAACCTGCCGACCAGCGACGATAACTACGGCTCGTTCAACAACGGCGTGCGTACGCCGGCAGGCACCGAGTTGCAGGCGCAGTTGCACGGCATTGGCCAGGGCTTTCTCGATCTCTTCGCCATCCCGCTGCGCGAGGGCCGCGATTTCGACGCGAGCGACGTGCGCGGCGGCGAGCCGGTGGCCATCGTCAGCCGGGACCTTTCCGACAAGTACTACGACGGGCATGCAGTGGGACATGCCATCGACGTGGAGGTCCCCAACACCACGCCCGTGCGGGCGCGGATCGTCGGCGTGGTGGGCGCCACTTACCAGCGCGGGCCGCTGCAGCCCCACCAGCCGGTGGTGTACGTGCCGCTGGCGCAGATGCCGGCGTCGACGATGATGGTCTTCCGCGAGCTGGAATCGCTGCGTTTCGCGCTGCGCGGCCAGGGCAACCCCGCAGACTGGGGCGCGGGCGTGCGTGCCGCGCTGGCCGGGATCGCTCCGAGGCAGCCGATCGCCCGAATGCGCACGATGCGCAGCATCGTCCATGCGACCACCGCCGATGCGCGGCTGAACCTGTTGCTGATCGGCGTGTTCGCGGCACTGGCGCTGCTGCTGGCGGTGGCGGGCCTGTATGCGGTGATGGCGGTAGCTGTGGCCGCGCGCGAACGCGAGCTCGGCGTACGCCTGGCGCTGGGCGCGCCGCCCGGGCGACTCGCACGGCTTGTGCTGCACGGCGGTTTGCTGCAGGTCGCCCCGGGCCTGGCGATCGGCATCGCGGCCACGCTCGGCCTGTCGCACGCCTTCATGGCGCTGCCGCTCATGATGCTCAACGGAACCCGCGGGTTCGACGCGACCGTGGTGGGCGGCGCCTGCGTGGCGTTGGCCGTGGCCGGGCTGTTCGCCTGCCTGCTGCCCGCGCTGCGCGCTGCGCGCGTGCCGCCGATGCGTGCCTTGCAAGGGGAGTGAAGAGATGCTGCTGCGAGAACTGCAGGCCGCCTGGCGCAGGCTGGCGCACCGACCCGGGTATGCCGCGCTTTCCATCGCCGTGCTCGGCGTGGGGCTGGGCGTGGTGGTGTTCCTGTTCAGCCTGATCAACACGCTGATCCTGACGCCCCTGCCGCTGCCGTATGGCGACCGTTTGATGGCGGTGGGCGAACTCAACCGCGGCAACGGAAGTGTCGGCGATACCGGCATCGGCATCGGCGACCTCGACACCGATCAATATCTGCGCCTTGCGGCATCGTTGCGCGGCGTGGATGCCACCGGCGGCTACCTCGGCGTCGGGGTGTCGCTCGATACCGGCGGCGGAGCCACGCGTATGGATGGCGTGCGGCTGACCGCCTCGATGATGGACCTGCTGGGCGCCAGGCCGCTGCTCGGCCGTGGCCTGCTGGCCACAGACGACCAGCCGGGCACGCCGCCGGTGGTGCTGCTGGGCGAGGACCTGTGGCGGCACGCCTTTGCCGCAGATCCGCATGTCGTCGGCCGCGCGGTGCGCGTCAATGGCGACTGGGCCACCGTGGTCGGCGTGATGCCGGCCAGTTTCGCCTTCCTCGGCGGCGATCCCCAATTGTGGATGCCGCTGCGCCTGGATCCCGCGCACGGCACGGACCTGTACATGGTCGCGCGATTGAAGACCGGTACCACGCTCGCGGCGGCGCGGCAGGAACTCTCCGCGCTGGACGCGCGCCTGCGTCGCGAGCTGCCCAAGTGGCGCGAGCAGCAGCAACTGGTGATCAAGCCGTTTTCAACCAGCTTCGTGCAGGAGGACACCCGCCACTGGGTTTGGCTGATGTTCGGCGCCGGCGTGCTGGTGCTGTTGCTGGCCTGCGTGAACGTGGCCAACCTGCAACTGGTGCAGACGCTCAACCGCCGCCGCGAGATGGCCGTGCGCAGCGCACTGGGTTGCGGCCGCGCGCGGCTGATGGCAGGCGCGCTGGCCGAAAGCCTGTGGCTGTGCGCCGCGGCGCTGGCGGCCGCGCTGCCGATCGCTCACTACGGCAACCGCTGGCTGCTGGCGACCTTCGCCGAAAGCGACAAGGCACCTGCTACGTTCCTGCGTTTCGGCGTCGACGGCAGCGTGCTGGGCTTCGCCGTCGCCGTGGCGCTGGCAAGCACCGCGCTGGCCGGCGTCGTTCCCGCCTGGCGCGCCGGGCGCACTGACCTGAAGGACGCGCTGCACGATGGCGGCAAGGGTTCCGCCGGCGGCTTCGCGCGGGTGGCCCGTGGGCTGGTGGTGGCGGAGATCGCCTTGACCGTGGTGCTGCTGGTCGGCGCCGGCATGTTCGTGCGCGCGCTCGACCATCTGCTTTCCCAGCCGCTCGCCGGCGCGCAGCACGCCGACCAGGTGCTGACCGCGCACGTCGCGCTGCCGCGTCCGGGCTATCCCGACAGCGCCGCGCGCATCGGCTTCCTCGAACGCGCCGGCGAGCGCCTGCGGGTCGACGCGGGCGTGCTGGCGGCGACCGCCACCAACACCGTGCCGGGCGCCGAGCTGGGCAGCCACGAAACCGTCGCCGCCGAAGGCCAGCCGCGTCCGGTCGACGGGTGGCCGGAAGCGCAGATGGGTATCGTCGACCCGTACTTCCTCGACGTGTTCGGCGTGCGCCTGCTCGAAGGCCGCTTCTTCGACGCGCGCGACGCGGCCGGCAGCCTGCCGGTGGCGGTAGTGGACCGCAAGACCGCCGCGGCCCTGTGGCCAGGACGCGACGCGCTGGGCCAACACCTGGTGCTTTATCCCGATCGCGAATACACCAGCACGCTCACCGTGGTGGGCGTGACCGAGCCGCTGCAACTGGACAGCGCGCTCGAGCGGGCGCGGCCCGGCCTGCTGGTGCCGCTGGCGCAGTCCGCACACATGGGTCCGCTGCAGGCGGTGGGCCTGGCGGTGCGCGTGCGCGGCGCCGCGGGGACCTACGCACCGCGGCTGGCCGCCGTGGTGCACGGCGTGGATGCGCAGGCCGCCGCCTATGCATTGCACAGCCAGGCGCGCGGCGCCGCGACGGACCGCGTCTACCTGGTCGTACTGACCGAGGTGTTCAGCGCGCTGGGCCTGGTGGCACTGCTGCTCGCTGCGGCAGGCCTGTACGGCGTGCTCGCCTTCTCGGTGGCGCAGCGCACGCGCGAAATCGGCATCCGTCGCGCGATCGGCGCCGGCCATGGCGCCGTGGTGCGCGAGGTGGGGCGGCAGGTGTCGTGGCAGCTCGGCCTGGGCCTGGCGATCGGGCTGGCGCTGGCGTGGCCGTGGTCGAACCTGCTGGCCGATCCGGGCCTGCATACGCGGGCGCACGATGCGGCCGTGCTGCTGCCGGTGATGGTGCTGGTGGCCGGCATCGCGCTGCTGTCGTCGCTGCTGCCGGTGGTGCGCGCGTTGCGCGTCGATCCGGCGGTGGCGTTGAGGTACGAGTGACGCGCTCCAGCTCTCTCTCTCCCGGGAGGGGCGAGTGAGCAGGGCGCTATGCTGCATTTCCATAAACCAGGCGACCGCATGACCAAGCCCGACCCCACCGTGTTGCTGGCCGACGACCAGGCCGACGTGCGCGAAGCGCTGCGCCTGCTGCTGAAATCCGACGGCCTGGCCAGCGTGGCCGCCGACGGTCCGTTCGCGGCGCTGGACGCCTTGCGCCGACGGGAGTTCGCCTGCGCGCTGATCGACCTCAACTACACCCGCGACACCACCTCGGGCGAGGAGGGACTCGACCTGCTGGCGCGCTTGCGCGAACAGGCGCCGGAGCTGCCGGTCGTGGTGATGACCGCCTGGGGCAACGTGCCGCTGGCCGTGGAGGCGATGCGCCGGGGCGCCGCCGATTTCATCGAGAAGCCGTGGGACAACGCGCGCCTGCTGCGCGTGCTGCGTGCGCAGATCGCTCTGTCCGAGGGCTCGCGCCGGCAGCGCCGCCTGGAGGCCGAGAACGCACTGCTGCGCGGCTCGGCCGACGTGATCGCCGAATCGGCGTCGATGCGCCGCGTGCTGGAGCTGGTCGCGCGCATCGCGCCCAGCGACGCCAACGTGCTGGTGCTCGGCGAGAACGGCACCGGCAAGGGCGTGATCGCGCAACTGCTGCACGAACGCTCGGGACGGGCCGCGCGCTCGCTGGTCAAGGTCAACATGGGCGGCATCGCCGAGAGCGTGTTCGAGTCGGAGATGTTCGGCCACGTGCGCGGCGCGTACACCGACGCCAAGGGCGAGCGCATCGGCCGCTTCGAACTGGCCGACGGCGGCACGCTGTTCATGGACGAGGTCGGCAACGTGCCGGCCGCGCAGCAGCCCAAGCTGCTGCGCGTGCTGGAGGACGGGGAGTTCGAACGGCTCGGTTCCTCGCGCACGCAGAAGGTCGACGTGCGGCTGGTGTCGGCGACCAATGCCGACCTCGACGCCGACGTCGCCGCCGGCCGCTTCCGCAAGGATCTGCTCTACCGCCTCAACACGCTGGAGGTCCGCCTGCCGCCGCTGCGCGAGCGCGTGGAAGACATCCTGCCGCTGGCCCGCGCATTCCTGGCCCGCAGCGCGCAACGCTACGGTCGCCACGGCCTGGCGCTGGGGCCCTCGGCCGAGCGCGCACTGCTCGCCTGGCGCTGGCCCGGCAACGTGCGCGAACTGCAGCACCTGATGGAGCGCGCCGCGCTCCTGGCCGACCGCGACCAGGTGGACGCGGCGGCGCTCAATTTCGGTGCACCGGCCCAACCGTCGCTGGATCTCGACGGCATGACCCTGGAGCAGGCCGAGGCCTGGCTGGTCGCGCGAGCGGTCGAGCGCCACGAAGGCAACCTGCAGCGCGCGGCCGATGCGCTGGGCATCACACGCCAGTCGCTGTACCGCCGGCTGGAGAAACACGACCTGCGCGCGGCCGGTACCGATGCCGGGGACTGAGCCGCTCGCACGTGCCGGTCGCATGCCGCGCTTCGAGCGGCGCGTGCTCGCCGGCAGCCTGCTGGTGGCCGCACCGGCGTTACTGGCCGCGCTGCTGCTCGTTCTGCGGCCGCCGGCGGAAGCCGCCCTGCGCTGGGTGCTGCTCGCCGTAGCCGCCATCCTGACCATCGCGCTGACGCGGTGGCAGTACCGCCGCGTGGTGTTCCCGCTGTACACCCTGTCCGGCCTGCTCGAAGCGCTGCGCGAGGGTGACTACAGCCTGCGCGGCGTACAGGGCGGCGTACTGGGCGACGTGGTCTACGACATCAATGCGCTGGCCGAGCGGCTGCAGAAGGAACGCCTCGAGTTCGAGGAGTCGGCGCACCTGCTGGGCAAAACCCTGACCGCGCTGGACAGTGCCGTATTCGTGTTCGACGAGGCGCTCACCTTGCGCCTGATGAACCCGGCGGGGCAGCGCCTGCTCGATGCCGGTCGCCACCGGTTGTTCGGCCTGGGCGCCGCCGAGCTCGGCCTTGCAGGCCTGCTGGATGGGCCGCCGGACCAGGTCGCCCTGCACGCGTTTCCGGGCCGCAGCGGCCGCTTCCAGGTGCGCCATGCGGCGTTGCGCAGTGGCGGACGCGGCGGGCGGCTGCTGGTGATCAACGACGTCGGCCGCGTGCTGCGCGAGGAGGAACGTGCCGCCTGGCAGCGCCTGCTGCGCGTGCTCGGGCACGAGGTCAACAACTCGCTGGCGCCGATCCAGTCGATGGCCGGCACGCTTGCCACGCTCGCGGCGCGCGAACCGTTGCCGGAGGATTGGCGGGAGGATTTCCGCAAGGGGCTGGAAGTCATCGGGAACCGCGCCGGGGCGCTGGCGCGCTTCCTCACCGGCTACGGGAAGCTGGCGCGCCTGCCCTCGCCGCAACGCACCCCGCTGGACCTGCGCGACGTGGTCGCGAAGGTTGCGCGGCTGCCATTGGCGCACGCATGCGAGGTCACGCTGGAAGAGGGCGGCCCGCTGATGGTCGACGGCGATGCCGATCAGCTGGAGCAGGCCTTGATCAACCTGGTGCGCAACGCGGTCGAGGCTGCGGAAGGCCATGTGCGCGTGCGCTGGCGCCGGCAGGGCGAGCGGGCGTCGATCGAGGTCCTGGACGACGGCCCCGGGCCGCCGCCGAGCGAGAACCTGTTCGTGCCTTTCTTCACCACCAAGCCCGGCGGTTCCGGCATCGGCCTGGCGCTGGCGCGGCAGATCGCCGAGGCGCACGACGGCGGCGTGGCGCTGTCCGCGCGCGACGATGGGAAGCCGGGCGCGCTGGCGTGCCTGTGGTTGCCCGCCCGGCCCGCGGGTACATCCTCGTAGGAGCGCACCCCGTGCGTGGCCGCTAGCCCGGCTCAGCCTTCCAGTTCGCTCCAGCGGGCGTAGGCCGTGTCGAGCTCGGTCTGCAGCTTCGCGAGGGCTTCGTTGGCCTGCACGATGGTGGCGCTGTCCTGCTGGAAGAACGCGGGCTCGTTCATGGCGGCCGAGCGCTCGGCGACTTCGCTTTCGAGCTGCTCGATGCGCACCGGCAACAGCTCCAGCTCACGCTGGTCCTTGAAGCTCAGCTTGCGCCGGACGGGAACCGGCGCGGGCGCGGCGGCGGGACTGGCGGCGGGTGCAGCTGTGCTCCTGGCCGGGGTGGCAGCCGGCGGCGCGGGGCGCTGGCGCAACCAGTCGCTGTAGCCGCCCACGTATTCGCCGACCTGGCCCTCGCCCTCGAGCACCAGCGTGCTGGAGACCACGTTGTCCAGGAATGCGCGGTCGTGCGAGACCAGCAGCAGCGTGCCGGTGTACTCGGTCAGCAGCTCTTCGAGCAGCTCCAGCGTTTCCACGTCCAGGTCGTTGGTCGGTTCGTCCATCACCAGCAGGTTGGATGGCTGGGCGAACAGCTTGGCCAGCAGCAGGCGGTTGCGCTCGCCGCCGGAGAGGCGGGTGATCGGTGCGCGCGCGCGCTCGGGCGAGAACAGGAAATCCTGCAGGTAGCCGATCACGTGCTTGCGCTGCCCGCCGAGCTCGATGTACTCGCGCCCCTGTGCCACGTTGTCGAGCGCGTTGAGCCGCTCGTCCAGTTGCACGCGGTGCTGGTCGAAATACGCGATCTGGATGCCGGTGCCGAGCTCCACCGTGCCGCGCTGGGGCTTAAGTTCGCCGAGCATGATCTTCAGCAGCGTGCTCTTGCCCGCGCCGTTGGGACCGATGATGCCGATGCGGTCGCCGCGCATGACGGTGGTCGAGAGATCGTCGATCAGCACGCGGCCGCCGTAGGCCTGGTGCACGTGGTCGAGCTCGATCACCTTCTTGCCCGAGGCCTGCGCGCTGGCCAGCGTCATCTTCGCGTTGCCCGAGAGCTCGCGCCGCTCGGCGCGTTCGCGACGCATCGCCTTGAGCGCCCGCACGCGGCCTTCGTTGCGGGTGCGCCGGGCCTTGATGCCCTGGCGGATCCACACTTCCTCCTGCGCCAGCTTGCGGTCGAAGTGCGCGTTGGCCTGGGCCTCGGCGTGCAGTCGTTCCTCGCGCCGGCGCAGGTAATTGTCGTAGTCGCCGGGCCAGTCGGTGAGCTGGCCGCGGTCGATCTCCACGATGCGCGTGGCCAGTGCGCGCAGGAAACTGCGATCGTGGGTCACGAACACGATCGAGCCGTCGAAGGACTTGAGGAAACCTTCGAGCCAGTCGATCGCCTCGATGTCCAGGTGGTTGGTCGGTTCGTCCAGCAGCAGCACGTCGGGCTTCTGCACCAGCGCCTGCGCCAGCAGCACGCGGCGCTTCATGCCGCCGGAGAGCGCGGCGAAGTCGGTTTCGCCCGGCAGCTCGAGCCGCGCGAGCACCTCGTTCACCCGGCGGTCAAGATCCCAGCCCTGGCGCGCCTCGATCTCGTGCTGGACATCGCCGAGCGCCTCGAGGTCGCCCGCGGCCAGCAAATGGTGGTAACGCGCCAGCAGCAGGCCCAGGTCGCCCAGGCCCTCGGCCACTACGTCGAACACGGAGCCGGCGGTCGATTGCGGCACCTCCTGCGCCATCCGAGCCACGACGATGCCGTTCTGCACCCTCACTTCACCGTCGTCGGGGTGCAATTCCCCGGCGATCAACTTCATCAGTGTGGACTTCCCCTCGCCATTGCGGCCGACGACGCAAACGCGTTCGCCGCGCTCGATCGACAGGTCGACATCGGCAAGCAGGAGGGGGCCGCCGATGCTGAAATCGACGCGCTGCAATTGGATCAGGGACATCCGCCGATTCTAATCGATATGGCCTGGACCATAGGGCCCGATCGACAGGGTCTGGACGCTTCGGCCCAAGGAATGACGGCCCGGCGGTTGCGGCGTGCACGAGGCCCGCTGATGGCGCCTCAGGCCTGGAGGCCGGACGCCGAGGATTCCCATGCGCATCGCCCAGATCACCCCGCTCTGCGAATCGGTTCCGCCGCGCCTTTACGGCGGCACCGAACGCATCGTCTCCTGGCTCACCGATACCCTGGTCGAACTGGGCCACGACGTGACCCTGTTCGCCAGCGCCGATGCCCGCACCCGCGCGGAGCTGGTGGCGGTGCGCGACCAGGCGATCCGGCTCGACCCCACGACGCAGAAATCCGAACTGGCCGCGCACCTGTCGATGCTGCAGGAAGTGCGTCGCCGCGCGGACGAATTCGACGTCCTGCACTTCCACGTCGACATGCTGCATTTCCCCATGTTCGAAGATTGCGCCGGGCGCACGCTGACCACGCTGCACGGCCGGCTTGATTTGAAGGACCTGGCCGAGGTGTACCGGCGCTGGCCGCGGTACCCGCTGGTATCGATCTCGCACCACCAGCGCCAGCCGCTGCACTTCGCCAACTGGGCCGGCACCGTGCCGCACGGCCTGCCCGAACACCTGCTTCGCCCGCATCCCAATCCGGCGGGCGGCTACCTTGCCTTCCTCGGCCGCATCTCGCCGGAGAAGCGGCCCGACCGCGCCATCGCGATCGCCCGTGCCAGCGGCATGCCGCTGAAGATCGCGGCCAAGGTCGACCTGGCCGACCGCGCCTACTTCCACGAGGAGATCCAGCCGCTGCTGGACGACCCGCTGGTGGAATTCATCGGGGAGATCGGCGATGGCGACAAGGAGGCTTTCCTGGGCAATGCCGCGGCGCTGCTGTTCCCGATCGACTGGCCCGAGCCCTTCGGTCTGGTGATGATCGAGGCGATGGCCTGCAGCACGCCGGTGATCGCGTGGAATTGCGGTTCGGTGCCGGAAGTGATCGACGATGGCGTCAACGGCTTCATCGTCGATAGCGAACCCGAAGCCGTGGACGCCGTGCGCCGGTTGCCGCAGATCGACCGGCGGCAGGTGCGCGCCACCTTCGAGCGGCGTTTCTCCGCCGAGATCATGGCAAGCAACTACGTGGACCTTTACGAACGACGCTGCCGTGTCGCCCCGGCGCTGCCGGCGTGGCCGGTGGCCTGGGAGGCGGCACGATGAGTGAAGCGACGCAAGACGACGAAACCCCTTCGGCCGGCACCTCGCGCGGGCAATATTCGCTCAAGTCCGGCGACACCTTCGTCGTCTGCGACGCCTATGGCGACATCCGCGGCGACTCCAGCGGACTTTTCCACAACGACACCCGCATGCTGTCCGCCTTCACGCTGGACCTGGGCGGCAAGCCGCCCTCGTTGCTCAGTGCGGCGATCGCCCACGACAACGTGCTGTTCACCGCCAACCTTTCCAACAAGCCGCTGCCGCCGATGGGCGAGCGCGCCACGCCGCAGGGGGTCATCCATCTGCAGCGCACGCGCTTCCTGTGGGGCGCGCGCATGTACGAGCGCATCTCCTGCGTCAACTACGACGACACCGAGGTGCAGGTGACCCTGACGCTGCACTTCGCGGCGGACTTCCGCGACATCTTCGAAGTGCGCGGAACGCCGCGGAGGAAACGGGGCGTGCTGCATGCGCCCAGGGTGGGGGACGCCTCGGTGGCGTTGCGCTACGACGGCCTCGATGGCGTCACGCGTAGCTCGGTCATCTGCTTTTCGGCCACGCCCGATCGCGTGGATGGCGAATCGGCCGAGCTCACCCTGACGCTGCCGCGGCTGAGCAACACCGAGCTCTACGTCGAGATCGGCCCCGAGCACGCCGAACCCAGCCGCCAGCGCTTCCGTGCCGCCGCCGCCAAGGCGCGCCGCGCCATGCGCCGACGCCTCGTCCATGGCGCGCGCCCACGCAGCAACGCGCGGCTGTTCAATGCATGGCTCGAGCGTTCGCGCGCGGACATCGCGCTGCTGGTCAGCGAATTTCCCACCGGTCCGTATCCCTGCGCAGGCATCCCGTGGTTCGCCACGCCGTTCGGGCGCGACGGCATCATCACCGCCTTGCAGCTTCTGTGGCTGGATGCCGGCCTGGCCCGCGGTGTGCTCGGCTACCTGGCCGAGCACCAGGCGCATGAAACGTCGGCCTTTCGCGACTCGGCGCCGGGCAAGATCATGCACGAGACGCGCAAGAGCGAGATGGCCGATCTGGGCGAGGTGCCGTTCGGCCGCTACTACGGCGGCGTCGACACCACGCCCCTGTACGTGATGCTCGCCGGTGCGTATGCCGAACGCACCGGCGACGACGTCTTCGTCGACAAGCTGTGGCCTGCGCTCACCGCCGCGATGGGCTGGATCGAGCGCACCTGCGACCGCGATCCGCACGGTTTCCTCACCTACGCGCAGGGCGAGAAGGGTGGCCTGCTCAACCAGGGCTGGAAGGACAGCGAGGATTCGGTGTTCCACGCCGACGGGCGCATTCCGGCGGCGCCGATCGCGCTGGTGGAAGTGCAGGGCTACGTGTACGCCGCGCTGTCGGCGATGGCGCGCCTGGCCGAGCGGCGGGGCGACGACGATTCGGCGGCCGGCTGGCGCCACCGCGCGCTCCTCATGCGCAAAAAGGTCGAGGAGCTGTTCTGGGACGAGGAGATGAGCAACTACGGGATCGCGCGCGACGGCGACGACACGCTCTGTCGCGTGCGCGCGTCCAACGTGGGGCACCTGCTGTACGTCGGCCTGCCCAAGCTGTGGCGGGCGAAGAAGGTGATCCGCCAGTTCCGCACGGCGCCCTTCGACAGCGGCTGGGGCGTGCGCACCCTGGCCATGCAGCAGGCGCGCTACAACCCGATGTCCTACCACGACGGTTCGGTATGGCCGCATGACGTGGCGATCTGCGCCGCCGGCATGGCGCATTACGGCGAGCGCGAAGACGCCGTGCGCCTGCTCGGCGAAACCTTCGAGGCGGCGGTGCACTTCGGCATGCGCCTGCCCGAACTGTTCTGCGGCTTCCCGCGCGCCACCGGCGAACCGCCGATCGCCTACCCGGTCGCCTGCCTGCCGCAGGCCTGGGCGGCCGGCTCGGTGTTCATGATGCTGCAGGCCTGCCTTGGCGTGACCGTCGATGGCCGTCGCGGCGAGGTGCGCATCGACCGCCCGCAGCTGCCCGAGGGCGTCGACCGGCTGACCCTGCATCGGCTGGACGTGGGTGGCGACACCATCGACCTGGGCTTCGAGCGGATCGGCTCGCGCACGGTGGCGTTCCGTGCCGGTGGGTCGGTCGACGTGCGCATTCTCGCCAAGGTCTGACGGCGGCGCGAAGCCTTCCCCCATCCGCCTTTCGGGACCCTTCACCGTTGACGGAGGAAGGAACGAGGCGCTGCATGAGCCTTCCCCGTGAGCGCGGGAAAGGGCGCCGACAGGCGGTTGGGGGCGCCTTTTGGCAGAGTCCTCGGAACAAATCGTCCCCACACCGCCGGCCTACGTGCCGCGACATGTGATTTCCGCGTGAAATCGGCGCCATAATCCCCGTCCGGGACCGGGGGATCGCATGGCAGGGCAGCTGACCGATCGCTACGTCGAAGCGAAACGCATCGCCATGGCCGCGATGGACGTGGATGCGTCCGCGCGCGACGCGCTGATCGGCGGGCATGTGGGCGAGGACGCCGAACTCGAGCGCGAGGTGCGCTGGATGCTCGAAGCGATCGAGCGCACGCACACCGCCACCTTGCCGTTTTCCCCCGCCGCCGTCCCGCCCGACCTCAGCGGTCAGCAGACGCAGGCCACCGCACCGCGCAACTACCGCATCCTGCGCCTGCTCGGCGAGGGCGGCATGGGCATGGTCTACCTGGCCGAGCGTTGCGACGAGGGGTTCACCCAACAGGTTGCGCTGAAGTTCCTGCATGCGTCCGCGCAGGGTTCGCCGATCCTGCACGAGCGCTTCAGCCAGGAACGCCGGCTGCTGGCGCGACTGGAGCATCCCGGCATCGCGCGCCTCCTCGATGGCGGCGTGATGGACGGCGGCCAGCCGTTCCTGGCGATGGAATACGTCGAAGGGCGGCGCATCGACGAGTGGTGCGACGCGCATGCGCTCCCGCTCAACGAGCGCATCGCGCTGTTCCTGAAGGTCTGCGATGCGGTCGAGTTCGCCCATCGCAACCTGGTGATCCATCGCGACATCAAGCCGGCCAACATCCTGGTCACCGCCAACGGCACGCCCAAGCTGCTGGACTTCGGCATCGCGCGCATCATCGAGGAGGGCGGGCAGGTGCTCGCCACCGCCACCGCGGCGCACGCATTGACGTTGGCCTACGCCAGCCCCGAACAGATCGAGCAGCAGCCGTTGACCACCGGCGCGGACGTCTATTCGCTGGGCGTGGTGCTTTACCAGCTGATCGCCGGCCGCCGGCCCTACCAGCATCTGGTCACGCCGCATCTGCTGTCCAACGCCATCGTCGGCGGCCAGGTCGAGGCGCCCAGTCGCAGCCTGCGCGCGGCGCCGGCCGACCAGCGCCGGTCGCGGCGGTCGATTCCGGCCGACGTCGATGCCATCGTGCTCAAGGCCTTGCGCCGCCAGGTGAGCCAGCGCTATGCCAGCGTGGCCGAGTTCGCGCAGGACCTGCGGCACTACCTGGCGCAGCGGCCGGTCAAGGCGCGCCGCGGTCGCCAGTGGTATCGCCTGCGCCGCTACGTGCAGCGCAACCGCTGGCCGCTGGCCGCCGCGGGCATGGTGCTGGCGACCGTGCTGGCCGGCCTCACCGCCTCGTTGCTGGCGCTGGCCCAGACACGTGCGGCGCAACGGCTGGCCGAGCAGCGCCAGCACGACCTCGAGCGCATGGTTGCCTTCCAGCAATCGATGCTGCAGAGCGTCGACATCGACGCCATGGGCCACGCACTGACCCACGACGCCCGCACGCTGGTGCTCGCGCGCTTCGACGCGCTGGGGCGCCAGACCATCGACCGGCGACAGCTGGAGCAGGTCTTCGCCGGGATCGATGCCGCGGGACCGGCGAGCGATGCGCTGGATACGTACGTAGTCAGCCACGCGCTGGCTCGGCTGGACAGCGATTTCGCGGATGCGCCGCTGCTGGCTGCGGACATGCGCCAGTCGCTGGCACGCGTGCTGCTGACGATCGGTAGCTACGCGCACGCGGCCGTGGAACTGCGCAACGTGGTCCAGGTGCGCCGGCAGCGCCTGGCCGCGGGCGACGCGGCACTGGTGTCGGCGCGCGCCGACCTGGCCGAAGCGTTGTTCCGGGGCGGCCAACTGGACCAGGCGGCGGAGGTCTACGACACCGCGCTGCCGGCCGCGGCGGCCCTGCCGCCGGCCGATCCCCTGCAGGTGGCCGTGCTCTCCGGACGGGCCCGCGTGCTGGCCGCGCAGGGTCATTTAGGGCAGGCGCTCAACCGGCAGGAAGCGCTCTACGCCGGCCTGGCGCCGCGCCTGCCCGCCACCGACGAAGGCCTGTTGCGGCTGCGCCGCGATCGCGTCGAAACGCTCACCCAGCTGGGCGAGCGCGATCGCGCGCGGGCGGAGCTGGAGTACCTGGTGCCGCTGTACCGTCAGGCTTTCGGCGCCGAGCACCCGGAGGCCCTGGCCACCACCCTCACGCTGGCCACGCTGCTTTATTCGCAGGACAACGAGTACGAGCGCTCGCTCGTGCTGGCGCAGGACGTAGCGGCGATCCGCCAGCGCCGGCTGGGCGCCGACCACCCGCTGACCCTGCAGGCACGCGCGCTGGCGGCGTCGAACGAGGTTCGGCTGGCGCTCGATCCGGCGACCATGGCGCAAGTGCACGAGCGCCTGGACGCGATCATCCAGGGCTACCGGCGCGTGCTCGGCCCCGACAATCCGCAGACGCTCGAGGCGATGACCGACATGGTGCGGCTGCTGTCCAAGCAGGACCGCTATCCCGAAGCCATCGCGATGGAGCGCGAAATCCTCGACGGGCGCACCCGCACGCTGGGCCCGAATCACTTCAGCACGCTGTACGCGCGGGGCAGCCTGGCCAGCCTGCTCTGCGGGAACGGCCAGTACGCCGAGGCCAGCAAGCAGGGCGAGCAGGTACTGGCCGCGCTGCGCCGCCAGCTCGGCGATGATCACCCGATGACGCTGGCGACCTGGGACCTCATCGGCCGCATCGAGGCGAGCGCCGGCCATTGGGCGCGGGCGCGCGATGCCCATGCGAAGGCGCTGGAGGGCCGCGCGCGCACGCTCGGCAACACCGATGCGCATACCATCGAGAGCGCGTCGCGGCTGTACGCGGTGCTGCGCCGGTTGCACGACACGTCGGGCGCGCAGCACGTGCTCGCGACCTACCTGCAGCCGGTCATTGCCATGAAGCCGGAAACGCTCAACGCCGGCATGCGCAGCGTGCGGGAAGAGGCGATCGCGGCGGTCGAGGGCTAGGCAGCGCCATGTGTGCCTTGCCGACAGGGCTGGCCACGACAAAAGGAGTGGCCCAGGCCGCTGACCTGCGCTGCCGCCAGCCCCTACAAAAAAGGGCCTTCTTCCAAGCGGACTCGACCGGACCTGCTCGACATCCTCGCCACAAAGCGCCGGCACAACAGCCATTTGCATGACGAACTTGTGGCTTTTCAGAGCTGCCGTGCGTTAAGGTCTGTTCAACGCTACATGACGTCGTCGGCGGCGGCGGGGACTAACAGGTGTGACTACAGAATCGTTTTCGCCCAGCCGGCTCGGCGCCCTGTGGGTCGTTGCCCTGTTGTGGCTGGTCGCCAGCGTGGCCCACGCCGGACAGGCGGCCATCGTGGTCGACGCCACTACCGGACGCGTGCTGGGCCAGGTCAACGCCGACGAGCAGAACTACCCTGCCTCGCTGACCAAGATGATGACGCTCTACCTTACCTTCCGCGAACTCAAGGCCGGTCGCCTGACGCTCGAGGACAACCTGCCGGTATCCCGCTGGGCCTCCAATCGCCAGCCGAGCAAGTTGGGCCTGCGCCCGGGTCAGAACATCTCGGTGGAGAACTGCATCCTTGCGATGGTGACCAAGTCGGCCAACGATGCGGCCACCGTGGCGGCGGAAAGCATTGGCGGATCCGAAGCGGGTTTTGCCGACATGATGAACGCCCAGGCAGCGCTGCTCGGCATGGCCGGCACGCATTTCGACAATGCCTCGGGCCTGCCCGATCCGAAGAATTATTCGACCGCGCGCGACCTGCTGACGCTCGCGATGGCGCTGTACCGCGACTTCCCGCAATACGCGCACTACTTCTCGGCCACGGAGTTCACCTTCGAGGGGCGGGTGGTGCATGGCCACAACCACCTCATGGAACGCTACGAAGGCATGGACGGGTTGAAGACGGGCTATATCGCGGCCTCGGGCTTCAACCTCGCTTCCACCGCCGTGCGTGACGACCACCGCCTGTTCGCCGTGGTGCTGGGCGGGCGCACCGCGGCCAAGCGCGACCAGCTGATGGCGAGCCTGCTCGATGCCGGCTTCGAGCAGGCCGACGCGGCTGCCGCGCTGGCCGCCGCCGGCCAACCGGCCACGGGCGTGGCCCATCGCGTACTGGCCGCGCTCTCGCCCATCGCGAACGCCGAGGCCGATCCGGCGCCGGCGTCGGTGCCGCGGCATGCGAAACATCATGGCAAGGCCGCGACGGCCCGTCGTTCCAGCCATCGCGCGAGCCATCACGCGGTCAAACTGGCCGACCGCAAGGCCCGGCGCGTGGCGACCGCCAAGAACGGCGACGACTGACGCCGCGTCGAGCGTCCTTCGAGACATAAAAAAACCCGCGGCAGGCCGCGGGTTTTTTTCGTGCCGGAAACGCTTACTTGCGCTTGCCGTTCAGCCCGGCATCGGCGCGCAGCGCCTCGGCCTTGTCCGTCTTCTCCCACGAGAACGCGGTGAAGGTCGAGCCGTCGGCCGCCTTCATCTCGTAGGGCTGGCGGCCGAAGTGGCCGTAGCTGGCGGTCTGCTGGTACATCGGGTGGATGAGATCCAGCATCTTGATGATGCCGTACGGACGCAGGTCGAAATGCTTGCGGATCAGCTTCTCGATCTTCTCGTCGCCGATCTTGCCCGTGCCGAAGGTGGTCACCGAGATCGAGGTCGGCTCGGCCACGCCGATGGCGTACGAGACCTGCACCTCGCAACGGTCGGCGAGACCGGCGGCCACGACGTTCTTGGCCACGTAACGCGCCGCGTAGGCCGCGGAACGGTCGACCTTGGACGGATCCTTGCCCGAAAACGCGCCGCCGCCGTGGCGAGCCCAGCCGCCGTAGGTGTCGACGATGATCTTGCGGCCGGTCAGGCCGCAGTCGCCCACCGGACCGCCGATGACGAACTTGCCGGTCGGATTGATGTGGAACTTCGTGCCCTTGTGCAGCAGCTTGGCCGGCAGCACGGGCTTCAAGATCTCCTCGCGCACGGCCTCGATGAGGTCCTTCTGCTTGACGCCCGGGTCGTGCTGGGTCGAGAGCACTACCGCGTCGATGGCGACGGCCACGTCGTTCTCGTAGCGCAGGGTAACCTGGCTCTTGGCGTCCGGGCGCAGCCACGGCAGCGGCGAATTCTTCTTCTTGCGGACCTTCGCCTGCTGCTCGACCAGCCGGTGCGAGTAGTAGATCGCCGCCGGCATGAAGTCCTTCGTCTCGTTGGTGGCGTAGCCGAACATCAGGCCCTGGTCACCGGCGCCCTGTTCCTCGGGCTTCTTGCGGTCCACGCCCTGGTTGATGTCGGGCGACTGCTTGCCGATCAGGTTGAGCACGCCGCAGGTGGCGCCGTCGAAGCCGACTTCGGAGGAGTCGTAACCGATGTCCAGGATCACCTTGCGGGTCAGGCCCTCCAGGTCGATCCAGGCGGAGGTGGTGATCTCGCCGGCGACGATCGCCACGCCGGTCTTCACCATTGTCTCGCACGCCACGCGCGCACGCGGGTCCTGCGCGAGGATCGCGTCGAGGACGGCGTCGGAGATCTGGTCGGCGACCTTGTCGGGATGGCCTTCGGAGACCGACTCGGAGGTGAAGAGGTAGTTGCTCATCGCGGGTTATATCCTTCCTTTCGGATACAGAGATAAAGAAGCCGCGCATGATACACGCGAGCGCGGCGGATTGCAGGCCAGCGTACTACCCGGGGGTCAAGGTTTCATACCTGTTCAGGCGGCGGACGGCTGGATGGCCAAATGCCCGGGGCTCGTTTTCGCCTGGGAGGGCTGGTGCCTGGCGAGATGAGGATGGACGCGCCGCGGCCCTGCGCCCTCCCTCCGCTGGACTGGAGGCGAGGGACCAGCCTTGCCACAAGGGCATCTGGTGCGAGCTTTGTAGCAAGCGCGGCCTGATGAGGTTCCCCGCAAGCCGCGGCTTCTCATCCGACCCTCTCCGGAAGGGTGGTTCGATCTGCGGGTGTCAGGCCGCGGCGCGCTGAAGGTCGCCCAGGCCGGCGAAGTACTCGGCAGTCAGTCGCAACTGCTCGCCAGCGCTCTCGGCCCGGTTGACCACATGCCGGAACGCCGCGTTCTCCGGCCGATCCTTGGCATACCACCCCAGATGCTTGCGCGCGATGCGAACCCCCGCATGCTCGCCGTAGAAGGCGTAGAGGTGTTCCAAGTGGCCGAGCAGGATCGCGGCGACCTCCGCCGGCGTGGGCTCGGGCAGCCTCTCGCCGGTGGCAAGGTAATGGGCGACCTCGCGGAAAATCCATGGTCGTCCCTGCGCGCCGCGCCCGATCATCACCGCGTCGGCACCGGTCACGTCGAGCACGTGGCGGGCACGCTCGGGGCTGGTGACATCGCCGTTGGCCAGCACCGGGATACTTACGGCGGCCTTCACCGCAGCGATGGTCGCGTACTCGGCCTCGCCCTCGTACTTGTCCGCGCGCGTGCGCCCGTGCACCGACAGCGCGGCGATGCCGCTGTCCTCGGCGATGCGCGCGATGTTCAAGGCGTTCCTGTGCTCGCGATCCCAGCCGGTACGGATCTTCAACGTCACCGGCACCTCGACCGCGTCGGCCACCGCCTTGCAGATGCGCGCCACCAGTGGCTCGTCCTGCAACAGCGCCGAGCCCGACCACACGTTGCAGACCTTCTTGGCCGGGCAACCCATGTTGATGTCGACGATCTGCGCGCCGTTGGCCACGTTGAAGCGCGCCGCCTCGGCGAGCATGCCCGGGTCGTAGCCCGCGATCTGCACGCTGACCGGCTCCGGTTCACCGGCGTGGTCCATGCGGTGCAGCGACTTGCGCGTATGCCAGAGCTTCGGATCGGCGGTGGTCATTTCCGACACGGCCAGCCCCGCGCCCAGCCGTTTGCACAGCAGGCGGAAAGGCTTGTCGGTGACCCCGGCCATGGGTGCGAGCACCACGGGAGGGTCGATGCGGTAGGGACCGATCTGCATCCGGCCATTGTACGAGGTCCCGCGGGGCGGGCTTCAGCCCACCGCTCTTCCGCGATCCGGGCGGCGGGCTGACGCCCACCCTACGAAGGGCATCACATCAATGCGTAATGCACGACGTGGAAGAACACCGGCGCGGCGAAGCTGACCGAATCGAGCCGATCCAGCATGCCGCCGTGCCCCTCGATCATGTGTCCCCAATCCTTGGCACCCAGGCTGCGCTTGACCGCCGACAGCGCAAGTCCGCCCAGGAAGCCCGCGATCACGATGACCAGCGACATCCCGGCCGAGCCCCAGAACGAGAACGGCGTGATCCACCACAGGCACGCGCCCACCGCCACTGCGCACAACCCACCGCCCACCAGACCCTCGACCGTCTTGGACGGGCTCACCGACGGCGCCAGCTTGCGCCGCCCGAACAGCTTGCCGACCACGTACTGGAACACGTCGCTGATCTGCACCACCAGCAACAGGTAAAGCAGCAGCAACAGGTTCTGTCCTTCGTAGCCGGGTACGTGCAGCAGCAACACCGCGGGCGCATAGCTGATGCAGTAGACGGTGAGCATCAGGCCCCACTGGATCTTGGTGGTGCGCTCCAGGAACGACTCGGTATCGCCGCCCAGCGCGGTGATCGCCGGCAGCAGCAGGAAGCCATAAACCGGAATGCAGATCGCGAACAGCCCGTACCAGTCGATGCCGATCAGCCAGTACTGCAGCGGGATCGCCAGATAGAAGCACAGCACCAGCGGCAGGTGGTCGCCGCGACGGGTCGGCGTCAGCGTGAGGAACTCGCGCAGTGCGAAGAACGAGGCCAGCGCGAACAGCACCAGCGTGGCGACGCGCCCGAGCAGGAAGCAGACGCAAAGGATCGCCACCATCCACCACCAGGCGCCGATGCGGGCATTCAGGTTGGCGATGACCTCGCGCGAGCCATCGCTGCGCGCGCGCCGCGCCAGCGCCCAGCCGACCAGGCTCGCCACCACCAGCAACGCCAGCACGGCGCCCATCACGGTCCAGAATTTCTGTTGCGGGCTCATGCCAGCTCCACCACCGCCGCGTGGGCGCGTTGCAGGAAGGTTTCCTTGTCCTCGCCCTCGGCCAGGCGCAGCGCGCGGCCGAAGCGCACCATGCAGGTCAGCGGCACCGGCAGCAGGCTGCCCTTGGGCATCGCGCGGTGCAGCGTGTCCAGGTAGACCGCCACCAGCTCGGCCTGCGGATGGCGCTGGGCCAAGTGGTAGAGGCCGGCCTTGAAGGGCTGCGGCAGGGGATCGGGGCTGCGTGTGCCTTCGGGAAAGATGATCAGCGAGTCGCCCGCGGCCAGCGCTTGGCACAAGGGTTCGAGCGGATCTCCTTGGCGGCGCTCGCGATCGCGCTCGATGTACACGGCGTGGAAGCCGTGCTCGGCGATGAAGCCGCGCAGTCCACCCTTGCCCCAGTAGTCGCGCGCGGCGACCGGTCGCGTGCGCTGGCGCAGCAAGGGCGGCAGTGCGGCCCATAGCGCCAGCGTGTCCAGGTGGCTGCTGTGGTTGGCGAAGTAGATGCGCTGCACCGGCTTGGGCTCGCAGCCGAGCCAGCGGCCGTGCGCGCCGACCAGCAGGCGCACCAGGCCGACCAGGAGCCGCGAGGTGATCATGCGCCGGCGTCCTTTAGCCGCTCTGCGATCGCGCGGGTGCGCGTCACGCAGGTCAGCGCCGAGCCGATCGCGATGATCGCCGCGGTCGCCAGCAGGATCGGCTGGCGCCACGCCGGCAGCAGTGCCACCAGTACCAGCGCGATGCCGAGCAGCCACATGCGATGCGGCTTGGCCATGGGTCCGCGGAAGTCCTGCGCTTGGCCCAGCGCGCCGCCCAGCGCGCGGATGTAGGCGGTGAGCGCGGCCAGCAGGGCGGCCAGCCAACCGAGCCAGGGCAGCGCGATCGCGTAGCCCAGCGCAACAAGGAACAACGAATCGGCCAGCCGATCGGGCAATTCGTTGTACAGCGCCCCGGTCGCGGTGCCTTTGCCGCCTTCGACGGCGACCATGCCGTGGAACAGGTTGCACAGCAGCCGCAGCAGGATCGCCAGCGCGCAAAGCAGCGCGCCGACCGCGCCGGGCAGGGCGAGCAGCGTCCAGGCGCCGGCCAGCGCGAACAGCACGCTGAGGAGGGAGATCTGGTTGGGCGTCAGCTGGCTGCGTGCCAGTACTTCGGCGATGCGCTGCGTCCAGCCGCTACCGCGCACGGCAATCGGGCGTCGATTGGCGTCCTGCATGGCGTGTCCCCCGTGGCCTGCGCGCATGCTAGCGCGAGCACGGAAAGGCGGGTTGTCAGGCTCAGCCGCGGCGTTTTGTGCGCGCGCGCCAGAACAGGAAGCCGGTCACCAGGAAGAACGGCGGCAGCAGGCCGGAGACGATCACCAGCGCGTGCCAGAGCGGCCCGGTGGTGCCGGCGTGCACCGGATAGATCGCATTGTTCACCTGCACCCCGGTGTCGGCGCGGGTGGCGTCCGACGTACCGAGCACGCGTGCGTCATACGGGTCGATCCAGATGATGCTGCGCCCGGTCGGGTTCCACTCGCCCGGCACACGGGCGCGAAGGGTCACGCGACCGTCGCGTGCATCCGGGAAGGTCAGCCGCCCCAGCGTCGCGCCCGGCAGCGCCTGTCGCGCGGCGGCAAGCACGGCAGTCCAGTCGATCGGACCCTGCCGCAGGCTGATGGTCGCTGGCTGCGGCGCCTCCGGCGCGTCGCCGAACAAGTCGTGCAGCGCTTGCCGGGTGCCCGCGTGGTAGCACATCAGCGTGCCAGTGAGGGTCACCAGCAGCACCACCGGCAGGCTCAGCGCCCCGAAGCTGCGGTGCCAACTCAGCCAGCGCCGCACCGGCGGCTGCGCGTGAGGCTTGAGGTGTGCCAGGAATCGTCCGCGCCCGGGCCACCACAGCACCACGCCCGACACCAGCATGAACAGGCTGAACCAACCGATCACGCCGAGCCAGGTTTCGCCCGCATGACCGGCGAGCAGGTGCGTGTGCCAGTCGCGAAGGGCGAGCAACGCATCGTTGCCTGGCGTGCGGGTGAGCAGCAACTCGCCGTTGGCCGGATCGAGGTAGCGCCGCACGCCGCCGTTGAAGTAGAGCTGCCATACCGGCAATTCCGTGACCGGCAGGTCGGCGCTGCGCAAGCCCCTTGGCGACCACTCGCGCGCGATGCGTTCCAGCACCGTCGCTTCCTGCGCCGGCGTGGGCAGGGTGTGCGCGGACATTTCCGGATGCAGCGTGCGCAGCAACGGCCCCTGCAGTGCCAGCACGCTGCCGCTCAAGGCGATCAGCGCGTACACCGTTCCCAGGCTCACGCCCAGCCACAGGTGGAGCTTGCGGAGCCAGTGGCGGATCCCGCGGGAGGAGTGCGGCGGCGCGGCCTGATGGACGACCTCGCGCATGCTCAGAACACCTGCTGCCAGGCGAGGGACATGGTGCGTCCGCGGCCGGCGAAGTACGAGTCGTCGTCGCCGACCGTCTGCGAGACGTAGTTGATGTACTGCTTGTTGGCGAGGTTCTGCACGCCCAGCGTCCACTCGCCCGCGGTGCCGGCGTGCCACTTCAGGTAAGCGTCGGCGGTGACGTAGCCGTCGAAGTGCGCGGTGCGCTCGCCCAGCGTGGCGAAGTCGCGGCTGGCCAGACGCGAGAGCTGCAGATAGCTCGACAGCGCACCGTTCCAGCGCTGGGTCCATGAAAGGTTCAGGCGGTTCGGCGCGATGTTGGCGCCATCGAGGTCCGAATCCACCCGGCCGTCGCCGTCGCGGTCGGAGCGGCCGTGGTTGATCGCGTAGGAGGCGTCCAGCCGCGTTCCCTCGCGCGGCGTCCAGCCGGCGCGCGCTTCCCAGCCGCTGATCTCGGTGCGCTGGCGTGCCACGTTGTAGACCTGGTTGGGCGCATCGAAAACGAGCAGGGCGCCGAGCTTCGATGCGGACGTCCAGTAGCTGATGCGCGCGTTGAACGCCGCGCCCGCGTACTCGGCGCCGGCCTCGCGGTTGTCCGACACCACGGGCTTGAGGTCGAGGAAGTCGTTTACGCGCTGGCCCGGCGTGCTGATCGCGCGCAGTACGCGGCCGACGTCGGGCAGGGTGTAGCCCTCGGCATAGCTGGCGAACAAATTGAGCGTGTCGGTCAGGTACCAGACCGCGCCGATGTTCGGCAGCGTCTTCTTGAAGCTGCGCGAGCCGCCGTCGACGGTCACGCCGCCATAGGACGCCAGCGTGCGGAAGGTCGGCACTTCCAGCCGGCCGTGTTCCTGGCGCAGGCCGGCATTGATCGACACCACCTGCAGCGGCCAGTACTCGGCCTGCAGGAAGGGCGCCCAGCCGGTGTAGGTGCTCGGCGGGACCCAGTTGCGGTTCGTCTGCACCAGCGACTGGTGGGTGCGGTCGCGGTAGCCGTCGGCGCCGGCCAGCACGGTCAGCCTGTCCTCGAGCAGGCCGCGGCGCGACCACGACAGCCGCGCGCCGTCCTTGACCGATTCGTTCTGCGACTGGTCGAACACCACCGCGCCGTAGGCCGGGTCCTGGAAGGTACCGAAGGTGCCGCCGCCGAACAGCTCGCGGTTGCGCTGGTGGTAGAGCTGCGCGCGCAATTCGCCGTCGGCCAGGTGCGGGTCGCGGTAGTCCAGGCTCGTGGTCAGCACGCGATTGCGCGGCGCCTCGCCCGGCTGCTTTTCACGGACGGAAGTGGTGGGAATGCCCGCGTCCATGTCGCCGGGGACGGCGGTGTAGTCGCCGTTGCCCTGCAGGTCGAAGCGGTTGGCGGTCAGCTGCAGGCGGCGCTCGCCGGCGAAGGTGTACCCGAGCTTGGCGAAGCCGTCCCGGCTTTTCGAATCCATCAGGTCGCCCTGGGTGCCGTCGACACCGATCAGCCGGCCGTGCGCGTCCGAATACATGCCGCGCTTGCGCCAGGAGGCGCCAGCGACCAGGTCGAACGCACCCGATCGCGCGCCGACCAGCCAGGCCGCGCCGTAACCCAGGCCATCGGCGCCTTGGGTCGGCGCACTCGCATCCAGCGTGACTTCCTGGCGGATGCCGTCCTTCGCCGGGGCGTGCTTGGTGATGATGTTGATGATGCCGCCCGCGGCTCCGAGCCCCTGCAGCGAGTTGGAGCCTTCCACGATCTCGATCCGCTCGATCATCGCCGGGTCGATGGTGTAGCCATCGCGCGAGCCGTTGCGCAGCGGGCTGGACTGCGGCACGCCGTCGATCATGTAGAGCGGGTTGCGCCCGCGCAGAGTCTGGCCGCGCACCGAGAGCTTCTGCGTCGATGGCGCGAAGGAGGGCACCAGCGCGCCGATGGCGTCGCCCAGGTCCGGCGTGATGGCCAGCTGGTTGGCGAGGTCCTGTCGGTCGATCACGGTGATCGTCATCGGCAGCGCGCCCTGGCTGCGCGGCAGGCGCAGGGTGCTCTGGGAAACCTCGACCCGCTCCAGGTTGGTCGCCTGCTGCGCGTCCGCGGCGTGCAGCGGGGCCGCCAGGGCCAGGGTCAGGGCGAGCGCGAGCGGGCGTACGGACGACGACATGACAGCCTCCAGCGGGGAAGGCTGTGCATGCTAATGAAAATGATTCTCAACAACAAGCAAGAAATGACGCGCGACTGCGGTCAGATGCCTGCCTGATGCCCCAGGTTTGCCCGAGCCGCATTCTCCGGAATGTGCTTGTGGCGGAACAGGATCACGAACAGCACCGCCACCACCAGCGCGTAGCCGGCGAAGCTCAGCCAGATGCCATGCCACAGCAGCGCGCCGTCCGGGGCGGTGAAGAACCGTTCGATCACCTGCCCGCTGATCGAGCTGCCCAGCACCGCGCCCACGCCGTTGGTCATCAGCATGAACAGGCCCTGCGCGCTGGCGCGGATCTTCGGGTCGGCCTGGCCCTCGACGAACAAGGAGCCGGAGATGTTGAAGAAGTCGAACGCCATGCCGTAGACGATGTTCGACAGGATGATCATCCACAAAAGTTCGGCCGGGTTGCCGTAGGCGAACAGGCCGAAGCGCAGCACCCAGGCGACCATGCTGATCAGCATCACGGTCTTGATGCCGAAGCGCTTGAGGAAGAATGGGATCGCCAGGATGAACAGCGTTTCGGACATCTGCGAGATCGACAGCACGATGTTCGGATAGCGCACCGTGATCAGGCCTTTGTACGCATCGATCTTGCCGAAGTCGTGCAGGAAGGTGTCGCCGTAGGCGTTGGTCAGCTGCAGCGCGGCGCCCAGCGCCATCGCGAACAGGAAGAACACCGCCATCTTGTAGTTCTTGAACAGCGCGAACGAGCGCAGGCCGAGCACGTCGACCATCGAGGTGTGGCGCGTATCGCGCGGCGGGCAGGCCGGCAGCGAAAACGAGTACAGACCCAGCAGCACGGCCGCGATGGCCGCGATGCGGAACTGGTCGGGCGAGGTTTCGATGTGCAGCAGGCTGATCGCCCACATCGCCGCGATGAAGCCGACCGTGCCCCACACGCGGATCGGCGGATACACCTTCACGATGTCCACGCCCTCGGTCTTGAGCGCGTTGTAGGCCACCGTGATCGAGAGCGCGATGGTCGGCATGTAGAAGCACATGTTGACCAGCATCACCCAGAACAGCGTGGATGGGTTGTCGATCGTCGGCACGATGAAAAGCATCAACGCGCCGCCCAGGTGAAGGATGCCGTACAGGCGCTCGGCGTTGATCCATTTGTCGGCGATGATGCCGGTGATCGCCGGCATGAACAGCGAGGCGATGCCCATGGTGGAGAAGATCGCGCCGAACTCGGCGCCGCCCCAGTGGCGGGTCTGGAACCAGTAGGCCCCGATGGTGGTGAGCCACGAACCCCACACGAAGAACTGCAGGAAGTTCATCACGATCAGACGCAGCTTGATGTTCATGGCGCAAAGTCCCGCATGTGCTTTTTCCCCTGCAAAAGCCGCGGGACGAGGACCCTGGCTGCAAAGTTGGGCAGGTTAGAGAAAGGGATGCGGGCGGGCAAGGCGCGGCGCAGCGTGTGCGCTCACCTCCGTGCTGACCAACCCATCCCGCCCGACCTTGGCTTGGGGGACGGCAACAGACCGTCCAAGGCGCAGGTGAAAGCCTCGGCTGCTTCCCTTCGAGGGAGCGCCAGGTGGAGGGGGTACCCGCAAGCAGGGCGCGACCCCCACTAGACTGACCGCACGCCGCACCGAACGAAACGCCATGCACCTGTTCCTCACCATTGCCCTCGTTCATCTGGTCGCGCTGCTCAGTCCCGGCCCCGATTTCTTTTTCGTCTCGCAGACTGCCGTCAGCCGCTCGCGCAGACAGGCGCTTTTCGGCGTGCTGGGCATCACCCTGGGAATCACGTGGTGGTCGGCGCTGGCGCTGCTCGGCCTGCAGCTGGTGCTGCACAGGCTGGCATGGCTGCAACAGGTGATCGCCATTGCCGGCGGGTCGTACTTGGCTTGGATGGGGTTGCGCATGCTGCGTGGTGCGTTTACGCAAGCGTCGGTGACGCATGGCGGTACGGCCGCCATGCCGGGCGGCGAACTGGCCACGCTGCGCGCCGGACTGCTGACCAACCTGGCCAATCCCAAGGTGGTGGTCTATTTCGGGAGCGTGTTCTCGGCCTTCCTGGGCGAGGGCGTGGATGTGGCGACGCGTTGGGGCTTGTGGGCGCTGATCGTGGCCGAGACGTTCAGCTGGTTCGCGCTGGTGGCTGCGTTCTTCGCCTTGCCGGCGATGCGTCGCGGTTACCTGCGGCTGGCGCGGTGGATCGATGGCCTTGCCGGCGCGGTGTTTGTCGCCTTTGGCTTGCACCTCATCCTCGCCCGCCGCGGCTGATCCATCAGGACGCATAGAGTGGGCCTCAGCCCACCACTCCACCGAGGCCTGATGGGCTGAAACCCATCTACGGGCGCAATGCGTGCGCTACGCGCTCGCGCAACACCGGCAGCAGCTCCTCCGCGAACCATGGGTTGTGCCGGGTCCAGGGCTGGTTGCGCGGGCTCGGGTGTGGCAGCGGCAGCACGCCGCGAGCCAGGTGCGTGCGCCAGTCGCGCACGGTCTCGGTGAGGCTGGCGCCCGCCTGCGTGCCGAGCAGTCCGACCTGTGCGTAGCGGCCGATCGCCAGGGTCAGATCGACCTTCTTCAGCAGCGGCATCAGCCGCGGATGCCAGGCCGGTGCGCATTCGCGCCGCGGCGGCAGGTCGGCGCCGCGCGCGCTGCCCGGGAAGCAGAAACCCATCGGCACGATCGCCACGCGGCGGGCGTCGTAAAAGGTCGCCTTGTCGATGCCCAGCCAGTCACGCAGGCGCTCGCCGCTCACGTCGTTGAACGGCACGCCGCTCAAGTGCACCTTGCGCCCGGGCGCCTGGCTGACGATCAGCAGCCGCGCGGTGGCCGAGGCCTGCAGCACGGGGCGCACGCCATGTGCGAGGTCGGCGGCGCAGAGCTGGCATGCGCGGATTTCGGCGAGAAGGCGATCGAGCTTGGAAGGCATCGCGAAATGGTGGCACACCGCGCGCATCTTTTAGGAACACGCTTGTGGGCGAGCTCCCGCTCGCACCTCGCATCGCCCACGCTCCTACGCAGAACCGGCAGGCAGCAGTTTGCCGGGGTTGAGGATGGCGTCGGGATCGAACGCGCGCTTGACCTCGCGCATCAGATGGAGGGTTTCAGGCGCCAGCGCCAGCGGCATGAACTCACGCTTGATCCGTCCGATGCCGTGTTCGCCCGAAAGCGTGCCTTCGAGTTCGATCACCAGCGCAAAGATCCCGGCGAGGCAGGCGTGTGCGCGCTCGCGTTCGGCGGCATCGCGCGGCAACAGGTTGACGTGCAGGTTGCCGTTGCCGGCGTGGCCGAAGCTGTCGATCAGCACGTCGTGCTTTGTTGCCAGCCGCTGGATGCCTTGCACCAGCTCCGGCAGGCGGCTGACCGGCACCACCACGTCTTCGTTGATCTTGTCCGGCGCGATCGTGCGTTGTGCGGGCGAGAGGGCTTTGCGCGCGGCCCACAGTTGCTGCGCCTCTTCGGCGGTGGCCGCCGCATCGAGGGACAGGAGGCCGTCGCCGCGGGCGGCAGCGGAAACGGCAGTAACGGCGGAGTCGAGCGTCTCCGGCTCGCCATCGACCTCGATCATCAGCAGCGCACCGGCCAGCGGTATGTGGTCGCCGGCATGCGCACGGGCGAGCTTCAGCGCCGTTTCGTCGATGAACTCCAGCGCGCACGGCGTGACAGGCTGGCCCATGATGCGCGCCACGGCCTGCGCGGCGGCGCCGACGTCGCGGTAGGTCGCGCGCAGCGTGCGGATGGTCGAGGGGCGAGGCGTGAGCTTGAGCGTGGCTTCGGTGATCAGCGCCAGCGTGCCCTCCGAGCCGATCAGGAGGCGCGTGAGGTCGTAGCCGGTGGAACCCTTGGTGGTGTATGTGCCGCAGCGGAATCCTTCGCCCGTGCCGGCGACCGCGCGCAGGCCCAGCGTGTTCTCGCGCGGCGTGCCGTACTTGACCGCGCGCGGTCCGGCGGCATTGCAGGCGAGGTTGCCGCCGATGCTGCACCACGGCGACGAACTCGGGTCCGGTGGCCAGAACAGGCCATGCGGCGCCAGCGCGCGTTGCAGGTCGCCGTTGATCACGCCCGGTTCGACCACCGCCAGCCGGTTGGCCGGGTCGATGCGCAGGATGCGGTTCATGCGCTCGAAGCTGGCGACCACGCCGCCCTCGACAGGCACCGTGGCGCCCGTGGTGTTGCTGCCGCGCCCGCGCGCGGTGAGCGGGACGCGGTGGTCGCGACAGGCGCGCACCAGCGCCTCGACCTGCGCGTGCCCGGTGGGAAACACCACCGCGTCGGGCTGCGCGTTGAGGCGCGAGTTGTCGTAGGCGTAGGCCAGTCGCTCGGCGGGACCGGTGTGGAGGGCGTCACCGAAGATCGAATGGAGCGTTTGGAGCAGCGAGTCGGATAACGGCATGGAGCATGGCTCCCACTGGGCGTTTCGGAAGGAGCGGGCGGAGTGGCCGATCGACAGTAGCGCAAGCGGCGCGGTTGTTCCTGAGACCTCCCGGGAGCACGGGGTGCTCGCCTCGCGGAGCAGCGGTCATTCCGCTTCGAAGGCACCCTTCAGCCAATGCATCGATGCGTCGGCCGCGGGGCCGTCGTAACTGACCACGTCGAAGCGGCACGGGCGGTTGGCGTGCTGGCCGTGCGCCGCCAGCCACAGCTGCGCGGTGCGGATCAGCCTCTCCTGCTTGGACCGCGTGACCGACGCCGCGGCATCGCCATGGCCGGCCCGCACGCGGTAGCGCACCTCGACGAACACCACGGTGTCGCCATCGCGCATCACCAGGTCCAGCTCGCCGTGGCGCGTGTTGTAGTTGCGCGCCAGCGCCTTGAGTCCGGCACGCTCCAGCTCGCGGCAGGCGCGCTGTTCGAAGGCGGCGCCTGCGGCGCGCATCAGTGGCCGGCGGGCGGCAGGGTGGTCGAGGCGGCCGGCGGTACACCGGCGGATGTCGCCGGTATCGGGGTGCGCGTGCCTTCGTCCACCGGCGGGGCGGCCGAGGGCACGTCATCCAGCTGCAGGCTGCCGGTCAGCGGACGGGCGATCCCGTCCTGGAAGCGCGCCCAGATCAGCACGCGGCGGATGCGCCCGAACTGGTCGGCGGCGAGCTGGCCACTGGCGCCTGGCAGGTAACTGCCCGGGTGGTCGCGCAGCCAGTCGAGGTAGGGCACCAGGTTCCATGCGTCCATGCCGAAGGCGAACAACCGCGCCGAGGTGCCGCGCGCGGCGGGCAGTCTGGAGGCGATCGCATCATGGCTGGGCATCCCCGGTTGGGCGTCGAACAGCCACGGCGCATCGGAGAACTCCACGCCATCGAGGTCGCGATTGGCGGCGGCGTCATCCACGCCGGCATAGATATGCGACGTGGCGAATACCGGCAGGCCGACGTGTGCGACGTGCAACTGCGGCAGCAGCAGGCGCGCCTGCTCCGGTCGCATGCTGACGAAGATGCCGGTGTCGCCCGTCGGCACCGGCGCGGGAAGGGTCTCCGCGCTACCGGCCGCGGCTGGCGCCGAGGCGGCCTCCGCCGGTTCGGTTCCGGCCAGCGGAGTGGCCGTGGTCGGCATGTTCAGTCCGGCGATGGTGTTGGCGTAGTTCACCTTGCCGGGCGGCAGCGTGGCCATCCCGGCGACGCGGCCGCCGCGGGCTTCGAGTTCGGCCTTGAACGCGCCGGCGGCACGCTGGGCGAAGTCGTCGTCGGATACGACCACGTAGGCGTTATGGATGCCACGCTCGACCATGTGGTCAGCGGCCAGTGCGCCTTCGCTCTCGGGCAGCAGGCCGAACTCGGTGGCGCCGGCGGCGGGCAGGCTTCTGTCGTCCGGATGGTTGAGCGCGAGCAAGGGGACCGGCAGCTGGGGCTGCCCGAATACGGCGGCCACTTCGGTGCGGGTGAGCGGGCCGACGATCAGTTGAGCGCCATCGCTGGTGGCCTGCTGGTAAGCCTTGATCGCGCCGTCTGCGGTACCGCCGCTGTCGTACACCCGCACGTTCGCGCGCGGCGCCTTGGTGCGCGCGGCATCGGCGTAACCGGCGAAGAAGCCCTGGCGGATGGCGCCGCTGGCCCCGGCGAAGTTTCCACCCAGCGGCAGCAGCAGTGCCACGTTCGCGGGCATGCGGTAGCCCTCGCGCACGTTGGCGTCCGCGCCGGGAAGCATGGTGCCGACCGGCTGGTCCAGATCGGGCTGCGGCTGCGCCACCGGCACGCCGAGCTGGGTCAGCGCCTCGTTGATCCATGGCAGCATGCGATCGCCAGCCTGCATCGCGGCGCCCCGGCGCTTGAGCGGCTCGACACCCAGGCGGCCGAGCAGGTCCAGGATCTCCTTGCGGTTCTGCGTGTGGTCGAGGCCCTCGAGCTGCGGATCCATCTGCACGCGTGTGCGCGCCGCACCCCACAGGTCGCCGGTGGCTTCCATCGCCCGCGCGCGCAGTTCGAGCAGGCGCAGTTCGAGCGTCGGCGGGACGGGCGAGGGCTGGGTGGTCAGCTGCAGCGCGGTGTGCGCGTCGTGGTGGGCCAGCGCCAGCTCCGCGCGGAGCAGGTCGTAGCGGGCGGCGTCCTCGTCCTGCAGGCGCGGGCGACGTACCTGGTCGAGCAGCGGTGCGGCCTGCTCGAGCGCGCCTTCCTCGCGGTACACCTCGGCCGCCAGGATGTTGTAGTGGTCGGTGTCGCCGGTCTGGCGGCCCAGGTCGAGGTAGGCCTGGATGGCCTGGTCGAATTGCCCCTGGTTGGCGAGCTGTCCGGCGTGCTGCGCGGCGGCAAGTTCCTGGGGCGAGCGGGTCACCTTGGTCGGCACGCAGGCGCTTGAGGCCAAGGCGATCAGCAGGCCGAGGCCGGCGGCGCGGAGCAGTCGCATGGAGTGTCCCTTGGTCGTGATCGACATGGTGAGCGATCATAGCCGATCGTGCCGCGAGCCCTTTGCGCGCCGCCTTTTGGAGTTCCCATGCCTACTGTCCAGCCCGGCAGCCTGTCGGTGGTCGCCACGCCGATCGGCAATCGCGACGACATTTCGGCGCGCGCGATCGCCACGCTGCGCGCCGCCGACGTGATCGCCGCGGAGGACACCCGCCACAGCCGTCCGTTGCTGCTTCACCACAACGTCGACGTGCCGCTGGTGGCGCTGCACGAGCACAACGAACGCGAGGTCGTTGATGGACTGGTGCGGCGGATGCTGGAAGGACAGGCGGTGGCGCTCATCTCCGACGCGGGGACGCCGCTGGTGAGCGATCCGGGATTCCGCCTGGTGCGGGCGGCACGCGCGGCGGGCATCCGCTGCGTGCCGGTGCCGGGTGCCTGCGCGGCGGTCGCGGCACTGTCGGTGGCAGGGCTCCCCAGCGACCGCTTCGTGTTCGAAGGTTTCCTGCCGCCGAAGGCCGCGGCACGGCGCAGCCGCCTTCAGGAGCTGGCCGGCGAGCCCCGCACGCTCATCTTCTATGAGTCGTCCCATCGCGTGGCCGAAAGCCTGGCGGACATGCGCGAGGTATTCGGTGGCGCGCGCGAAGCGGTGCTGGCACGCGAGCTGACCAAGCTGTTCGAGACGGTGATCGGCGAACCGCTCGACGAACTGGCTCTTCGCGTGGCAAGTGACCCGGACCAGCAGCGCGGCGAGTGCGTGATCCTGGTGGCTGGCCGCGGGGAAGAGACGGACGCGCGGCTGGCTGAAGGGCAGCGCGTGTTCGCGCTGCTGCGCGAAGAGTTGCCTCCGGCCAAGGCGGCCAGGCTTGCCGCGGCCATCACCGGTGCGCCGCGCAAGGCGCTCTATCAGATGTAGGGTGAGCTTCAAGCCACCGTTGCGCATCGGGACCGGTAGGCTGAAGCCCGCCCTGCCGCGCCTGTCTTTCCCAATCCCCAATCCCTGCCCGGGCCCATTACAATGGCTCGCGGAGTCGGCCGGACAGTCGCGTCGCACCGCAAGTGCGTCGAGGAAAGTCCGGGCTCCACAGGGCAGGGTGCCAGGTAACGCCTGGGCAGCGCGAGCTGACGGCCAGTGCAACAGAGAGCAGACCGCCGATGGCCTCGCAAGAGGATCAGGTAAGGGTGAAAGGGTGCGGTAAGAGCGCACCGCGTGCGGGGACAACGTCGCACGGCACGGTAAACCCCACCCGGAGCAAGACCGAATAGGGGAACGATAACGCGGCCCGCGTTGTTCCCGGGTAGGTCGCTGGAGCCAGGCGGTGACGCCTGGCCGAGAGGAATGACTGTCGCGTCGCAAGACGTACAGAACCCGGCTTACAGGCCGGCTCCGCCTCTTGCGGCGGCGCGCTTCGGGCGCGCCGCCAGGGAAGGGCCAGGGTGGCGCGGAAGATTGCGCCGCCCTGGCCCTTTTCGTTCCACCCGGTGGTGGCGACGCGGTGGCGCCCGGGTGGATGCATGCCAGCCGCCCCTACGGGCGCCCCGGTCCGGGCCCTGAACGGCAGTTCATGTCCAGGCTGTCCGGGTAGCGAAACGCCCGTGACGTGCCTCACATCCTGTTCGGAAAAACCCCTTGCTTTCAACCACCTTGCAGACCTTCCTCTGAAACGGCTGGAAATACGTCCACACTTCCGCCTTTCTCTTTGATTCGCAAGCAAAATTCCCTTGACGTCTCAAAAGGCGAGACGTATCGTGGGACCCTGTGTGAAATCGTGGGAATCAGTGGAGTCCGCACGGGTGTTCCAGGGCGAAACCGCCATCACCGTTGACGACAAGGGCCGACTGGCCATCCCGACTGCGTATCGGGAGCTGGTCGCGGGCGAGTGCGCCAATCGTCTGGTGGTCACCTACAGCCCGTTCGAAATGGGCTGCCTGTGGATCTACCCCTACGCCGAGTGGGAAACGGTGCGCGACCAGGTCAATGCGCTGCCGATGGTCAAGGCGTCCCACCGTAACCTGCAGATGAAGCTGGTGGGTGCGGCGACCGTGGTTGAGCCGGATGGCGCCTCGCGCATCCTGCTGCCGGCCAGCCAGCGTGGCGCCGCCGGCATCGAGAAGAAGGCGGTGCTGCTGGGCATGGGCAACAAGTTCGAGCTGTGGAGCGAACAGGCCCACCTGGCCAAGATCCGCCAGACCCTCGGCGAAGACGACATCACTGACGACATGGCGGACCTGCGCCTGTAAGGCGCGGGCTTCGGTGCGGAACGAATACGGGACGGGAGGGTGCGGCGTGGCCGAGTTGCGGCACATCCCGGTGATGCTGGGCGAAGCGGTGGAGGGCCTAGCCGTGCAGGCAGGCGGGCGGTATCTGGATGGCACCTTCGGGCGCGGCGGTCACGCACGCGCGGTGCTGTCGCGCCTGGGGCCCGACGGCCGCCTGCTGCTGATGGACCGCGACCCCGCCGCGATCGCCGCGGCCCGCGAAGCGTTTGCCGGCGATCCACGCGTGTCGATCCGCCACGGCAACTTCGCCGAGCTCGCCGAATGGGACGAGACCGCCGCCGGCCTCGACGGCGTGTTGCTCGACCTCGGCGTCTCCTCGCCGCAGCTGGACGAAGCCGAGCGCGGCTTCAGCTTCATGGCCGATGCGCCGCTGGACATGCGCATGGACACTACCCAGGGCGAGAGCGCGGCGGAGTTCCTTGCCCGGGCCGACGAGCACGAGATCGCCGACGTGTTGTGGACCTTCGGCGAGGAGCGCTTCAGCCGCAAGATCGCCCGAGCCATCGTGGCGCGTCGTGCCGAGTCGCCGATCGCGCGCACCGGCGAACTGGCTGCGCTGATCGAGCGCACCATCGGTCGCCGCGAGCCGGGCAAGCACCCGGCCACGCGCAGCTTCCAGGCCCTGCGCATCCGCGTGAACGGCGAGCTCGATGCCGTGCAGCGCGGCCTTGATGCGGCGCTGGAGCGGCTCAAGGTCGGTGGGCGGCTTTCGGTGATCAGCTTCCACTCGCTGGAGGACCGCGCGGTCAAGCAGTTCATCCGCGACCACTCCGGCCGCGTGCAGGGCAGCCGGCGCGGCCCGCCGGTGGCTGCCAGGCCAGCCCGGCTGGCAGCGGTGGGCAAGGCGCGCTTCCCGTCCGACGAGGAGCTGGCGGTCAACCCACGGGCCCGCTCGGCGGTGCTTCGCGTGGCGGAGAAACTCGCATGAGGGCGCTCGGCGGCGTCACGCTCGTGATCCTGCTGCTGGCCGTGCTGGCCAGCGCAATCGGCGTGGTGTGGACGCGCCACGAGAGCCGCGTGCTGTTCGTCGACCTGACCCGCCTGCAGAACCAGCGCGACGAACTCAACGTCGAGTACGGTCGGCTCGAACTGGAGCAGGCGACCTGGGCCGAACCGCGACGCATCGATGAAGAGGCGCGCAGCAAGCTCGGCATGGTCACGCCCAGGCCGCAGGACATCCAGCTGGTGCGCCGATGAGCCTGCGCCGCCCGCTCCCGCAACCTTCCGCCGGCCGCCGCCGTGGCGCCGGCCCCAGCGTGCGCAAGCGCATGCTGCTGGTGGTCGGCGTGCTGTCGCTGGCCTCGCTGGGGCTGGTCGCACGCGCGTTCGACCTGCAGGTAATGCGCAAGCAGTTCTACCAGGACCAGGGCGACGCGCGTTTCCTGCGCGAAGTGAAGATCCCGGTGTCGCGCGGCACCATCTTCGATCGCAACGGCGAGCCGCTGGCGGTGTCCACCCCGGTGATGTCGATCTGGGCGAACCCGCCGCAGGTGCTGGAGAGCGCCGACCGCATTCCCGACCTGGCCGCCGCGCTCGGCGTGGACGCGGGCGAGCTCAAGGAGCGCCTGGCGCAGCGCGCCGACCGCGAGTTCGTCTACCTGCGCCGGCAGATGCCGCCGGAAGCAGCCGAAGCCGTGCTCGACCTGGACATCCCGGGCATCAATGCGCAGCGCGAGTACCGCCGTTACTACCCGTCGGGCGAAGTAACCGCGCACGTGCTCGGCTTCACCAACATCGACGACCATGGCCAGGAAGGGCTCGAGCTTGCCTTCGACGATTGGCTTTCCGGCAAGCCGGGCGCCAAGCGGGTCATCCGCGACCGCATGGGGCACGTGGTCGAGGATGTCGAGCAGGTGCGCGAGCCCAAGCCGGGCAAGAGCCTCATGCTCAGCATCGACCGGCGCATCCAGTTCCTGGCCTACAACGAGCTGAAGAACGCGCTGACCGAGTTCGATGCGTCCTCCGGGTCGATGGTGATCCTGGACGTGCCGACCGGCGAAGTGCTGGCGATGGTCAACCTGCCGACCTACAACCCCAACTCGTTGTCCGGCAGCAAGTTCTCCGACCGGCGCAACCGTGCCGTCACGGACCTGATCGAGCCCGGCTCGACGATCAAGCCGGTGCTCATGGCCGCGGCGCTCTCCAGCGGCAAGTACACGCCGACCAGCCCGCTGATCGACACCACCGGCGGCCACTGGTACTTCCAGGGTCACGACATCCACGACACGCACAACTACGGCCTGCTCACGCCCACCGGCGTGATCACCAAATCGAGCAACGTCGGCGCCGCGCGCATCGCCATGACGCTCGACACCGCGCTCATGTACAACACGTACCGCGCGTTCGGTTTCGGCAACAGCACCAGCAGCGGCTTTCCAGGCGAGTCCTCGGGCCTGCTGCGCATCGGTCGCGACTGGCGTCCGCTGGAACAGGCGATCATGGGCTACGGCTACGGCCTGAACGTGACGCCGCTGCAACTGGCCAATGCGTACGCCACGCTGGGCGACCACGGCGTCATGCATTCGCCCAGTTTCATCAAGGACGCCGACAACGAAGCCAAGGCGATCGTGTCGCGGCAGGTCGCCGACGAGATCGTGCGGATGATGGAAACGGTTACCGCCCCGGGCGGCACCGCCACCACCGCACGCATCGCCAATTACATCGTGGCCGGCAAGACCGGCACGGCGCACAAGGCCGCTGCCGGCGGCTATTCGCGCAACAACTACACCGCCGCCTTCGCCGGCCTGGTGCCGGCGAGCAACCCCCGGCTGGTCGGCGTAGTGATCATCGACGACCCGCAGAAGCGCAGTTACTACGGCGGCATGGTTTCAGCGCCGGTGTTCGCGCGCGTCATGGAAGGGGCGCTGCGCCTGCTCGACGTGCCGCCGGACAACATCGGGCGCTGGTACGCCGGCGGGCCGTTGATGAGCCCGAATGGCTTGGCCGGCAGCAAACCGCCGGTCGATCCGCCGATCGACGACGCACCTGTCGAGGACGAGCCGTGACCACGCGCCTCCTCGCTGATCTGCTCGATGGTTTCGCCGACGCGGGTGCGCTCGGCGATCTTCGTATTTGCGGACTGAGCCTGGACTCGCGCCAGGTGCGTCCCGGTGAAGCTTTCATCGCATTGTCCGGCACCCGCACGCATGGCATCGCCTTCGCCGCCGAGGCAGTGGCGCGCGGCGCCGCGCTGGTGCTCGCGGAGGCGCCGGCGGTCCCCGGCTTCACGCCCGGCGTGCCGGTGCTGTGGATCGACGACCTGCACGCGCGCCTGGGCGAGATCGCCGCGCGCTTCTACGACCACCCCTCGCGCGCGTTGCGCATCGTCGGCGTCACCGGCACCAACGGCAAGACCTCGACCGTGCAGCTCATTACCCAGGCCCTGTCGCGACTTGGCTGCACCGCCGCGAGCATCGGCACTCTCGGCGCCGGCCTGTATGGCGCGCTGGACGAAGGCGAGCGCACTACGCCGGATGCGATCAGCGTGCAGCGCCTGCTCGCACGGTTCCGCGACCGGGGTGCGACGCACGTGGCGATGGAGGTCTCCTCGCATGCCCTGGAGCAAGGCCGGGTGGGTGCGGTGGGTTTCGAGGTCGCGGCTTTCACCAACCTGACCCGCGACCATCTCGACTACCACGGCACGATGGAGGCCTACGGCGCCGCCAAGGCCAAGCTGTTCGCCTGGCCGGGTTTGAAGGCGGCCGCGATCAACGTGGACGACGCGTTCGGCTGCGCCCTGGCCGATCGCCTGCCGGTCGGCGTGCGCGTACTGCGCACCAGCATCGTGGGCGCCGCCGACGTCGGTGCCCAGGCCATCGTGACCTCCGCCGAGGGCCTGGCCTTCCAGCTCATTACGCCCTGGGGCGCGCATGCAATCCGCAGCGCGTTGCTCGGCGGCTTCAACGTGGCCAACCTGCTCGCCGTGGTGGCCTGCCTCGGGGCACTGGGCGAGCCGTTCGCACGCATCGTCGAGGTAATCCAGACGCTCACGCCGGTCAACGGCCGCATGAATCGCCTCGGCGGCGATGGCCGGCACCCGCTGGTAGTGGTCGACTACGCGCACACACCCGATGCGCTGGAGCAGGCGCTCACCGCGCTGCGTGCGCATTGCGCCGGCCGCCTCATTTGCGTCTTCGGCTGCGGCGGCGAGCGTGATGCGGGCAAGCGTCCGCAGATGGGCGCGATTGCCGAGCGCCTGGCCGACGTGGCGATCGTCACCGACGACAACCCGCGTGGCGAGGACGGCGACGCCATCGTGGCGCAGATCCGCGCCGGCATGCGGCGTCCGGCCGCGATCGAGCGCGACCGCGCCGCCGCGATCGGCACGGCCATCGCCCAGGCCGGCGCGGACGACGTCGTGCTGATCGCCGGCAAGGGTCACGAAACCTACCAGGAAGGTGCTGCCGGCAAGCGTCCGTTCGACGATCTCGCTGTCGCCCGCGCCGCCCTTGCGCAACCGGCCAGGGAGAACCACGCATGATGCGCCTCTCCGAAATCGCGGTATGGACACACGGGCGCCTGCTCGGCGCCGACCTCCAGGTGGATGGGGTGGCGATCGATACCCGCCGACTGCAGGCGGGTGAGCTGTTCGTGGCGATCAAGGGCGAGCGCGTCGACGGCCACGACTTCGTGCGCGAGGCCGCGCTGCGCGGTGCTGCCGCGGCGCTGGTCACGCGCCGCGTGGACGTCGACCTGCCGCAGGTGCTGGTCAACGACACCCAGGCTGCGCTCGGCGACCTCGCCAGCGCGGTGCGCGCACAGCGCGACGTGCGCGTGGTCGGCATCACCGGTTCCAACGGCAAGACGACGGTCAAGACGCTGACCGCCTCGATCCTTTCGCGCCACGGCCGCACACACGTCAACGCGGGCAACTACAACAACGAACTGGGACTGCCGCTGACGCTGCTGGCGATGCCCGCCGACACCGAATACGCGGTGCTCGAAATGGGCGCCGGCAAGCCCGGCGACATCGCCTACCTCGCCGCCATCGCGCGGCCCGATATCGGCCTCGTCAACACCATCGCGCCGGCGCACCTTGAGCGGATGCGCAGTCTGGAGGGCGTGGCCGAAACCAAGGGCGCGCTATACCAGGCGCTTCCGGCCGACGGCGTGGCGATCATCAATGCCGACGATGCCTTCGCCGGCTTCTTCGAAGGCCTGGCCGGTTCGCGCGCGACGCTGCATTTCGGCCTGGACGGCCACGTCGACGTGGGCGCGACCATCCTGGAGCAGCGCGTGGACGGTTCGCGCTTCCTGCTGCGCACGCCCGAGGGCGAGGCCGAGGTGGCGCTGCCGCTGGCCGGGCGCCACAACATCGCCAATGCGCTGGCGGCCGCCTCGATCGCGCTGGCGCTGGACGTGCCGCTGGCGACCATCGTCGCCGGCCTGCAGCACGTGCCTGGCGTGGCTGGGCGGCTGCGCAGCGAGGCGATGCCGGGTGGCTGGACGTTGATCGACGACAGTTACAACGCCAACCCCGGCTCCGTGGCCGCGGCGATCGACACGCTGGCGCTGGCCACCGGCGAGCGCTGGCTGGTGCTCGGCGACATGGCCGAGCTCGGCGCCGACGCGCGCGCGCTGCACGAAAGCATCGGCGCGCGCGCGAAGGCGGCTGGCATCGACCGGCTGTTCGCGGTCGGGCCGCTGAGCGCAGGCGCGGCCAAGGCCTTCGGCAGCGGCAGCGAACACCACGCCGACAAGGCCGCGCTGGCCGCGTCGCTGGCACGCCAGCTGCACGCGGGCGTGACCTGCATCGTCAAGGGTTCACGCTCGGCCGGCATGGAGCAGGTCGTGTCCTTACTCAAAGAACAAACCCACGCCTCCGGAGGCCCTGTCGATGCTGCTTGAGCTGGCCGACTGGATGGCACGGCACTTCACCGCCCTGCACCTTTTCCAGTACATCACCTTCCGCACGATCATGGCCGCGCTCACCGCGCTGGCGATGTCGCTGCTGCTGGGTCCGGGCCTGATCATGCGGCTGGCCGCCCTCAAGGCCGGGCAGGTGGTGCGCAGCGACGGCCCGCAGACGCACCTGGTCAAGGCCGGCACGCCGACGATGGGCGGTGTGATGATCCTGCTGGCGATCGCGATCGCTACGCTGTTGTGGGCCGACCTGCACAACCGCTACGTGTGGATCGTGTTGGCCGTACTGATCGCCTTCGGCGTGATCGGCTTCTATGACGACTACAAGAAACTGGTGCTCAAGGACAGCCGCGGGCTGGCCTCGCGCTGGAAATATTTCTGGCAGTCGGTGTTCGGGCTGGCGGCGGCGCTGTTCCTCTTCAAGACGGCCCAGCTCCCGGCCGAGACCGCGCTGTACGTGCCGCTGTTCAAGCAGGTGGCATTGCCGCTGGGCGTGCTGTTCGTGGTGGTCGCCTACTTCATGGTGGTCGGCTTCTCCAATGCGGTGAACCTCACCGACGGCCTGGATGGCCTGGCGATCATGCCCTCGGTGCTGGTGTCCGGGGCGCTCGGCGTGTTCGCCTACCTCGCCGGCAACAAGGTGTTCTCCGAATACCTGGGCATCCCCTCGATTCCCGGCGCGGGCGAGCTCTCCATTTTTTGCGGGGCTTTGGCCGGCGCGGGCCTGGGTTTCCTCTGGTTCAACACCTATCCGGCGCAGGTCTTCATGGGCGACGTCGGCGCGCTGGCCATCGGTGCGGCGCTGGCCTGCGTGGCGGTGATCGTGCGCCAGGAAATCGTGCTGATCGTGATGGGCGGCGTGTTCGTGCTGGAGACGGTGTCGGTGATGTTGCAGGTGGCGAGTTTCAAGCTCACCGGCAAGCGCATCTTCCGCATGGCGCCGATCCACCATCACTTCGAGCTCAAGGGCTGGCCCGAGCCGCGGGTGATCGTGCGCTTCTGGATCATCAGCGTCGTGCTGGTGCTGATCGGCCTTGCCACGTTGAAGGTGCGCTGACCCATGTTCGGCTTCGGTACCAGCCAGGCGATCAAGCGGAACGGGCCGCGCGGCAGCTTCGACCTGCCGTTGCTGGTCGCGCTCGTCGGGCTGGCCAGCATGGGCGTGGTCATGGTCACCTCCAGCTCGATCGCGGTGGCCGACAGCCAGCACATCGGTGCGTTCTATTACCTGAAGAAGCACCTGTTCTATCTGGCGCTCGGACTGGGGCTTGCCGGCATCGCGATGCGCACCGAGCTGAAGCAGGTGGAGAAGTACGCCTTCCCGCTGCTGCTGGTCGGCGGCGTCATGCTGCTGGCGGTGTTCGTGCCGCACCTGGGCATGCGCATCAACGGCGCGCGGCGCTGGCTCAACTTCATCGTGCTCAGTTTTCAGCCAGTCGAGGCGGTGAAGCTGATCCTGGTCGTCTACGTGGCGAGCTTCCTGGTGCGCCACCGCGAGAGCGTCGAAACGAAGTTCTGGGGCCTGCTGCGACCGATCATCGTGGCCGGCGTCATCGTGTTGCTGCTGCTAGCTCAGCCGGACTTCGGCTCGGCCACGCTGGTGATCGCGGTCACCATCGGCATGGTCTGGCTGGGCGGCGCGCGACCGCTGTACCTGTTCCTGATGGGCCTGCCGCTGATGCCGGCGCTCGTCGTCGCGGCGACCAGCGAGAGCTACCGCATGAAGCGGCTGACCTCGTTCATGGACCCGTGGAAGGACCCGTTCAACGATGGTTTCCAGTTGACCCAGTCGCTGATGGCGATCGGCCGTGGCGAATGGACCGGCGTGGGCCTGGGATCGAGCGTGCTCAAGCTTTCCTACCTGCCCGAGGCGCACACCGACTTCATCCTGGCAGTGATCGGCGAGGAACTCGGCCTGGCGGGCATCGCGCTGGTGATCGGGCTGTTCGCCACCGCGGTCGGGCGCGGTCTGTATCTCGGCCTCAAGGGCGTGGAAGTAGGCCAGCGCTTCGCCGGCTACGTGGCCTTCGGCATCTCGCTGATGCTGGGCTTGCAGGCGATGGTGTCGATCGGAGTGAACCTCGGCGCGCTGCCGACCAAGGGTCTGACCCTGCCGCTGATCAGCTCGGGCGGCTCGTCGGTGCTGATGACCTGCGCCATGGCCGGCGTGCTGCTGCGCGCCACCTTCGAGATCAACCGCGCGCTGGACGCGCGGCAGATGGCCACGCGCATGCCTGCGATGGCCGTGGCGGACGCGAACGCCGCGGTGGCACCGCCGCGCGAGCGCGAGGCGGTGGCCGCATGAGCGCGGACCGTCCCGTGCTGATCATGGCCGGGGGAACCGGCGGCCACATTTTTCCGGGCCTGGCCGTGGCCGACGTGCTGCGCGCGCAGGGCATCCCGGTGGCCTGGCTGGGCGCGGCCGGCGGGATGGAGACGCGCGTGGTGCCGGCCCACGGCATCGAGTTGCACACCGTCGCGGTCGGCGGCCTGCGCGGCAAGGGCTTGAAGACCCGACTGCTGGCACCCCTGATGCTGGCGCGCGCTCTGTTCGCCTCTCTTCGCGTGTTGCGTCGGGTACGCCCGCGCAGTGTGTTGTCGATGGGTGGCTACGTCGCCGGTCCCGGCGGGGTGGCGGCGCGGATCACCGCAACGCCGCTGCTGGTCCACGAGCAGAACCGCGTTGCGGGCTACACCAACCGCAAGCTCGCCGGTTTCGCGAGGCGCGTGCTGGCTGGTTTCGCCGATGCGCTCCCGAACGGCGAATGGGTAGGTAACCCGGTGCGCGCCAGTATCGCGGCACTGCCGCCGCCGGCGGAGCGTTTCGCCACACGCAGCGGCCGATCGCAATTGCTGGTGCTGGGCGGCAGTCTCGGCGCGCGTGCGCTCAACCTCGCGTTGCCGCAGGCGCTGGCTCTGATCCCCATCGACCAGCGCCCGGTCGTGCGCCACCAGTGCGGAAGCCGCGGGCTCGACGAGGCGCGCGCGGCTTATGCACAGGCGGGAGTCGAGGCCGACGTGGTGCCATTCATCGAAGACATGGCCGCCGCCTACGGCTGGGCCGACCTCGCCGTGTGCCGTGCCGGCGCGCTGACGATCGCCGAGCTTACCGCCGCGGGCCTGGGCGCCGTGCTGGTGCCTTTCCCCTATGCGGTCGACGACCACCAGACCGGCAACGCGCAGGCGCTGGTGGAAGCGGGCGCCGCCGAATTGATCCAGGAACGTGATTTGGACGTAGAGAAACTGGCGCAGCGCCTTGCCGCGCTGCTCGCCGACCGCCGCCAGCTGACCGCGATGGCGGAAGCTGCGCGCACGCAAGCCAAGCCCGACGCGGCCGCAACGATTGCCCGCGCTTGCCTGGAGGTGGCCGCATGACGCCGCGCCGCCTGCTCGCGCACGAAGACCTGATGACCACCTTCCGCCGCGTGCATTTCATCGGCATCGGCGGCGTGGGCATGAGCGGCATCGCCGAGGTGCTGCACAACCTGGGCTACGCCGTGTCCGGTTCGGACAAGGCCAACTCGCCCACCGCGCAACGGCTGGCCGCGCTCGGCATCGACGTGCGCATCGGCCACGAGGCCGCGCACGTGGGCGACGCCGACGTAGTGGTGACCTCGAGCGCCATCCGCCAGGACAACCCGGAACTGGTCGCCGCGCGTGCCGCGCGCATCCCGGTGATCCCGCGCGCGGAGATGCTGGGCGAGCTGATGCGCTTCCGCCGTGGCGTCGCCATCGCCGGCACGCACGGCAAGACCACCACGACCAGCCTGGTCGCCAGTGTGCTGGCGGAAGCCAATTACGATCCGACGTTCGTGATCGGCGGCCAGCTCAACGCCGCCGGCGCCAACGCGCGCTTGGGCACCGGCCAGTATCTGGTCGCCGAGGCCGACGAGTCCGACGGCTCGTTCCTGCTGCTCTCGCCGGTGATCGCCGCCGTCACCAACATCGACGCCGATCACCTGGAGAACTACGGCGGCGATTTCGCCCAGGTGAAGAAGGCCTTCGCCGATTTCCTGCACCGCCTGCCGTTCTACGGCCTGGCCGTGCTCTGCGTGGACGACGAGGAAGTGGCGAAACTGGCGAAGGGCACCACGCGCCGCGTGATGACCTACGGCATCCGCGCGACCGACGCCGACGTGCGCGCGATCAACGTGCGCCAGAGCGGCTTCCAGATGCTGTTCGACCTGCAGCTGCCCGGCCGCGCCGAACCACTGCCGGTCACGCTCAACCTGCCGGGCCAGCACAACGTGCTCAACGCGCTGGCAGCCGCCACGATCGGCTGGCAGCTGGGAGTCGAAGCCGAGGCGATCGCTCGCGCGCTGGAGAATTTCCAGGGCGTCGGTCGGCGCTTCCACCGCCGCGGCGAGTTGAAGCTGGAGCAGGGCAGCGCGCTGCTGGTGGACGACTACGGTCACCACCCGCGCGAACTGGCCGCCGTGTTCGCGGCCGCCCGCGGCGGCTGGCCGGACCGGCGCCTGGTGGTCGGCTTCCAGCCGCACCGCTACAGCCGTACGCGTGACCTGCTGGACGACTTCGCCAACGTGCTGGCCGAGGCTGACGTGCTGGTGCTGACCGAGGTGTACCCGGCCGGCGAAGCGCCGATCGCCGGCGCCGATGGCCGCGCGCTGGCTCGCGCCGTGCGCGCGCGCGGCAAGGTCGATCCGGTGCTGATCGAACACCCGCGCGACTTCAAGGACACCCTGCCGACGCTGCTGCGCGACGGCGACCTCCTGCTGCTGCTCGGCGCCGGCGACATCGGCGCGGCGGCGGTGGAGCTCGCGCAGGTCGGTCACCTGAGGACTACGAAGTGAACGCTACGACGAACAGGACCACGCCTTCCAGGATCACCGATCCCGCCCAGTTCGGCCGCGTGGCCGTGGTGATGGGCGGCAGCTCCGCCGAGCGCGAGGTGTCGCTCGATTCCGGCCGCAACGTGCTGGCCGCGCTCAAGAGCCGCGGCGTCGACGCCCATGCGATCGACGGTATCCCGGCGCTGCTCGATGCGCTGCGCGCCGGCCACTTCGCGCGCGTGTTCAACATCCTGCATGGCCAGCACGGCGGTGGCGAGGATGGCGTACTGCAGGGAGCGCTCGAATCGCTCAACGTGCCCTACACCGGCTCGGGCGTGCTCGGCTCGGCGTTGTCGATGGACAAGGTGCGGTCCAAGCGCGTGTGGCAATCGCTAGGCTTGCCTACGCCGACCTTCGTCGCGCTGCCGCGCGGCGCCGGCGCGGATGCCGTGCACGCGGCGGCGAAACGGGTCGGTTTCCCGCTGATCGTCAAGCCAGCCTGCGAGGGCTCCAGCGTGGGCGTCACCCGCGTGTTCGAGGAAAGCCAGCTCGACAGCGCCGTGCAACTGGCCGCCCGCTACCCGGGCGACCTGCTGATGGAAACCCTGATCGAGGGCGACGAGATGACCGTCGCCATCCTCGGCCGCCAGGTGATGCCCTCGATCCATATCGTGCCCAAGGGCGCGTTCTACGACTACAACGCCAAGTACGTGGCCGAAGACACCCAGTACCTCTGCCCGGGCCTCGAGGGCGCGGCCGAGGACGAACTGCGCGCGCTGGCGCTCGAGGCCTTCGATGCGCTCGGCTGCCATGGCTGGGGCCGCGTGGACGTGATGCGCGACCGCCAGGGCCGCAACTTCCTGCTCGAAGTGAACACCGCACCGGGCATGACCTCGCACTCGCTGGTGCCCAAGGCCGCCAAGGCCGCCGGCATCGACTACGAGGACGTGTGCTGGCGCGTGCTGGAAACCAGCTTCCGGGAGGGCTTGTGAGGGGAGCCATCCGCCTCGTTGCCTGGTGCCTGGCCATCGCACTGGTGGTGCTGCCGGTCGTCGGCGTGCTGCGCGGCTGGTTCGCTGCCGACCGCTGGCCGGTGACGCAGCTGACCGTGCAGGCCGAGTTCAAGCACGTGACTACCGACGAGATTCGCGCTGCCGTGCTGCCGCGCCTGGGGCACGGTTTCTTTGCGCTGGACCTGGATTCGGTGCAGCAGGCAGTGGCGGCGCTGCCGTGGGTGGAATCGGTCGAGGCGCGCAAGCGCTGGCCGGACACGCTGATCCTGCGCATCTACGAACGCCAGCCGTTCGCGCGCTGGAACGGTACCCGGCTGATCAGCCGCCAGGGTGTGCTGTTCGACGGCGGCAAGATCGCGCCGGCCGCGCCTCTGCCTGACCTGCGCGGCCCGGACGCGCAGATGCCCGAAGTGGTGGCGTTCTATGCCGATGCGCTCAAGGCCGTCACCCGCACGCCGCTCAAGGTGTCCGGCGTGGCGCTGTCCGAGCGCGGCAGCTGGAGCCTGACCACCGAAGCGGGCGCGCAGATCGTGCTGGGCGACCGCGCCCAGGCCGGCAAGCGTCTGCGCCGCTTCCTCGACGTCTACCCGCAGGTGATGGCCGGCCACCCGGCCGCCTTTGCCTACGCCGACCTTCGCTACACCAACGGATTTGCCGTGCGCTGGCCCGACGCTGCCGCACCTGCCGCGGGGGTGCCCCGCACATGAGCCTGACCCTATGAAGACGCGCAACGACAAGCAGCTGGTCGTCGGCCTGGACATCGGCACCAACAAGGTGACCGCGATCGTGGGCGAGTACGAGCCGGGCGAACCGATCGAGGTGATCGGCATCGGCTCGCACGTCTCGCGCGGCATGAAGCGCGGCTCGGTCGTGGACATCGAATCGACCGTGCACTCGATCCAGCGCGCGGTGGAAGAGGCCGAGCTGATGGCCGGCTGCGACATCCGCTCAGTGTTCGCCTCGATCTCCGGCAGCCACCTGGAGACCAAGAACTCGCACGGCACCGCCGCGATCCGCGACCGCGAAGTCACCCCCGGCGACCTGGAGCAGGTGCTGGAGGCGGCCAGCGCGGTGGCGATCCCTGCCGATCGCAAGGTCCTTTATAAGGAGTCGCAGGAGTACCGCATCGACGGCCAGGACGGTATCCGTTCGCCGGTCGGCATGAGCGGCGTGCGCCTGGAAGCCTCCGTGCACCTGGTCACCGGCGCGGCCGCCGCGGTTCAGAACATTTCCAAGTGCATCCAGCGTTGCGGGCTCTCCGTGGACGAACTGGTGCCGTCGGCGGTGGCCAGCGCCAAGTCGGTGCTCACCGACGACGAGCGCGAACTGGGCGTCTGCCTGGTCGATATCGGCGCCGGCACCACGGACATCGCCATCTATACGCAGGGCTCGATCCGCTACACCAAGTCGCTGCCGGTCGGCGGCGACCAGGTCACCAACGACATCGCCTATGGCGTGCACACGCCGACCGCGCATGCCGAGGAGATCAAGATCAAGTACGCCTGCGCGCTGGCGCAGCTGGCGCACGCCGAGGAGACGATCCAGGTGCCCAGCGTCGGCGACCGCCCGCCGCGCCGGCTCGCCCGGCAGTCGCTCGCGCAGAGCGTGCAGGCGCGCTACGAGGAGATCTTCGAGATGGTGCAGGACGAGCTGCGCCGCTCCGGCTACGACAGCCTGGTCGCCGCGGGCGTCGTGCTGACCGGCGGCGCCTCCCGCATGGAAGGCGCGCTGGAGCTGGCCGAGGAGATCTTCCACAAGATGGTGCGCATCGGCGTGCCGCAGCACGTCACCGGCCTCGGCGACGTGGTCGCCAACCCGCTGCATTCCACCGGCGTGGGGTTGTTGCTGCATGGCGCGCGCGCTGGCGGCGTGCGGATCAGCCATCCGGTCGGCGGCAGCGTTGGCGGTCTGGTGGACAAGGTGCGCGGCTGGATTACCAAGAACTTTTAAGTGATGGCGCGGAGCGCCATCGCGGGCGAATGGAGGTTCGCCCACCACCGCAGGCCGGCAGGACGTCGGACCCGCGGTTACAACGACAACGAAGCTCTACGGAGGACGGGAAATGTTTGAATTGATCGAAAAACTGGCACCCAACGCGGTCATCAAGGTCATCGGCGTAGGCGGCGGCGGCGGCAACGCCGTGGCACACATGCTGAGCGCCAACATCGAAGGCGTCGAGTTCGTCGTCGCCAACACCGACGCGCAGGCGATGAAGAACTGCGGCTCGCGCACCCACCTGCAGCTAGGCGCCAATGTCACCAAGGGCCTGGGCGCGGGCGCCAATCCGGAAGTCGGCCGCCAGGCCGCGTTGGAGGATCGCGAGCGCATCGAGGAGATGCTCGACGGCGCCGACATGGTGTTCATCACCGCCGGCATGGGCGGCGGCACCGGTACCGGCGCGGCACCGGTCGTGGCGCAACTGGCCAAGGAGAAGGGCATCCTCACCGTGGCGGTGGTCACCAAGCCGTTCCCGTTCGAGGGGCGTCGCCGCATGCAGGTGGCGATGAAGGGCATCGAGGACCTGTCCCAGCACGTCGATTCGCTGATCACCGTGCCGAACGAGAAACTGCTGTCGGTACTCGGCCGCGAAGTCACGCTGCTCAATGCCTTCAAGGCCGCCAACGACGTTCTCCAGGGCGCCGTGCAGGGCATCGCCGACCTGATCACCGCCCCGGGCCTGATCAACGTCGATTTTGCCGACGTGCGCACCGTGATGTCCGAGATGGGCATGGCCATGATGGGCTCGGGCACCGCCCGCGGCGACGACCGTGCCCAGGCCGCGGCCGAGGCGGCGATCAACAACCCGCTGCTGGAAGACGTCAACCTCAATGGCGCCTGCGGCATCCTGGTCAACGTCACCGCCGGTCCGAACCTGACCATGCGCGAGTTCGACGAGATCGGCCGGGTCATCCACGACTTCGCCAGCGAAGATGCCACCGTGGTGATCGGCACCTCGCTCGACCCGGAAATGCAGGACGACGTGCGCGTGACCGTGGTCGCCACCGGCCTCAATCGCGCGACGGCCACCCGCCAGGCCCCGCGTGCCGTGGCCACCCAGCAGGTGGAGATGCGCCAGCGTCCGCGCCCGGTGGTGCTGCGCACCGGCACCGGCAATGAGGTGGTGGACTATGCCGCCCCGGAGGCGGTCGTGTCGCATACCCGCGCCGAGCCGCCGGCCAAAGGTGCCGATCCCAGCTTCGACTATCTGGATATTCCGGCGTTCTTGCGCCGTCAGGCCGACTGAATAGCACTCACCGGAGGCCCTTGCGAAAATTGAACAAAACACCAGATCGACGAGTCAGTAAATGACGCGGCCCGCCAGGCGTCTATCACCTGTGTGATTTCCGTGACCGTCCGATGGTGATTTTGAGGTGAAGGCAGCGCACCGAGGACCGGTGCGCGCACCGGCCGGCAAAGGAACCGCCGGCCTGTCCGCCCCCTTGCGCCGGATACCCGTCCTCCCGGCGCAAGGGGGTGTGTCGCGGTAAATGGTTGAGGCGGCGGGGAATTGCCGGGCTTAGTGACCGGCGTCACGTATGAAGGAAAGCTAAAGAGGCGACCAGACTGTACGGTACGGTTTGCTATTGCCACAGGTTAAGACTGTGTTAGCATCCGACCCCTGATTGGCTGCTGCCTACACTGGTACCTATAAAAATGATCAAGCAGCGTACGCTCAAGAACATCATCCGTGCGACCGGCGTCGGCCTGCACACCGGCGACAAGGTCTACATGACCTTGCGCCCCGCCGCGCCGAACACGGGCATTGTGTTCCGCCGTACGGATCTCAATCCGCCGGTCGACATCCATGCGCGCCCGGATTGCGTGGGCGATACCCGGCTGTCCACCACGCTGGTCAAGGGCGACGTGCGCGTCTCCACCGTCGAGCACCTGCTCTCGGCGATGGCTGGCCTGGGCATCGACAACGCCATCGTGGAGCTGTCCGCGCCGGAAGTGCCGATCATGGACGGCAGCGCCGGTCCCTTTGTGTTCCTGCTGCAGTCGGCAGGCATCGAGGAGCAGGGCGTCGCCAAGCGCTTCATCCGCATCAAGAAGCCGATCAAGGTGCAGGAAGGCGACAAGTGGGCCAGCTTCGAGCCGTTCGAGGGCTTCAAGGTCGGCTTCTCGATCGAGTTCAACCACCCGATCATCTCCAAGCGCACCTCGCGCGCCGAGATCGACTTCTCCACGACCTCCTTCGTCAAGGAAGTCAGCCGCGCGCGTACCTTCGGCTTCATGCGCGACATCGAGATGCTGCGCGAGCACAACCTGGCGCTGGGCGGCTCGATGGACAACGCCGTGGTGCTGGACGACTACCGCGTGCTCAACGAGGACGGCCTCCGTTACGAGGACGAGTTCGTCAAGCACAAGATCCTGGACGCCATCGGCGACCTGTATCTGCTCGGCCACAGCCTGATCGGCGCCTACCACGCGCACAAGTCGGGCCACGAGCTCAACAACAAGCTGCTGCGTACCCTGATCGCCGATCCCGCCGCTTGGGAAGAGGTGGTGTACAAGGACGATCCGGCCGTCTCGCCGATCTCCTACGCGCATCCGGCCCAGGCGATCTGATCCGACCGACGCCTGCCGCGAAGGCCGCCCCGCAAGAGGCGGCCTTCGTCGTTTCTGTGACGCAGGCCGTCCGCAATACACGCCCGGATTCACGCTACGGCGACATGTCGGGGTGTACCTGCCCTCCCACCGTGCTATAAACCTTCTGCCGCCCTCGGGGTGGCAAGGGGGAAAACGGTGCCCGCCGGGCACACGCGAAGGCACGGCGCCCCGCGCCAGTCAGTCCTTGGCGACCGGGAATCCAGCAGTTTCGGCGATGGACGCCAGCTCGAGGAACAGTCCCTTCAGTTCGGGGTCTGTGATTGATGCTGCGGCGGCTTTGAGATGGATGGCTGCGGCAGGCGAAAGCGGTTTTGACCGATCCGGTTCCGTTGCGGCCGGTCGGGGGGGAGCCACTTTCACGGTGACCGAACCGGCGCTCGTGCCGATGGCACGTGCGGTAGCGAGTATCTGCGCCTGCATCAGGCGCAGGCGAGCTGCCCAGGCCGGTGAGGACGCCAGGAAGACGAGGCGGCCGTTGCGCAGGTGGGCGAATCGCACCTGTTCGCGCAAGGGCGTCGGCAGCGTCTGGCGCAGGGCACGATCCAACGCATCCAGCTCACCGGCCTTCTTGGCCAGCGAGGCGAACGAACCGCATTCGGCCAATGGTTTGGGGCCACGGTCGAGGCGGCGGGAGGCGGGAGAATCGGCGCGCTGCATGGCCGTCATCTGAAGTGAAGAAAAGCAATGCAGATCATACTCGTATCCCGCTCCCGAAAAGTGCCCAAGACCCTCGACCTGGGCCAGCGGCGGTTGCGCTGGCGGCTGGCGGGGCTGGCGATGGCGGCGGTGGTCGGGTGTGGCGTACTGGGCGCCGCGGTGGCGCTGACGGTATCCAGCCCTCGCGACCGCGCGCTGGCCGAAATCCAGCAGCTCAAGCAACAGATTCGCGACCAGGACACGCAACTGGCGGGCGTGCGCAAGGACTCCCAGCGTGAACTCGACGCCCTGGCGGTCAAGCTCGGCCAGCTCGAGGCGCAGTCCACCCGTCTCAACGCATTGGGCGAACGGCTGACCGAGGTCGGCAAGCTCGATCCGGACGAATTCAACTTCGACCAGCAGCCCGCGATGGGCGGTCTGGAAGACACCGCCGGCAGCGCCTACGCCCTGCCGCCGACGCTGGACAAGAGCATCGACCAGCTCGCTGGCCAGTTCGACGTCCAGCAGGCGCAGCTGTCCGCGCTGCAGAGCCTGCTGCTGGACGCCAAGATCGATTCCAACCTCAAGCCCACCGGCATGCCGGCCTCGGGTTACATTTCCTCCTATTTCGGCGTGCGCCCGGATCCGTTCGACGGCCACAGCGCGCGCCACACCGGTCTGGACATCGCTGTGCCGTTCGGCTCGGCGGTCCATGCCGTGGCCGAAGGCATGGTCACCTTCACTGGCGTGCGCAGCGGCTACGGCAAGGTGGTCGAGATCGACCACGGCAATGGCTACATGACCCGCTATGCCCACAACAGCAAGTTGCTGGTGCATCCGGGCCAGCGCGTGCACGTCGGCGAGGTGGTCTCGCAGGCCGGCTCCACCGGTCGTTCGACCGGTCCGCACGTGCATTTCGAGGTCTGGTACAAGGGTCGCGTGGTCAATCCGCTGGCCTACGTGAAGAGCCACCGCTGAGCCCGTAGCCGGCCTTCAGGAGCCGGCGTGCGGGAGGTACTCCTGGCCTTGCGCTGGGCGATTGCCTTCGCCGCAGGCGAGCTCCTGCGGTTCCCGCGCGGGCGTGACGCTCGACCCTCTTGAATCCCCCGCCCTCCGCCGCCATCCCGGCCAGCTGGAGCGGCTGTAGTAACATGTCTCCTTTCGCCCGTGGCCGCCGCGGGCCTTCAGCCTTCACTGACGGAAGATCGATGTTCAATCGCGCCCTGACCAGCCTTTTCGGTAGCCGCAACGAGCGGGTGCTGCGCCAGCTTTCCAAGACCGTCGCGCGGATCAACGCGCTGGAATCGGAGTTCGAGAAGCTGGACGACGCGGCGCTGCGCGGCAAGACCGACGAGTTCAAGGAGCGCGTGGCCAAGGGCGAGACGCTCGACAGGCTGCTGCCCGAGGCCTTCGCCGTGGTGCGCGAAGGCGCCAAGCGCGTACTCGGCATGCGCCACTACGACGTGCAGATGATCGGCGGCATGGTGCTGCACCAGGGCAAGATCGCCGAGATGCGCACCGGCGAAGGCAAGACGCTGGTGGGCACGTTGCCGGTCTACCTCAACGCCCTCGAAGGCAAGGGCGTGCACGTGGTCACAGTGAACGACTACCTCGCCCGCCGCGACTCGGCACAGATGGGCAAGCTCTACAACTTCCTTGGCCTGAGCGTGGGTGTGGTGTATCCGGGCATGGACCACGGCGACAAGCATGCCGCCTACGCCGCCGACATCACCTACGGCACCAACAACGAATTCGGCTTCGACTACCTGCGCGACAACATGGCGTTGTCGAAGGAGCAGCGCTACCAGCGCGGACTCAACTACGCGATCGTCGACGAGGTCGACTCGATCCTGATCGACGAGGCGCGCACGCCGCTGATCATCTCCGGCCCGGCCGAGGACTCCCCGCAGCTCTATCTGGCGGTCAACCGCATCGTGCCGCAGATGAAGCGCCAGCCGACCGAAGATGGCGCTGGCGACTACTGGGTCGACGAGAAGCAGAAGCAGGTGCACCTGTCCGAAGAAGGCATGGCGCACGCCGAGGAACTGCTGCGCAAGGCCGGCGTGATCGATCCGGAGAGCGGACTGTATGACGCGCGCAACCTGGCGGTGGTGCACCACCTCAACGCCGCGCTGCGCGCCAACGCGATCTACCAGCGCGACGTCGATTACATCGTGCGCGACGGCGAAGTGATCATCGTGGACGAGTTCACCGGCCGCACCCTGGCTGGCCGGCGCTGGTCGGACGGCCTGCACCAGGCGGTCGAAGCGAAGGAGGGCGTGCCGATCCAGCGCGAGAATCAGACGCTGGCGACGGTGACCTTCCAGAACCTGTTCCGCATGTACAAGAAGCTGGCCGGCATGACCGGTACGGCCGATACCGAGGCGTACGAGTTCCAGACCATCTATGGCCTGGAGGTGGTGGTCATCCCCACCCACAAGCCGATGATCCGCAAGGACAACCTGGACATCGTGTTCCTCAGCCAGCAGGCCAAGTACCGCGCCGTGGTCGAGGACATCAAGGACTGCCACAAGCGTGGCCAGCCGGTGCTGGTCGGCACCACCTCGATCGAGGTGTCGGAGCTGTTGTCCGACATGCTGACCAAGGCCAAGGTCCCGCACGAAGTGCTCAACGCCAAGCAGCACGAGCGCGAGGCGCACATCGTGGCGCAGGCCGGCGCGCCCGGCTCGGTGACCATCGCCACCAACATGGCCGGCCGCGGTACCGACATCGTGCTCGGCGGCAGCCTGGAAGCCGCGCTCGCCGCTCTGCCGGAGGACGCCTCCGAGGTGGACCGCCAGCGCGTCAAGAGCGAATGGAAGAAGCGCCACGAGCAGGTGCTCGCCGCCGGCGGCCTGCACATCGTCGGCACCGAGCGGCACGAATCCCGCCGCATCGACAACCAGCTGCGTGGTCGCTCCGGTCGCCAGGGCGATCCGGGTTCGTCGCGCTTCTACCTGGCGCTGGAGGACAACTTGCTGCGCATCTTCGGCGGCGAGGGCCTGGTGCGCTGGATGAAGCGCTTCGGCATGAAGGAGGATGATCCGCTCGAGGAGCGCATGATCAGCCGCCAGATCGAGAAGGCGCAGCGCAAGGTCGAGCAGCACAACTTCGACATCCGCAAGCACCTGCTCGAGTTCGACGACGTCGCCAACGACCAGCGCAAGGTGATATACCGCCAGCGCGACGAATTGCTGGAGGGCGAGGACGTCTCGGCAACCATCGCGGATATCCGCGAAGACGTGGTCGAGTCGATCGTCAATGCCCACGTGCCGCCGGACAGCATCGACGAGCAGTGGGACATCGCCGGCCTCGAGCGTGCGCTGGACAGCGAGTTCGGCATCGCCACCGGCCTGAAGGCCTGGGTCGAGCAGCAGCACGAGCTGGAAGCCGCGCAGATCCGCGACCACGTACGCGAGGCGATGGACCAGGCCTTCAAGGCCAAGGAGGCGCAGATCGGCGCCGAGACCATGCGCCAGCTCGAGAAGCACATCATGCTGAGCGTGGTCGACAATGCCTGGAAGGAGCACCTGGCGAGCATGGACTACCTGCGCCAGGGCATCTACCTGCGCGGTTATGCGCAGCAGGATCCCAAGCAGGCGTTCAAGCGCGAGTCGTTCGAGCTGTTCGCCGAGATGCTCAACCGCATCAAGACCGAAGTCGTGCAGATGCTCGCGCGCGTGCGCATCCGCAGCGAGGAAGAAGTCATCGCGATGGAAGCCGAACAGCAGCGCCTGGCGGCGCGCCTGCAGCAGCAGATGCTCGCCAGCGGCGGTGGTGCCCCGGTCAACGCGCTGGGCAACGATGCTCCGCCCTCGGCCGCCGCGGGTACCGTGCACCACGAAGGCCCGAAGATCGGCCGCAATGATCCGTGCCCGTGCGGTTCGGGCAAGAAGTACAAGCACTGCCACGGCCAGCTGGCCTGATTACGCGATGCGTCCTCCCCCTTCGGGGAGAGGACCAAGATGGTGGCCGGGGCTCGCGATGAGCCACTACGGCGGGCCTTGATGACGCGTAGGTGAGGTCGTGGCAAGAACGTCCCCGCACCCCTAGCCCTCTCCCCCGAGGGAGGTGCAGAGTCAGTCCCCGCCGCCAGGCGGCCGCTTGCGATGCGGCTCCGCATTGACCGTGATGTACTGCGGTTCTTCCTGGTCCAGCCGCAGCGCAGTCAGCTGGCCGCCCCATACGCAGCCGGTGTCGATCGCGTACACGCCCAGGCCGGCGAAGCGGCCGAGCGCGGACCAGTGCCCGCAGACCATCCTGCCTTCGCGCCGGCGCATGCCCGGCACGGCGAACCACGGATACAGCCCGGGCTTCTGCGAACCCGGGATGCCCTTGGCCTCGAAGTCGATCCGTCCGTTGACGTCGCAGTAGCGCATGCGCGTCATGGTGTTGATCGACGCGCGGAAACGCTCGATCCCCTGCAGCCGGCTCGACCAGGCGGCCGGGCGGTTGCCGAACAGGTTGCGCAGCAATCGCGGGTGGCGCGGGCTGGACAGCTCGCGCTCCACTTCCTGCGCCGCGCGCAACGCCTGGCGCAGCGTCCACGACGGGGCCAACCCGGCGTGCACCATGCCCCATCCCGATACTTCGTCGTAGTGCATCAACTTCTGGTTGCGCAGCCACTCGAAAAGTACCGGCGCGTCGTCGGCGAACAGTACCTCCCGCAGCTCAGGATTGACCCGCGACTGCGCGTCCGGCTTGCGCTGTGCGATCGCCAGCAGGCTCAGGTCGTGGTTGCCCAGCGTGACCACCACGTTCTCGCGCAGGCCGTGAAGCATCCGCAGCACCTGCAGCGATTCGCCGCCCCGGTTGACCAAATCGCCGCAGAACCACAACTGGTCATCGGCAGGGTCGAACCGCAACTTGTCGAGCAGGCGCGACAGCTCCGGGTAACAGCCTTGCACGTCGCCGATTGCATATGTCGCCATCAGAACTCGTCCGTCCAGAACCGATCCATGGCAGGCGAACCCTCGGGTGTGCGTTCCATCAGTGCAGGGTGCGCGGTATGGACAGCGTGAACGGGGGAATCGGCGTCTCGAAGCGCGTGCCGTCGTCGGCGAGCATCTGGTAGCTGCCGCGCATCGTGCCGACGGCGGTGTCCAGCACGGCACCGGAACTGTACTGGTAGCGGTCGCCCGGCCGCATCCACGGCTGGTCGCCGACCACGCCCTCGCCGCGCACTTCTTCCACCTTGCCGTTGGCGTCGGTGATCACCCAGTGGCGGGTGAGCAGCCGCGCGGGCATGTCGCCGGCGTTGTGCAGCGTCACGGTGTAGGCGAACACGTAGCGGTTGTCGTGCGGCTTGGACTGGTCGGGGACGAAACGGGTTTCGACCTGCACGTCGATCGTGTAGGAAGCTTTGGGATTCATGCGCCGATTGTACGGCCTGCGCGCAAGCCTGCGCGTGTAGACGGCGCGTCAGGCGGGAAGCTTTGCCAGGCGCACGAAGTCGCCGGGCGCGAGAGTCTCGGCGCGCGCCTTCGGATCGACTCCCGCGCTGGCAATGGCATCGCTGTCGAGCAGGTTCTTCAACCCATTGGCGAGGGTCTTGCGCCGCTGCGCGAAGGCGGCCTTGACGATCGCGTGCACGCGATCGGGATCGGCGTCGTGGCGCTCGTGCGCGGCCAGCGGCACCAGCCGCACGACCGCCGAATCCACCTTCGGCGGCGGGCGGAACGCGCCCGGTGGCACCGTGAACAGCGGCTCGACCCAGCAAGCCAGCTGCAGCATCACCGACAGACGGCCATAGACCTTGCTGCCGGGCGCCGCCGCCATGCGATCGACCACTTCCTTCTGCAGCATGAAATGCATGTCCTGGATCGCGGCGGCGTGGTCGACGCAATGGAACAGGATCGGGCTGGAAATGTAGTAGGGAAGGTTGCCGGCCAGGCGTACCCGCGGCACGCCCAGACGCTGCGCCAGTGCGGTGAAGTCCACCTTGAGCACGTCGGCATGGACGATTTCCAGCATGCCCACGGTGTTTGCGCGCGCCTGAAGAGCGGGAATGAGGTCGGTGTCCAGTTCGATCGCGACGAGCTGGCCCGCGGCGGTCAGCAGCGGCAGCGTAAGCGCGCCTTCGCCCGGGCCGATCTCAACGACGCGATCGCCCGCCTTGGGCGCGATCGCGCCGACGATGCGCTCGATGTAGCGCTTTTCGTGCAGGAAGTGCTGGCCGAAGCTTTTCTTGGGGCGGGCGTTCATCGGAATTTCTCGCTTACCCCGGAGAGCCGGAGCGGCTGGCCAGCTCCACCGCCATCCGGGCGGCGGCGATCAGGCTGGACGGATCCGCGCGGCCGGTGCCGGCCAGGTCCAGCGCGGTGCCGTGATCGACCGAGGTGCGGATGAAAGGCAGGCCGAGGGTAATGTTGACGGTGCGATCGAAGGCTTCGCTCTTGAGTACGGGCAGCGCCTGGTCGTGGTACATCGCCAGCACGGCGTCGTAGCGTCCCCGCTGCGCCGGTACGAAGGCGGTATCCGCCGGCAACGGGCCAAGCAAGTGCATGCCCAGGTCGCGAAGCCGCGCCAGCGTGGGCTCGATCACGTCCAGCTCCTCGCGGCCGAGGTGACCGCCCTCGCCGGCATGCGGATTGAGACCGAGTACCGCGATGCGTGGAGCGGGAATGCCGAACCTGGCCTTGAGTTCGCCGTGCATGATGCGCAGCGTGCGCGCCAGCGTCTCGCCGGTGATCGCCGCGGGCACTGCGCCCAGCGGCAAATGCGTGGTGGCCAGCGCAACCCGTAGCTCAGGACTGGCCAGCATCATCACCACGTCCGCGCCGGCGCGATGGGCGAAGAACTCGGTATGACCGCTGAAGGGGATGCCGGCCTCGTTGATCGACGCCTTCTGCAACGGCGCCGTGACCACCGCCGCATAGCTGCCGGCCAGGCAGCCATCCGCGGCCTCCGCTAGCGTGGTCAGGACGTGGCGCGCATTGCGTGGATCGGGCTTGCCGGGGTGCTCCTCCACCACCAGCGGCACATGCTGGACGCGCAGGCTGCCCGGCACGTGCGCATGCAATTGGCCGTCGTCTTCATGCAGTTCCAGCGGTACGCCGCAACGCGCTGCAGCGCGGCGCAACAGGTCGCGGTCGGTGATGGCGACCAGTCCGGCCGCGAGCGGCGTCGATGCGAGCCGGACAAGCAGTTCGGGGCCGACGCCGGCCGGTTCCCCGGCGGTCAGCGCCAGTCGGGGCAGGCCGGCGTTCAAGGCACGACTCAGCTCTTGTCCCGCGCGTCGGGATCCTTGAGCTCCGGCACCAGGATGTTGACGTAGGCATCCGAGCGCAGCTGCCGCAGGAAATCCTCATAGGCCTGCTCGGCCTTGCGGTTGCCGATCGCCTGGCGCGCCTGGTTGCGCTCGCTCTCCTCGGTCACGTCGCTCTTGCGCGTGCCTTCCAGCTGCAGGATGTGCCAGCCGGCCTCGCTCTGGAATGGCTGGGAAACCTCGCCGTCCTTGAGCTGGGAGAGCTGCTGGGCGATCGTGCCGCCCCACTGGTCGCGCTGGAACCAGCCCATGTCGCCGCCGGCATTGGCGGTGGTCGGGTCCTTGGAGTTCTCCTTCGCCAGCTTGGCGAAGTCCTCATGCTTGTTGACGATGCGGTTGTACAGGTCCTGCGCCTTCTGCTGCGCCTGCTCGGGCGTCACCAGCTCGCTCGGGCGGATCAGGATCTGGCGGGCGTGGTACTCGGTGACCACCTGCCGGCTGGGCTCGCGCTGGTCGACCAGCTTGAGGATGTGGAAGCCGGTGGGGCCGCGCAGCGCCGCGCTGACCTGGCCAGGCTTCATGCCGGAGATGGTGTCGGCGAAAGCCGGCGGGATCTCGTCCATCTTGCGCCAGCCGAGGTCGCCGCCTTCGAGCGCGTCCTGAGCGTCGGAGTAGCGGATCGCCGCGGCGTTGAAGTCCATGCCGCCCTTGATCGCATCGAGCGCCTCCTGTGCCTTGGCCTGCGCCGCGGCGATGTCGTCCGCACTGCCGCCGGCCGGAATCGAGACCTGGATGTGCGCCAGATGCACTTCACCCGCCTTGTAGGTGGGGCTGTTGAGCAGGTTGTTGATTTCGCTGTCGGTGATGTTGACCGAATCGCGCACCACGCTCTCGTGCAGGCGCTGGACCATGAGCTGGTCGCCCAGCTGGGTGCGGAAGGCGGCAAAACCCTGCCCGCTCTGCTCGACCGCCTGCTGCAACTGCTCTGGCGTCAGGTGGTTCTGCTGGGCGACCGCGGCGACGGCCTGGTCGATGTCCGAATCCGACACGCGGATGCCCTGGTCGGCGGCCTTGGCCACCTGCAGTTTCATCAGCACCAGGCGGTCGAGCACCTGGCGCTTGAGCACGTCCTCCGGCGGGAGCTGGCCGGGGTTGCTGGCGTACTGCTGCTTGACCGAGCGCATGGCCTCATCCAGTTCGCTCTGCAGGATCACGCTGTCGTCGACCACCGCGATGATGCGGTCGAGCGGCTGCGTGCCCGAGGCCGAGGCGTCGCCCTGGCCCTGGGCCTGGGGCAGCAGCTGGGCCTGGACGGGCAGGACGGTGGCCGCGGCGAGCGCGAGGAGGAGCAGCGCGGTGGGTTGCTTCATCGGTCGGAACCTTCAATCGCCTGCGCGGCGATGGTTGAGGAGGCGGTGCCAGGGGGCCGGTCGTGCCGGTCGACAACCGTGGATCGCAACGGCAGCGGAAAGTTCGCGGCCAGGCCGTTACTGATAGCCAAGAATACCACGCCGCAGCACATCTTCCGTCTGGCCGTTGAAGGCGCCCAGGCCCTTGAAGACCAGCTCGAACATCAGCGCGTTGTTGCTGTTGCCGCGGTTGATGAGCGGGCCCTGGGTGATGACGTAGTGGCGCCCGACCATCCGTACCGCGACGCAACAACTGTCGTACTCCACCCCAGCCAGGGCCTCGACCGTGCGGTTGTCGCGCACCGAGTACACCCAGCGCCCGAGCAGGCGCCAGCGCTCGGAAATCGGGTAGATCGCCGAGGCGTCGTACTGCTCCACCAGGTTGCGGCGGAAGCGGTAGGAGAAGTTGAAGATACCGTCGGCACCGACGCGCCGTTGCAGCTCCAGCGTGCCCAGGTCGGTCTGGCGGGAGTTCGGGCTCCACTGGTAGGCGCTGTTGAGACGCCAGCGATCGTTCAACTGCACGCCCAGCTGGGCCACGTAGTCCGAACGCGTCCAGTCGGTCGGCGCGGCGGTGGTGATCGTGCTATTTGGCAACTGCACCCGCTGCGGCGCGAAGTAGTGGATCTGGCCAATGCTGGCCGACACCCGCTCGACGCCGTCGTCGTCCAGCAACCGGGTGGTCAGCGCCGCGGTGAGGTTGTTGGCGTTCATCTGGCGGTCGGCGCCGGAGAACTGGTTGGGCGAGAACAGCTGCCAGTAGTCGAACGACATCCGACGCGAGTCGAACACGGGCAGGTCGTCCTGGTTGCGGTAGGGCACGTAGAGGTAATACAGCCGTGGCTCCAGCGTCTGCCTGTAAGACGTGCCAAACAGCGAGGTCGGGCGTTCGAAAATCAAGCCGGTATCGAGGCTTGCGATCGGCAGCGCGCGGCTGGGTGTTCGGTCATCGAAGGGAGACACCAGGGTGCTGGGAAGGGGACCGTTGTAGCCGTAGTCGCGGTAATTGCCATCGAGCTGGTAAGCCGTGTAGCGGTAGGCAAGCTTCGGCCGCACGAACCATGCGGCACCGCGGAAATCGGCGGCGAGATACGGGTAGAGGTCGAGGCGGTCGCCCTCGATGCGCTCGTCCTTGCGGAACGCGGTCGCTTCAGTGTCGGCACCGAACTCGAGCCAGCGGTTGATCGGGATGTTCAGTCCAAGAGTCGCGGTCGGCCAGCGCTTGTACTGCAACACGGTGTCCGGAAGGTAAGGGTCGGCGTTCTGGTAGCTGGTGGCGCCGAAAGAGGCGTTCCACCAGTCGCCGTTGCCATGGAGGTAGCCGCTGGAGCTGAGAATGCCTACCGAGGTCGTGTACAGGTCGTTGCCGAAGTCGCGCAAATAGCTGCGGTCGGATACGCGGTTGATCGAGGTGCTGAAGTTCCACGGCCCGCCCAGGCGCGTGACGTTGGTGTAATTGAGCCACCAGCGGTCCGTGCCCTTGGTCGGTTCATCCTCAGAGCTATTGTCCCCGCGGTCGTTGGGGAGGTACTGGAAGTTGAGCTGTCCGCGCGTGTCCGGAACCAGGTAGCGGAACTCGCCGGCCAGCATCGCACCGCGTTGGGTATAAATGCGCGGCTCGATCGTGGCGTCGTAGTTCGGCGCCAGGTTCAGGTAGTAGGGGATGGCGAACATCGTCCCCGACCGGTTCGAACTGCCGAAGGTCGGGTACAGGAAGCCGCTCTTGCGCCGGTTGTCGACCGGAAAGGTGAAGTAGGGCAGGTACAGGAACGGCACATCGGCGAAGCGCATGGTCGCGCCGTGCGCCTTGCCCACGCCGGTGGACTTGTCGATCTCCAGGCTCTTTGCGCGCACTTCCCAGAGATGGTGGCCGACATCGCAGGTCGAATAGCTCACCAGGTTGTAGCGGCTGCGCTGGGCGTCGAGCAGTTCACCGCGCGCGGCGGTGCCATTGCCGCGCGACTGCAGCAGCTGGTAGCGCACGTTCTCGGCCACGCCGCGGTTGGCCTGGGTGTTGCCGCGCAGGCGGTCGGCGCTGAGCAGCTCACCGGCTTCCTGGTAGCGCACGTTGCCCTGCGCGTCGTAGTCGGTGGTGGTGTCGTTGTAGTCGATCCGGTCGCCACGCAGCAGCTGGTCGGCGCGCTCGATGCGCACGTTGCCCGAAAGCCGGTAAACCGCGCGGTTGGAGCTGTCCACGTGGGCGGCGTCGACGACCGTGTCGGAGGTCTCGCGCAGCGCGGCGTCGCGCGGGAGCGTTGGATCGTAGAACTCCAGCAGGGCGTTGGGCCGGCACAGCGCGAAGCTTTCCGGGCGCGCCGGACAGTGGAACGCACCCAGCGGGCAGCTCGATACCCCGGCGGCGCTGGCTGGCGCGGCGGGAGCCGCCGCCTCGGGTGCCGCGGTCTGGGCCTCGACCGGGCCGCCGAACAGGGCGAGGGCTGCGGCGACCGCCAGCAGGCGGCGTGGGGGCAAAGCGCGCGGGATCGTGTGGCTCAGCGTCACGGTGGGCTGTCGGCGTTCGTCAGGACGCGTAAAACTAGCAGAAAGGGTGCATGGCCGGCAGGAGCGCCCCGGGCCTGACGCCCCGTAGGGTGGGCTTCAGTCCACCGCTTTCCCCCGAGGAGGTTGGCTGGAAAACCCACCCGACGGGGCGCTGCACTCAGCTCATCAACGCCGCGACGTGCGCGGCGGCGCTGGTGGCCAGGGCGTCGAGGTCGTAGCCGCCCTCGAGGGTGGAAACGACGCGGCCGCCCGCGTGCAGACGGGCGATGTCCACCAGTTGCGCGGTCAGCCACGCATAGTCGTCGGCGTCCAGCTGCCACTGCGCGAGCGGGTCGGCGCGGTGGGCGTCGAAGCCGGCCGAGACCAGCAGCAGTTGCGGGCGGAAGGCGTCCAGCCGCGGCAGCAGCCGTTCCTCCCAGATTTCCCGGAAAGCCCGCGAGCCGGTCTGCGGCGGCAGGGGGACATTGAGCAGGTTGCCTACGCCGGTTTCATCCGCCCCGCCGGTTCCGGGGTAGAGCGGCGACTGGTGGCTGGAGACGAAGAGCACGCGCGGCTCGCGCGCGAAGATGTCCTGGGTGCCGTTGCCGTGGTGCACGTCGAAGTCGGCGATCGCCACGCGCTCCAGGCCATGTTCCGCCAACGCGTGCGCGGCGCCGACCGCGACGTTGTTGAACAGGCAGAAGCCCATCGCCTGGTCGGCCGTGGCGTGATGGCCGGGCGGGCGCACGGCGCAGAACGCTCGGCTGGCACGTTCGTTGAGCACGGCATCGACCGCGGTGGCGACGGCGCCGGCAGCGCGCAGCGCGGCTTCGGCCGAGGCGGGCGACATCAGCGTGTCTTCGTCCAGCCGCACGACGCCATCGACCGGCGCGCTGGCGAGGATGCGCGCCACGTACGCCGGATCGTGCACGCGCTCGAGCGCATCGATGCTGGCGCGTGGCGCCTCGATGCGGTCCAGCGTGGCAAAACGGTCGCGGTCGAGCGCCGCCAGGATGGCGTGCAGGCGCACGGGAGATTCGGGATGGCCAGGACCGGGGTCGTGCTGCAGGCAGGCAGGATGGGTATAGAGCCGCAGCATCGGGGTGGGTCAGCCGCGCGGGCGGCGCTCGTGCTGCCAGATCACCTCGCCGTGGCCGCCGGCACGCGCCAGCACGCGGCAGATCACGAACAGCAGGTCCGACAGCCGATTGAGGTAGCGCTGTGCCTGCGGCCGCACCGCTTCGACGCGCGCCAGCGAGATCACCTCGCGCTCGGCGCGGCGGCACACCGTGCGCGCCAGATGGCAACAGGCCGCCGCCATGCCGCCGCCGGGCAGGATGAACTCCTTCAGCGGCGGCAGCGGTTCGTTGAAGCCGTCCAGTACCGATTCCAGCCGCGTGATGTCGGCATCCTGGACCATGGCCATGCCGGGGATGCACAGCTCGCCGCCAAGGTCGAACAGCTCGTGCTGGACCTGGGTCAGCGCCTCGTGCACCTCGGCCGGCACGTCCGGGCAGGCGAGCACCATCCCGATCGTGCTGTTGAGTTCGTCCACTGTGCCGTAGGCGGCCACGCGGGCCGAGTCCTTCGGCACGCGTGAACCATCGCCCAGGCCGGTGCTGCCATCGTCGCCCGTGCGCGTGTAGATCTTCGACAGGCGGTTGCCCATCAGCGCGTCTGGCCTTCGTGCGCGAGAGCGCGGGTCAGCTGGGTCGCCAGCACGTGCACCGCCGCGCCGAGTCCGACGTACAGCGCGGTCACCTGCAGGAACGGCAGATACCAGTCGCCCATGTTCTGGAACCAGGCAGCCATGCTGCGCGGCGCCGGCACGCTGTCGCTCAGCCAGTAGAAGCTGCCGTTGGAAACCACGAAACAGACCGCCTCGCTGACCAGCAGCGCGGCAACGGCCAGACCCGCGGTGGAAAGCTTCAGGCCGGCCTGGCGGCGGGCCAGCCAGCTGCCACCCAGCCACAGCGCGCCGTAGGCGGCGACCAGGAACCAGTAGGCCGGCGAGACGCAGTAGTGGCTCCAGAAGTTCAGGCCCTGGCCGCTGATCACCAGGTAGTCGACCAGCACGGCCTCGGCCATCAGCAGCGGGAACGCCCAGCGCCCGGCGCCGCGCAGCCAGAAGCCGGCGAGGAAGAACACGCCCCAGGACGCGTCCGGGAACGCCTCGAAATGATGGGTGTGCACGGCGCCACGGGTAATGGCCATCACCAGGGCAAGTGCCAGGAAGATGCCGAGGCGCTGGTTTCGCGTCATAGCCATGAGGTGCTCCGTAAGCAGGCGGCGTGAAGGGAGAAGGTAGACGGCTAGTTTAGCCGAAGCCCGTCCGGCTCATGCGACGCCTGCGTGTTCGGCCGTATCATCCGCCGCATGACCGTTCCCCCTTCCCCACGCGGGCCCGTGCTGATCGTCGGCGGCGGCCTGGTCGGCGCCAGCCTGGCGATCGCGCTGGACGTGGCCGGCGTCGACACGATGCTGGTCGAGGCTGCCGCGCCGCGCACCGATGCGCAGCCCAGCTACGACGAGCGCAACCTGGCGCTGGCCCGCGCCACCGTCAACGGGCTGGAGGCGATCGGCGTGTGGACCCACGCGCGCGAGGGCGCCACCGCGATCGAGCGCATCCACGTCAGCCGTGCCGGCGAATTCGGCAGCGTGCGGCTGCAGGCGCGCGAGGCCGGCGTGGATGCACTGGGCTGGACCTTGCCCGCGCGCGAACTGGGCGCGGCCTTGCTGCGCCGCCTGGACGAATGCACCCGCCTGCAGCGGCTGGCGCCCGCGACCCTGGAGTCAATCGAGCCGTTCGCAGAAGGCTGGCGCGCGCAGGTGCGTACCGCCGAAGGCGTGCGCCAAATCGACACGCCGCTGCTGGTCGGCGCCGACGGCACCGGTTCCTTCGTGCGCGGGCGACTGGGCATCGGCGCTGAAACTTTCGATTACGGGCAGACGCTGTTCGTGTGCACCGTCACCCCCGAACGCGAGCACGGCCATCGCGCGTACGAGCGCTTCAGCGACGAGGGTCCGGTCGCCCTGTTGCCGCTGGCCGGCCGTCGTTGCGGCCTGGTGCTCACGGTGCCGGGGTCGCAGGCCGAGGCGGTGGCGGCGATGGACGATGCGCAGTACCTCGCTCTGGCCCAGCGTCGCTTCGGCTGGCGGCTGGGACGACTGGCGCGGCCCGGCAAGCGCTTTCCGTACGCGATCCAGCGCGTGGCGGCCAACCGCCTGATCGCACCGCGCGCGGTGCTGGTCGGCAACGCCGCGCAGACGGTGCACCCGATCGGCGCGCAGGGCTTCAACCTGGGCCTGCGCGACGCGCTGACGCTGGCCGAACTCGTCGCCGCCGCGGCCGACCCGGGGGGCGAGCGCCTGCTCGCCACCTACGCGGCCCGGCGCGCGCCCGACCGCGAAGGGACCATGGCGATGAGCCATGGACTGGTGCAACTGGCCTGCCTGCCGCAGCCCTGGCTCGCCCCGCTGCGTTCGCTGGCGCTGCTCGCCTGCGACCGCGTGCCACCACTGAAGCATGCAGTGCTCCGCCGCGGCATGGGCTTCCGCGGGCAACCGCCGCGGGCGGTGCTGGAGCGTGCGCCGTGAGCACGCTCCGTTCCGAATCGCGCCGTCGCGCGCCGCTGCTCGACGTGGCGGTGGTCGGTGGCGGCATGGTCGGCGCCGCGGCGGCGCTGGCGCTGGCGCGTGCGGGTTTCGCCACTGCCCTGCTGGAAGCCCGCCCGCCGGCGCCATGGCGTGCGGAGGACGAGGTCGACCTTCGCGTGGTCGGGTTGGCCTCCTCGTCGATCGCGCTGCTTGGCGACATCGGCGTCTGGACGTCCATACGCGACCATCGCGCGGCGTCCTACGCACGGATGCACGTGTGGGATGCGCGCACCGGCGCCGCGGTCGACTTCGACGCCACCGCCGAGGGGCGCGCCTGGCTGGGCTGGATCGTCGAGAACAGCTTGGTGCAATGGACGCTGTGGCAGACGCTCGAATCGGCAGGCGTGCAGCGGCTTTGCCCCGCGGAAGTGACCGGCTTCCAGGCACAGGCCGACCGCATCACGCTCGATGTCCGCAGGAGCCACCTTGTGGGCGATGCTCCTGCTCCGGGACATGAGGATGCGGGGACGTTGTCCGCACGTCTGCTGGTCGCGGCCGACGGTGCTGGGTCGCCACTGCGCCGACTGGCCGGGCTGGACACGCATGGCCATGACTACGGCCAGCGCGGCGTAGTCGCGCACGTCACCACCGAGCGTCCGCACCAGCACACCGCGTGGCAGCGTTTCCTGCCCGGTGGCCCGCTGGCGCTGCTGCCGCTGGCCGACGGGCGCAGTTCGATCGTGTGGTCGTTGCCCGAGTCCGAAGCGCAACGCGTGCTGGCGCTGGACGACGCGGCATTCTGCGCCGAACTCGGCGTGGCCAGCGATTTCCGCCTCGGTCCGGTGCTCGCGACCACCCGCCGCGCGGCCTTCCCCCTCAAGTTGCAGCTGGCCGATCACTATCAGGCCGAGCGCCTGGTGCTGCTGGGCGATGCGGCGCACGCGGTGCATCCGCTGGCAGGGCAGGGCGTGAACCTGGGCTTGCGCGACGTCGCCGAGCTGCGCGACACGCTGGTGGCCGCCCGCGAGGCAGGACGCGACATCGCCGCGCCGCACGTGCTGCGCCGCTACGCGCGACGCCGGCGCAGCGCCGACACGCTGGATGCGTGGAGCTTCGATGCGCTGGGTCGCATCTACGCATGGCAGGCGCCGCCGCTGGTGGCGGCGCGGGCGCTGGGCGTGTGCCTGGTCGACCGGTTGGCGCCGCTCAAGCGCCGCCTCGCCGCGCACGCCGCGGGCCGCTGATCCCACGCCGCGGCCGGACGCCGCGGAACCCGGCGCGGAGCGCCATCCCACCACCGGAGTCGTCGCCATGCGTCGCATCCTGTTTGCCCTGCTCTCGCTCCCCCTGGCCTTCGCTGCGTCGGCGAAGATGGTCCACCGGTCGGTCGAGTGGACCGATGGCGGCACCCGCTTCCACAGCGTGCTGGTCTACGACGATGCCGGCGCCGCCAAGCGGCCCGGCCTGGTGATGGTGCCCAACTGGTACGGCGTGAATGACGAGGCGATCAAGAAGGCCGAGATGATCGCCGGCAAGCAGTACGTGATCCTGCTGACCGACATGTACGGCCAGAACGTGCGCCCGACCAGCAACGACGAAGCCAAGGCCGCGGTCCAGCCGCTGTACGCCGATCGCGCTTTGATGCGCCATCGCGTGAACACGGCGCTGGCGCAACTGAAAGCGCAGGCCGGCGCGGCGCCGCTGGATACCGGCAAGCTCGCCGCGATCGGTTTCTGCTTCGGCGGCTCGGCGGTGCTGGACCTGGCCCGCAGCGGCGCGGACGTGGCCGCGGTGGTGTCCTTCCATGGCGCCCTGGCGGCCGGCAAGCCGGCGTTGCCCGATCACTTCAAGGCACGCGTACTGGCGCTCAACGGCGCCGACGACAAGGGCACCATGCCCGATGCCGACGCGTTCATGGACGAGATGCGCGCCAGCGACGCGGATTGGCAGTTCGTGGTGCTCGGCAACGCGGTGCATTGCTTCACCGAGACCGGCGAGGACTCGCCCGGCTGCAAATACGACGCCCGTGCCGCGGCGCGCAGCTACCGCATGATGCACGACTGGCTGGACGCGGCATTCGCCGGTCGGCCGTAGCCGGGGCGCCTGAGCCGCCCCGCAGGGTGGGCTGGATCCACCCTGCGATGTTCCACCCGGCCTAGGAGGCCGCGACCCGGTTGCGGCCGTCGCGCTTGGCTCGGTACAGCCGCGCATCGGCACGCGCGATCAGCTCGTGCGTGCGCTCGCCCGACTTGAGCTGAGCGGCGCCGAAGCTGGCGGTCAGCCGCAGGCAATGTTCGCCATGGTCGACTTCCATGGCTTCGATCGCCGAGCGGATCACCTCGGCGCGTTGCGCGGCCGTGGCGAGGTCGGCACCCGGCATCACCACCATCAGTTCCTCGCCGCCGTAGCGTCCGAGCCGGTCGTCCTTGCGGCACAGGGACGCCACCTGCTGCGCCGCGCTGTGGAGTACCGCGTCGCCGGCCTGGTGGCCGTGGGTGTCGTTGAGTGCCTTGAACGCGTCCAGGTCGAGCATCAGGATCGACAGCGGCGCACCGGTGCGCTGCGCGGCGTCGTGCGCGAGTTCGAGCTGGTGCATCAGCTCGCGCCGGTTGAGCAGGCCGGTCAACTCGTCGACGCTGGCCAGCCGGTTCAACCGCTCGTTGGCCTCCTGCAGCTCGCGCGTGCGCTCGCGCACGAGTTGTGTCAGACGGTCGGCGCGGGCGAGCAGGTAGCGGGTGCGCAGGCGCACCAGCAAATAGACCAGGGCGGCGGCCAGCAGTGCCAGTCCGGTGCGCACCCAGGCCCGTTCGTACCAGCGTCCGCGGACTTCCAGTGGAATCAGGCTCCGCACCGTGCGCGCGTGCAGGCCGGGGATGTCCGCCTGCAACCACAGGCGGTAGCTGCCGCCGGGCAAATTGGTGAAGGCGGCGGCGGGCGGCACGCCTGGGTCGAGCTCGGTCCACTGCGCGTCGAAACCCTCCAGCCGGTAGCGGTAGCGCACGTCATCGGTGGCGGTGTAGTCGAGCAGGGAGAAGCCCAGCCGCAGCGCGTGCACGTCGTCCAGCGACAGCGACCGTCGCGCGGTCGGCAGCGCGGCATAGGGCAGCGGCCTGCCGTCGCGTGCCGCCATGGTCACTGCCAGCGGGGCATCCGGCTGGCGCGGGCGCGCCTGTGGCGCGGGTTCGATCACGGTCAGGCCGGTGAGCCCGCCGAACAGCAGTTCGCCGGAAGGGCCCAGCGCCGCGGTGCGATGGTTGTAGAAGCGCGCGCCGAGTCCGTCGCGCTCGCCCAGCGAGCGGATGCGGCCGGACGCCGGCTCGTACACCGCCAGCCCGCTCGCAGTGGCGATCCATAGCCGGCCCAGGCGGTCGGCCAGCACGCTGGCGACGTTGTCGCTGCCCAGGCCGTCGTGGCCGCGCAGCACGGTGAAGCGGTAGCCGTGCGGGCCGGGCGGTACCGCCGGCGTGGAGGCCAGCCCGCCATAGGTGCCGACCCAGATACGCCCGCCGAGCTCGACCACGGAGCCGGCGTAGTTCTGCGGCAGGCTGCCCGGGTCGCCGTCCTCGTGCACGAGGTTTTCGAAGCCACGCGCACCCGGGCGAAGGATGCTGATGCCACCACTGGTAGCGATCCACACGCTGCCGTCGGACAGCTCGGCGATGTTGCGCACCTGGTCATCGACCAGGCTGCGCGGATCGTCCGGATCGTGCCGGTCATGCGTGACATGACCGGCGCCATCGATGCGATAAACGCCGTCGTAAGTCCCGACCAGCAGTTCGTCGCGCCAGGCACGCAGGGCCAGGATCGGGCGCGCGTCGAGGCCGTCGACCGACCAGGGGCGGATCGCCAGCGACACCGGGTCGATTGTGACCAGACCGCGCGCGCCGGCCACGATGCGCCCGTCGGGCAGCGCGTCGATCGCGCGCACGTCCTGGTCCTGCTGCGCGCCGCCGAGCGTTAGCAGCCGGATCTGGCCGCTGGCCGGCTCGACCCGGGCAAGGCGACCACGGTTGAAGCCCAGCCAGATCGTGCCGTGGCGGTCGGTGTAAACACTGCGCACGTTCTCGTCGAACGTGGCGTCGTGGCGGTCGGACAGCGCCAGTGCGTCCAGCGTGTGCACGATCGTCGGGCGCGTGTCGCAGCGCGAGGCGTCGATCTCGGTGGCGGCCCACAGGCCGCTGGAGCGGTCCAGGAACAACGCACGCACGATGTTGCCGCCGAGCGAGGTGGCGCGGGCGTTGTCGTGCCGCAGGGTTCCAAGCGTGCGGACCTTGGGGTCGTATATCGCGACGCCCACGCCGTCGGTGGCGATCCACAGCCGGCCATCGGGACTTGCCAGCACGTCGCGGACGGTGCGGTGCTGGATTGCAGGCGCGTCGCCGTCCAGCCCGGGCGGCACGCGCGCATGGCCCTGGCGATCGATCACCGCCACGCCGCGCGTGCCGCTGCCGACCCAGAGGTTGCCGGCCGCGTCCTCGCGCAAGGCCCAGACGTCCTCATCCAGCACGGGTCCGGCGGCGGCATCGTCACCATGGAAGCGGACGAACCGTGCGGCGCCGGCGCGGCGCAGGTAAAGGCCTTCGCCGCTGCCGACCCACAGGTTGCCGTGCCGGTCCGCGCGCACGGCGAATACGGCCGGGTTTGCGGGCAGCCCGGTGCCGACCGGGCGCTCGATCGTTCGCAGGCCGGCACGCAGGTGGCTGAGCCCGTTCTGCCCGCCGATCCAGAAGCCGCCGGCACCGTCGGGCGCCAAGGCAAGGATGTGCGGGCCCGTGCCGTGGTCGGGCGAGGCGTCGTAGGTCGAGAACCGGTTGTCGCGCGGATCGAAGCGGGCCAGCCCGCCGGCCGACGTGCCGACGATCAGGCTGCCGTCGGGGGCCGCCTGCAGCGCGCGGATGTAGTTGTCGGGCAAACCGTCGGCCTGGCGGAACACCTGCACGCGGTAGCCGTCATAACGCACCAGCCCGCCGAAGGTGCCGATCCACATCAATCCATCGCGATCCTGCGCGAAGGCGGTGGTCGTGGCGTGCGGCAGGCCGGCGCGCACGGTCAGGTGCTCGAAGGCCAGATGGTCCCAGCGCGACCAGTCGATGGCGGGCGCGGCGGCAACGGTCGTCGAGGGCAGCAGCAACGCCAGCCCCAGCAGTACCAGGGCCAGCCAACGGATGGATGGGAAGGAGCGCATCCGGCCCGTCATCGGCCGATGTGCGAACAGCTTGACCGAAGGCATCGGGCGCGGTCCGGTGAAACGGTCGGCCGCGCGCGGTGCATGCGTCTCAGGCGCTGCGCTCGACTGCGTAGGCGGCCAGCGCGTCCAGCGCCTCGCGATAGGGCGAGGCGGGCAGGACGGCGAGCGCGGCTCGGGCCGCGTCCGCGTGCGCCACGGCGCGGGCATGCGTGCGCTCCAGCGCGCCGCTGCGGCGGATCGTCGCCAGCACGCGATCCAGCGACGTGAGATCGCCATGCTCGATGGCCTGGCGCATCGCCTGGGTCTCGTCCGCCGTGGCCTGCTGCAGCGCGTAGATCACCGGCAGGGTCGGCTTGCCCTCGGCCAGGTCGTCGCCGATGTTCTTGCCCAGCGTGTCGGCGTCGCTGGTGTAGTCCAGCAGGTCGTCGGCGATCTGGAAGGCGTAGCCCAACTCCATGCCGTAGCGGCGCAGCGCCGCGACCTGGGTATCGGGCAACCCGCCAAGCAAACCGCCCAGCTCGGTGGCGGCGGCGAACAGTACCGCGGTCTTGCGCTCGATCACCGCCAGGTAGGCCACCTCGTCCACGTCGGCGTTGCCGATGTTGAGCAGTTGCAGCACCTCGCCCTCGGCGATGGTGTTGGTGGTGTCGGCCAGGATGCGCATCACGCGCATGTCGTCCAGCTCGACCATCAGCTGGAACGAGCGCGAGTACAGGAAGTCGCCGACCAGCACGCTGGCGGCGTTGCCCCACAGCGCGTTGGCGGTCTTGCGGCCACGACGCAGGTCGGACTCGTCGACCACGTCGTCGTGCAGCAGGGTCGAGGTGTGGATGAATTCGATCACCGCGGCCAGCTTGATGTGCTGCGCGCCGGCGTAGCCGGCGGCGCCGGCGGCCAGCACGTGCAACATCGGGCGCAGGCGCTTGCCGCCGCTGGCGATGATGTGGTCGGCGATCTGGTTGATCAGCACCACGTCGGAGGCCAGCCGCGCGCGGATCAGCGCGTCCACGCGCTGCATGTCGGCGGCGGCCAGCTCGCGCACGGCGGCGAAGTCGGCGGTTCGGCTGGCGTCGGCGGGCATCGGTTGCATGGGTGTCCGGGTGGCAAGACGGGCGATTATAGGGCCAGCTCTGCCATGTGCGGCGGCGCGACATGGCGCCGCAATCGGGTTCCGGAGGCGCTCCCTATAATGGACGGATGACTTCCCGTCCGTGCCCCTCCCGGTGAGCAAGCTCTCGCCCCTCGAGCGCCGTAGCGCGCTGACCCTGGCCTGCGTCATCAGCCTGCGCCTGTTCGGGCTGTTCCTGATCATGCCGGTGTTCTCGCTGTACGCGAAGCAGATGCCCGACGCCAGCGGCCTGCTGATCGGCCTGGCGCTGGGCGTGTACGGGCTGGGCCAGGTGCTGCTGCAGATCCCGCTGGGCCTGTTGTCCGACCGGATCGGGCGCAAGCCGGCGATCACCATCGGGCTGCTGATCTTTGCCGTCGGCGGCCTGGTGGCGGCGATGTCGCACACGCTGATGGGGATCGTGGCAGGCCGCGCGCTGCAGGGCATGGGCGCGGTGGCCGGCGCCGGCACCGCGCTGGCCGCCGACCTCACCCGCGAGGACCAGCGCAGCAAGGTGATGGGCATCATCGGCGTGTCGATCGGCGTGGCGTTCCTGCTGGCGCTGATCCTGGGGCCGCCGCTGGAAGCGGTGGCCGGGTTGCCCGGCCTGTTCGGCGCCACCTCGCTGCTGGCGCTCGCCTCGCTGGTGCTGTTGTGGCTGATCGTGCCCACGCCCGAACGGGCGAAGGCGCCTGCCGCGGCGAGCCTCGGCGGGGTGATGGCGATGCTGCGCGACGGCCGGTTGCTGGTCCTCAACGGGTCGGTGTTCTTCCTGCACCTGCTGCTGACGGCGAGCTTCGTCGGCCTGCCGCTGCTGCTGGCCGAGCGGCTGCACCTGCCGGTGGAGCGCCACTGGGAGCTCTACCTGCCGGTGATGACGATCGCCGCATTGGTGATGGGGGCTTCGCTGCATCGCATGAAGGAGATTGGCCAGAGCCTGCGCATCGTGCTGGTGTGCGTGGCGGCGATCGGGCTGGCGTTGCTAGGTTTCGCGCAGTCGGGCGGCCACCTGGCCTGGCTGGGCGTGTCGGCGGCGGCGTTCTTCTCGGCCTTCAACCTGCTGGAGGCCGCGCTTCCCAGCCTGGTGTCCCGGCTCGCGCCGGCGCACCTGCGTGGCGCTGCGATGGGCGCGTACTCGACCAGCCAGTTCATCGGCGCCTTCGTCGGCGGCGCCATCGGCGGCATCGCGTTGGGCCGTCTGGGCGTGAGCGGGGTGTTCCTGTGCGCGGCGGCGACCACGCTGCTGTGGCTGCCGCTGGTCGCGTTCGGTGCGCGGCGCATCGCCGCGCGCGCCGTGGCCGAACAGGTGGCCTGACGGGATTGCGTTGCGCGGCTGCCGCCCCCATCTGCGGCGGCATCACCCCACGAGAGCCTGCCCGTGGCCCACCAGATCGTCGCGCTGATCGCCGAATACGGCCTGCTGCTGGTCTTCCTCAACGTGCTGGTCGAGCAGGCCGGGCTGCCGCTGCCGGCCGTGCCCACGCTGGTGGTGGCCGGCGCGCTGTCCGCCGGTGGCCAGCTGCCCTTGTGGGGCGTGCTGCTGGTGGCGCTGGCCGGTTGCCTGCTCAGTGATTTCGCCTGGTACGCCGCCGGGCGTCGCTATGGCGCGGGGGTGATGCGCACGCTTTGCCGCATCTCGCTTTCGCCCGATTCCTGCGTCAAACAATCGGAACTGCGCTTCCAGCGCTGGCGGGCACCGGTGCTGCTGGTGGCCAAGTTCGTGCCGGGCCTGTCGACCGTGGCGCCGCCGCTGGTCGGCGCCATGGGGCTCGAAGCGCGGTCGTTCCTGCTGTTCGACGCGCTCGGCTCGCTGCTGTGGGCCGGGGTGGCGGTGGCATTGGGCTACGTCTTCGCCGACGGGGTGGAGCGTGCGCTGGCGGCGTTCGAGGGCACGGGTACCGTCGCAGTCCAACTGCTGGGCGCGCTGCTGGCGCTCTACATCCTCTACAAATGGTGGCAGCGCCGGCGACTGCTGGTGGCGCTTCGCATGGCCCGGATCGAAGTGGATGAGCTGGCGCAGGCGTTGCGATCGGCGCGCCCGCCGCTGGTGTTCGACGTGCGCGCCGCCGGTTCGCGCGAGCTCGACGATCGCGCGATCCCCGGCGCGCTCGATTTCGACCCGCTCGCCCTCGACGCGCTGCTGGCTGGCGTGCCGCGCGAGCGTGAACTGGTCCTCTACTGCAATTGCCCCAACGAGTTTTCTGCCGCCCGCGCCGCGCAATTGCTGAAGGCGCAGGGTTACCGCCAGGTCCGCCCGTTGCGCGGCGGACTGGATGCCTGGGCGGCGGCCGGCCATGCGGTCGAACGCGCGCACGTCGCCTCGCCGGCCCCCTCCAGGGCGTCGCCGGCGGTGTGAAGGCACACGCGGCCCATGTGCCCTGACAATCGGCGCCGGGCTTCCGCGCGAACGCAGGGAAGGAGCCGACAGGCGGATGGGGATGCCCTTTCCGCACCGGCCGGCAAAAGCGCACGCGGCCCCGGCGCGCGGAGGGGGGCGGGTCGGTATGATAGGGACTGACCCGCCGGCCCCGCCGGTGGAATCTCTTGACGAGGCGGGCGCGCGCGCCGGCCGCCAGCAAAGCGAGGAAAACCCATGGCACGCGGCATCAACAAGGTCATCATCGTCGGCAACCTGGGCGCCGATCCGGAGGTGCGTTACACCGGCGGCGGCACCGCGGTGTGCAGCCTCAGCGTGGCCACCTCCGAGCAGTGGACCGACAAGCAGTCCGGCGAAAAGCAGGAACGCACCGAGTGGCACCGCGTGAAGCTGTTCGGCAAGCTCGCCGAGATCGCCGGCGAGTACCTGAAGAAGGGCCGCCAGGTCTACATCGAGGGTTCGCTGCGCACCGACAAGTACACCGACAAGAGCGGCGTGGAGAAGTATTCCACCGACATCATCGCCAACGACATGCAGATGCTCGGCGGCATGGGTGGTGAAGGTGGTGGCGGCGGCGGTGGCGGTGGCGGCTTCCGCGAGCGTCCGCAGGGCGGCGGCCAGCGCCAGGGGGGCGGCAACTACGGCGGTGGCCAGTCCCGCGGCGGCGGCAACGACTACGGCAACGCCCCGCGCCAGAACGCGCCGGCGCCGGCCGAAAGCAGCAGCGGCTTCGACGACGACGACATTCCGTTCTGAGCGCTATGTCGCGTCCGGAAGAGGCCCGCAGCAATGCGGGCCTCTTTCGTTGGGACAGCCCTCAACCGGCAAGTTGCGCGAGCAGCGCCTCGACGTCTTCGTGGGTGTGCGCGCGAAGCAGGCGCGGCGCCTCGCGGCGCATGGCAGCGTGGTCGAGGGTGGCCAGGCGGTCGCGGACGTGCAGGATCTGGCTGGGGTGCATGCTGTATTCGCACAGGCCCAGCGCCAGCAGCAGGGCGGTGAAGCTCACGTCGCCGCCGATCTCGCCGCACAGGCTCACCGGCTTGTTGGCGCGGCGGCCGGCGGAAATGACGTAGGCGATCAGGCGCAGCAGCGCCGGTTGCAGCGGGTTGTAGATGTTTTCCAGGCCGTCGTTGCCGCGGTCGGCGGCGAGCACGTATTGCGCCAGGTCGTTGGTGCCGATGGCGAGGAAGTCGGCATGCTCCAGCAGCGCGCGCACGTTGAGCGCGGCGGCGGGGACTTCGACCATGGCCCCCAACGGCAGTTTTTCCGGCAGGTCGATGTTCTCGCGCTTGAGGTCCTGGCGCGCGAGCTTGAACAGCGTGCGCACGGCGATCAGTTCGTCAGGCTGGGTGATCATCGGCACCAGCACGCGCACCGGGCCGTAGCAGGCGGCGCGCAGGATCGCGCGAATCTGCGTGGTGAACACGGCCGGGTAGCGCAGCGAAAGGCGCACGCCGCGCACGCCCAGCGCCGGGTTGTCCTCGCCGCGCAATGCCAGGCCGGCGGCGTCGGCCTTGTCGGCGCCAAGGTCCAGCGTGCGGATGGTGACCGGCAGGCCGCCCATGCCCAGCACCAGGTCGCGGTAGGCGTTGAACTGCTCGTCTTCGGAGGGCAGGCCCTTGTGCTTGAGGAACAGGAATTCGGTGCGGTAAAGGCCCACGCCGTCGGCGCCGCGGGCGCGCGCCATGGCGATGTCGGTGGCGGTTTCCGCGTTGGCGAACAGCTTCAACGCCACGCCGTCGCGGGTGCGCGTGGGTGCGTTCGCGAGCTTGGCCAGGCGTCGCCCTTCGGCTGCCGCTTCGCGCTGCCAGGCGCGGTAGCGGGCCAGGTCCTGCGCGGTGGGGTGGACAATGGTCTCGCTGCGCTCGGCGTCGAGCAGGATCAGATCGTCATCGTGAATGGTGGCCAGCGCGTCGCGCGTGCCCACCAGCATCGGCAGATCCAGGCTGCGCGCCAGGATCGCGCTGTGCGAGTAGACGCTGCCAGAGCTTGCCACCACGCCGAGCAGGCCGTTGCCGACCAGGTGCGCCATGTCGGCCGGTGCGATGGTGTCGGCGACCAGGATCTCGCCCACGCGCGCGGCGAGCTTGCGCTCCTCGCGGCTGGTTTGGCGCTGCAGGGCGGAGATCACCCGGTTGATGACCTGGTCGACGTCCTCGCGGCGGCTGCGCAGGTACGGATCGTCCATGGCCTCGAACACCTTGGCCAGGCGGTCGCGCTGCTTCTTGAGCGCCACGCCGGCGCGGTAGTGGCCGACGCGGACCAGGTCGTCGAGGCCGCGCAGCAGTTCCTTGTCGTCGAGCAGGAGGCTGTGCGCGTCGATGAACTCGTTGACTTCGCGCGCCAGCGCGCCGTGCAGGCGACCGCGCAATTCGTGCAGTTCCTGCCGCGCGGTGTCGAGCGCGCGATGCAGGTTTTCCAGCTCGCCCTCGACTTCGTCCTCCGCCAGCGGGCGGGTGTCGACCAGGTAGCGGCTCGGCTGCACGAGGCGCGCGCGACCCAGGGCCATGCCCTTGGAGGCGGCGGTGCCGGGCAGCAACTGCCTCATGCGCCCTCGTCGAACTTGCGCTCGAACAGCGCCACGACGCCGGCGAGGGCCTGCGCCTCGTCGGGGCCGTCGGCACGCACGGTGAGCGGGGTGCCCAGGCCGGCCGAGAGCATCATCACGCCCATGATGCTCTGCGCATTGACCTCGCGGCCCTTGCTGACCAGCCACACCGTGGATTTGAAGCCCTGCACCAGTTGCACCAGCTTGGCCGAGGCGCGCGCGTGCAGTCCGAGCTTGTTGGAAACGACGAGATCCTGTTCAAGCATGATCGATGAAAATTCCCCCGCGGCCGCCATGGGCTGCCACCTGTGCCAGTTCGTCCAGCGGTTTCTCGGCGTAGTTGAGCACGCGCAGCAGCATCGGTAGGTTGAGCCCGGACACACAACGCAACCGTACGCCCAGCGACGTGAGCGAAAGGCCGATGTTGCACGGCGTGGCGCCGTACAGGTCGGCCAGCACCAGCACGCCGTCGCCCTGGTCGAGCTCGCGGGCGTGGTGGGCGGTGAGCGTACGCATCACGTCCGGATCGGCGTGCGCCGGCACCTCGACCGCATCGACCTTCAGCGGCAGCTTGGGCATGACGTGATGCGCGGCGGAGATCAGCGCCCTGCCGACTGCCTCGTGCGTCATCAGGAGGACGCCGACGCTCATGGGCCTGCTCCTGCCGCATGGCCGGTGATCATCGTAGTGCGCTCCTGCAGCGAGTGTTTCGTGCGCGCGGGGATGCGGGCGCGTTCATTCGAGTTCACGGTGAAAGGTGAGAACGCCTTCGCGCTTCGCACGGTAATGCGCGGCCAGGCACTCGACCAGGTAGACCGATCGATGCCGCCCGCCAGTGCAGCCGACGGAAATGGTGACGTAGCTGCGGTCGTCCTGCTCGAAGCGCGGCAGCCAGGCGTCGAGCCAGCGCGCGGTGTCGGCGAAGTATTCGCCGACCATCGGATCGGCCTCGAGGAATTCGCGCACCGGCGCGTCCTTGCCCGAGAGTGGGCGCAGCTTGGGCTGCCAATGCGGATTGGGCAGGCAGCGGGCGTCGAAGACGAAATCCGAGTCCAGTGGCAGGCCGCGACGGAAGGCGAACGACTGGAACATCAGCGTCAGGCCTTCGGTGGCCGCCGCGTAGCCGGTGGCGATCAGCCGGCGCAGCTGGTGGACGTTGAGGTCGCTCGAATCGATCACCTTTTCGGCAATACCGATCAGCGGCCGCAACAGGCGGCGTTCCTCGGCGATCGCGTCGGCCAGCGACACGCCGCGGATGGCCAGCGGATGTCGGCGGCGGGTTTCCGAGTACCGCTTGATCAGTACTTCGTCGCTGCAATCGATGAAAACCAGGTGGACGTGCACGCCGGCGGCGGCCAGTTCGGAGAGCACCAGAGGCATGTGCTCGAAATCCTCGCCGCGGTTGCGCACGTCCACGCCCACGGCGATGCGCCGGCGGCGGCCGCCGCCATCGCGGCGCACCGACTGCACCAGTTGCGGCAGCAGCCCGCTGGGCAGGTTGTCGACGCAGTAGAACTCCAGGTCCTCCAGCGCGCGCAGCGCGACCGTCTTGCCGCCGCCGGACATGCCGGTCAGCACCACCAGGTGCACGGCGTTGGGATCGTTGAGGCCGTTCGAGGGCGCGGGATCGTTCGTACTCATGGGTTCACCACGGCGGAAGCCGGCGCATCTGGTGCGCCTGGCGGTCGATGAATGTCTGCGCGGGATCGATGCCCTTGCTCTTGAGCATATGGTGGCGCACCGCCGCTTCCACCAGTACCGCCAGGTTGCGGCCGGGGGCCACCGGGATGGTGATCATCGGCACGGAGACCTCCAGGATCTCGCGGTGGCTGGTGTCGCCGGTCAGGCGCGTCGCCGCGTCGATGTCTTCGCCCTCGCGCAGGGGCTTGAGGTGCACCACCAGGCGCAGGTATTTCGAATGCTTGACCGCGGTGTGGCCGAACATCTCGCGCACGTTGAGCACGCCCAGGCCGCGCACTTCCAGAAGATCCTGCAACAGTTCCGGACACGTGCCGTCGATCACGTCAGGGGCGATCAGGGTGAACTCGGTGGCGTCGTCGGCGACCAGGCGGTGGCCGCGGCTGATCAGTTCCAGCGCCAGCTCGCTCTTGCCCGAACCGGACTCGCCGGTAATCAGCACGCCGATCGAAAACACCTCCAGGAACACGCCGTGCAGGGTGATCCGCGGCGCGAGCAGGCGCGCGAGGTGGTACTGCATCCAGGTCAGGAGCTCGTGGCCGCGCTTGGCGCTGATCCACAGCGGGGTGTGGGTTTCCTCGGCCACCTCGCGCAGGTCCGATGGGATGGTCTGGTCCTTGGTCACGATCAGCGCCACCGGCTGGTAGGCAGCGATCTTGTGCATCGCTTCCCAGCGCTGGCGCGAATCCAGGCTGTCCAGCCAGTTGAGCTCCTCGGTACCGATGATCTGCACCTTGTTCGGGTAGATCACGTTGAGGTAGCCGATCAGCGACGGGCGGCGCGTGGCGGTGGCGCCGGGTTCGAGCACGCGCCCCTCGCCACGCATGCCCGCCACCCAGCGCAGGCCCATGCGCTCGTGGACGCCGTCGAAGAGTTGTCGTGCAGTCAGGCGTTCCAAGGAGTGTCCCTGCCGGGTGGCAATGGGCGCCATTGTGCCAGCTATGCGGGGGAGGGCGGGCCGGGAGGGTGTCGCGAGGCCGGCCATCCGCCCGTGGCTTGGTATCTTCCCTGCGCTCGCGGGGAAGGCTCGGCTTGCGGCATCAAGCTTCGAGCAAAAAAAGACCCGCCACCGGGGCGGGTCTCTTTCGCAGGAGCCGGACGAATCAGCCGATCTGGCGCGCTTCGCGCGCTTCCTGCTGATGCTTGTCGGTCACCTTGTCGCGGTGGCGGCGCAGTTGCGCGGCGAGTTTGTCGAACACCATGTCGATGGAGGCATACATGTCGGCGCCGCAGGCCGCCGCATGCAGGGCGGCACCCGTGGTGCTGAGGGTAGCGTCGGCGCAGTGCTGCAGCTTGTCGATCGACAGCACCATGCTCAGGCCCAGGCACCTTTCGTCGAGGCGGGTCAGGCGATCGAGCCGGGATTCGGCATGCGCACGCAGGGCGGGGGTGACTTCGATCTGCTGGCCGGTGAGTTGGAACTGCATGGGGCGCCTCCTCTGGTACAGGCCGCCGTGGGGCGGCGGGTTCGCATGCCGGTGATTGGTGCCGGCATGCCGGTCTTCATTCGGTATGGGATCGTTCGGGCCGGTTCCAAGTGGTGGGTTTCAGGCGCCGGTCAGCCGGCGCGTTGTCGCTCGCTCGAGCTGGGGATGCGCAGAGCCTCGCGGTACTTGGCCACCGTGCGGCGCGCGACCTGGATGCCCTTGCGGTTGAGCTCCTCGGCCAGGGCCTGGTCGGACAAGGGCTTGCGTGTGTCCTCGCCGTCGATGAGCTTCTTGATCATCGCCTGGATGGCCGTGGCCGAAGCGCCGCCGCCATCTTCGGTGGAGACGCCACTGGAGAAGAAATACTTCAGTTCGAAAGTGCCGCGCGGCGTGTGGATGTACTTGCGCGTGGTCACGCGCGAGATGGTCGATTCGTGCATGCCGACCTCTTCAGCGACTTCGCGCAGGACCAGCGGGTGCATCGCTTCCGGGCCGTAGTCGAGGAAGGCGCTCTGACGGCGCACGATCGCATCGGCAACCTTCAGCAACGTTTCGGCGCGCGACTCCAGGCTCTTGATCAGCCAGCGCGCCTCCTGCAATTGGCCGCGCATCCAGCTGGCGTCCTCGCCGCGCGCCTGCGCGATCAGGCTGCAGTAGTGCTGGTTGAGGCCCAGCCGCGGCTGGCAGTCGGGATTGAGGCTGACCTTCCAGCGGTTGCCTTCCTTGTAGGCGTAGACGTCCGGCGCCACGTACTCGACCGGCGTCGCGTCCAGCGCGGCGCCGGGACGCGGGTCCAGGCTGCGGATCAGCAGCGCCGCGGCTGCGACGTCTTCCTCGCTCGCGCGCAGCTTGCGCGCGAGCTTGGCGACGTCGTTGCGTGCGAGCAGTTCGAGCTCGCCGGCGACGATCTGCAGAGCGAGCCCGCGATGCGGCGTATCGGCATCGAACTGCTCCAGCTGCACGCGCAGGCAGTCGCGCAGGTCCAGACTGGCGATCCCGGTGGGATCGAAACGCTGCAACTGGCGACGCACCGTCTCGATTTCATCGATCGTCGCGTCGAGGTCCGCCGGCAGCGCGGCGAGCACGCCTTCGATGCCTTCGGCAAGGTAGCCGTCGGCGTTGAGCGCATCGATGATGACCGTCGCGATCAGCCGCTGGCGCGTGTTGAACGGCGAGAGGTTCAACTGCCACAGCAGGTGTTCCTGCAGGGTCTCGGGCGCGGCGTTCTGCGGTTCGAAATCCTCATCGCCGCGGCTGCCGGAGGGCGCGCTGCTGCCGAGCGAGAAATCGATCGGCGCCTCGGCTGGCGTGTCGGCTTCGCCCCAGTCCGCGACGTCGTCCGCGTTGTGGTCGACGGTCGGCGCTTCGGCCGGGGCGGCGGAGAAACTCTCTTCCTCGGTTTCGCCCGGCGCCGATTCCTCCTCGAACTCCAGCAGCGGGTTGCCCTCGGCGATCTGGCGCAGTTCCGCTTCCAGCTCCAGCTGCGACAGCTGCAACAGCCGGATCGCCTGCTGCAACTGCGGCGTCAGGGTGAGCTGTTGGTTGAGTCGGAACTGGAGCCCGGGTTTCATGCCAGCCGTTGCGGAGAGACTTGCGGTCATCCTACCCCGGTGGGTGTGACGCGACCATAGCGATGGCAGGCTCCGACGGGCCGTGCGTCACATCACCGCTTCAGAGCTTGAATTCGCGTCCCAGGTACACCTCGCGCACCTTTTCGTCGGCGAGGATGTGCGCTGGCGTGCCGCGCGAGAGCACCTCGCCGTCGTTCAGGATGTAGGCGCGATCGCAGATGCCCAGCGTCTCGCGCACGTTGTGGTCGGTGATCAGGACGCCGATGCCGCGTTCCTTCAGGTGCCGCACGATGCGCTGGATTTCGCCCACCGAAATCGGGTCGACGCCGGCGAACGGCTCGTCCAGCAACATGTAGCGCGGCTGCGCGGCCAGCGCGCGGGCGATCTCCACGCGGCGGCGCTCGCCACCGGAGAGGCTGATGCCTTTCTGGCCGGCGATATGGGCGATCTTGAGCTCGTCCATCAGCCCTTCGAGCTGTTCGTTGCGCTGGCGGGCGGTGAGGCCCTCGCGCAGCTCCAGCACGGCCATGATGTTGTCAGCCACCGACAGCCGGCGGAATACCGAGGCTTCCTGCGGCAGGTAACCGATGCCCAGTCGTGCGCGCGAGTGCATGGGCAGGCCGGTGATGTCCTGGCGGTCCAGCCGGATGGTGCCGCCGTCGGCTTCGACCAGGCCCACCACCATGTAGAAGCAGGTGGTCTTGCCCGCGCCGTTGGGGCCGAGCAGGCCGACCACTTCACCCTGGCGGATCGAAAAACCGAAATCGCGCACGACCTGGCGCGAGCGGTAGCGTTTCTGCAGGCCTTCGGCAGCGAGCATCGGTCAGGGCTGCCCGCTGCTGGTGGCGGGCGCGGGTGCACTGGTGGCCGGTGCCGGTGCCGGTGCCGCGGCAGGCGCGGCGGTTCCCGACTTGGGCTGGGGCTTGAAGATCATGTGCACGCGACCGTCGCCGCCGCTGTCGCCGGTCATTTCGCTGGTCTGCGTGTTGTACGTGAGTCGATCGCCGTGCGCCTCGCCGCGGCCCTGCTGGGTGATCGAGGCATGGCCCTGCAGCACGGCGTAGTCCTTGGCCACCTTGTAGTCGATGGTGGCCGCGTCGCCCTGCATCAGGTTGCCGTTGTCGTCCAGCTGCTGGAGGTGCGCAGGACTGCCGGTCAGCACCACGCTGTCGATCTCGGCGTTGGCGTCGAAGTGCACCTTGGCCAGGTCGCCGGTGGCTTTCAGCGAACCTTGGGTGATCACCACGTTGCCCTTGAGCGTGGTGGTGCTGTTGGGCTTGCGGAAGCCATCGAAGTGCGAGGCCTGCACGTCCATCGGCTGGTCGCGGTCGGTGCGCTTGGCCTGCACCGGTGCCAGCACCGTCAGGCCCAGCAGGACCAACGCCGCGCTAGCGCGCATGCTGGCGGGGCGGGAACGTGGCATGGACGTCATCGAGCAGCTCCAGGTGTTTGTCGTTGAGGTCGGCACGCATGCCGACGCCGTGGATTCTAGTGCCGCCCTGCACCAGCTGCGCCGGGGCGGCGGTCTCGAGGCGGTTCTGCTTGGGCCAGGCGGTGACTTCGGCGGTGTCGATCGTGGTCCTTGGCGTATCGTCGAACGCCGCACGTTCCAGATGCACCGGGCCCTGCAGTTTGAGCAGGCTCCCTTCGTTGTTGACCCAGCCGTACAGCGAGTGGCCGAGCCAGTCGGGCACGGCCGGCTGATTGGAAGGCAGGCGGAACTCGGGCGCGTTGATATAAAGCGACTGGTCGCCCTCGCGCCGCTCCAGCTGCGGCGCCTGGATCAGGAAACTGGGCAGGCCGTCGGTGCCGTACTGGGTCAGCTTGAAGTCGGTCAGCGTGTAGCCCGAGCGCGGCGGACCGACGAACTCGTTGACCTTCGGTGGCGGTCCGATCCACCACAACAGCAGTTGGGCCGTGCCGGCCAGCAGCGCGACCACGACGATGGCCGCCGCGAGGCGACGGTCGCGCAACCACTCCCTCACCGCCAGCGCTCCTTCTCGTTGCCGGCCTTGCCCTGGGCATGCAGGATCAGGTCGCAGACCTCGCGCGCGCCACCCTGTCCACCGGCGCGGCTGGTGGTCCACTGCGCCTGCTCGATCACCCACGGGTGGGCGTTGGCCACGGCCACGGCGAGTCCGGCGATGCGCATGGCGGGCAGGTCGGGAAGGTCGTCGCCGACGAAAGCGACCTGCTCGGGCGCGAGCTTCAGCGCGTCGAGCAATTCCAGCAGGCAGACGCGCTTGTCGCCCTGGCCCTGGTAGACGTGGGCGATGCCCAGCTCCTCGGCGCGCAGTGCCACCGGATGGCTGATCCGCGCGCTGATGATCGCCACCTGCACGCCGTGCACCTGCAGGCGCTTCAAGCCCAGGCCGTCCTGCACGAAGAACACCTTGGTCTCGCGACCATCCTCGCCGTAGTACAGCCGCCCATCGGTCAGCGTGCCGTCCACGTCGAAGACCGCAAGCCGGATACCGGCGGCGCGGGCGATGAGGTCAGGAGGAAGGTTGGTGAGGTAGGAAGAAGTGGGCACGGTTCGGAACTGTGGTGGGTAACGTCAAAAGGGACCTTGCCTGATTTGTCCGGTTTGTCTGGACGAATCAGACGACCCTTGCGCGAAGCAGGTCGTGGATATTCAGCGCGCCGACCACGTGCTGCTGCTCGTCCACCACCAGCAACGCATGGATCTGATGCTTCTCCATCAGCTGCGCCGCTTCGATGGCGAGCTTGTCGGAGGTGATCGTCTTCGGGCCGCGTGTCATCAGCGCCTGGACGCTCGCGCCGCGAAGGTTCACGTCTTCGTCGTCGAGCGCGCGTCGCAGGTCGCCGTCGGTGAACACGCCGAGCAGGCGGCGCTCGGCGTCGACTACTGCGGTCATGCCCAGGTGCTTGCGGGTCATTTCCATCAGCGCCTCGGTGAGGCTCGCATCCGGTGCGATCATCGGGATGCCTTCGCCGGTGTGCATGATGTCGCTGATGTGCAGCAGCAGTCGGCGGCCGAGACTGCCGGCCGGATGCGAGCGGGCGAAATCCTCGGCGGTGAAACCGCGCGCCTCGAGCAGCGCGATCGCCAGTGCATCGCCCATCACCAGCGCCGCGGTGGTACTGGCGGTGGGGGCCAGGCCAAGCGGGCAGGCTTCGCTGGAAATACTGGCGTCGAGGTGTACGTCCGCCTGGTGTGCAAGCGAAGACTTCGGGTTGCCGGTCATGGCGATCAGCGGGATGCCCTGGCGCTTGATCACCGGCAGGATGAACAGGAGTTCATCGGTCTCGCCGGAATTGGACAGTGCCAGCACGACGTCGTCGGGCTGGATCATCCCCAGGTCGCCGTGGCTGGCCTCGCCCGGATGCACGAAGAACGAGGGCGTACCGGTGGAGGCCAGGGTGGCGGCGATCTTGCGCCCGATGTGGCCGGACTTGCCCATGCCAGTGACCACTAGGCGCCCGCGGCAGGCCAGGATCAGCCGGCAGGCCTCCACGAAGCTGGCGTCCACCCGCGGTTCGAGCGCGCGGATCGCGGCCGCCTCGGTGGCGATGACCATGCGCCCGCTGCGGGCGATGGCGTCCGGGTCCAGCTTGGCGACGGGCGGGGCGATGCGTGCGTTCATGGGGTCTCTGCTGGGGTGGCCGGCGGCCTTCGGCATTTCTGTGCCACGGGATTTCCATTACCATGGCATATCCGCATTTTAGCGTCATATGGCCGCGCACTGGATTCATCAAGCCTGGTGAATCCGCGCCCCGCGCGCCGACGATGGACCCCTCCGATGGACCCTGCCCGCATCCAGGCACTGATCGAAACCGGCCTGCCCGGCGCGAATGCGCAGGTGAGCGGTGACGACGGCGTGCATTTCGAAGCCACCGTGGTGGCCAGCCAGTTCGCCGGCAAGCTGCCGCTGGCGCGCCACCGCATGGTTTACGCCACGCTGGGCGAGCTGATGGGCGGCGCGATCCATGCGCTGGCGCTGAAGACGTTGACTCCCGAGGAAGCCGCGGCGCGCCGCTAAAGGCAGCGCTTCGCTTCGCTCACTCCAAGCTAAGGACCCTCATGGCCAAGATCCTGATCAGCGGCGGCGAGCCGCTCCATGGCGAAGTCGCCATTTCCGGCGCGAAGAACGCCGTGTTGCCGATCCTCGCCGCCTGCCTGCTGGCGGACGGCCCGGTGACGATCTCCAACGTGCCCCACCTGCACGACGTGACCACCTTCATCGAGCTGCTAGGCCGCATGGGCGTCAACCTGGTGCTCGACGACCGCATGAAGATGCACGTCGACCCGCGCACCATCGAAAGCCACATCGCGCCGTACGACCTGGTGCGCACGATGCGCGCCTCGATCCTGGTGCTGGGCCCGCTGGTGGCACGCTTCGGCGAGGCGGAAGTCTCGCTGCCCGGCGGTTGCGCGATCGGCTCGCGTCCGGTCGACCAGCACATCCGCGGGCTGCAGGCGCTGGGCGCCGAAGTGACCGTGGAAAACGGCTACATCCGCGCCCGCGCCAAACGCCTGAAGGGCGCGCGCATCGCGATGGACATGGTGACCGTCACCGGCACCGAGAACATCCTGATGGCCGCCACGCTGGCCGACGGCACCACGATCATCGAGAACGCCGCGCAGGAACCGGAGGTGGTTGACCTCGCCAACTGTCTGGTGGCGATGGGCGCGCGCATCGAGGGCATCGGCACCGCGACCCTGGTGATCCATGGCGTCGAGCGCCTCGAGGGCGCCGAGTACGAAGTGCTGCCCGACCGCATCGAGACTGGCACCTTCCTGGTCGGCGCTGCAATGACCGGCGGCAAGGTGCGCGCCCGCGGCGCCAGGGCCGGCACGATGGACGCGGTGCTGGCCAAGCTGGAGGAGGCCGGCGCGCACATCTGCACCGGTCCGGACTGGATCGAACTGGACATGGGCGGCCGCCGCCCGAAGGCGGTCAACATCGTCACCGCCCCGTACCCGGCATTCCCGACCGACATGCAGGCACAGTTCACTGCGCTCAACTGCGTGGCCGAGGGCGTGGGCGTGATCACCGAGACGGTGTTCGAGAACCGCTTCATGCACGCGCAGGAGCTCAAGCGCCTGGGTGCGGACATCCGGCTGGAAGGCAACACCGCGATCATCCAGGGCGTGGATCACATGAGCGGTGCGCCGATCATGGCGACCGATCTGCGCGCCTCCGCCTGCCTGGTGCTGGCAGGGCTGGTGGCGCATGGCGATACGACGGTCGACCGCGTGTACCACATCGATCGCGGGTACGAGAACATCGAGGAGAAGCTCGGCGTACTCGGCGCGAAGATCCGCCGTTTGCCGAGCTGAGTTTCCGTTTCAGGCCACCAGCCGGGCAAGCGGCACGATTTGGAGGTGGGCTGGCGCCTACCTGCGAAGGGCCATGGCTCCCGAACCCTCCAACCCTGGCACGTAGGGGGCTGTGCGCGGCGCGCACACAAGCCCGCACTCCCCCTGGCCTCGGCGCCCGAGCATCCGCGGCAAAGCGGCGGCAGTTCCTCCACCTCATCGGTTCGGCAAACCATTTCTTTCGAGCGCCGCCAGGCGACTGAAAGCCCGCCGCGGGAGCCAAGCTGCGGGAGAAACCTGCAAGAGCGACCGCGCTGGCGCTCCCGCGCCCAGCTCCGCGAACCCGGTCCCTCTCTCCGGTGCGAGGGAAGCGAGTGCTACCGGAAACTCACCAGCTCCATCGTCAGGTTGCCGCCATCCTTCTGCGACAGCTTCACCGGCAACGGGTACCGCCCCGGCGCATACCAGGCGCTGAAGCCGCGGTCGGCGTCCGTGCGATCCACCCGCACGGCGTCGAAACTGCCGGCCGGCACGGTCACCTTCTCCTTGCCGGTGACCTTGAACCGCTGCGTCTGGACTTCCTGCTTCACCGCCACCGGCAGCGCGATCTGCTTCTGTCCGTCGCGCAGCGCCAGGCCGATCGCCAGCGCGGTGGTGTTGCGCTCGACCATGCCGGGCTGCGTCGGATAGGTGATCGCACCCTTGCCTTCGTCCACCGTGACCTGGCGCTTGCCCCAGTCCACCGTGACGTGGCGTTGCTTGGACTTGATCGCCGCATCGAGGCGGTAGTCGTAGCTCAGTGCCTCGGGCACGTCGCCCTTCCAGCGGAAATGCGAAACCTCGTCCAGGTTCGCGCCGAGCAGGGCGGCCAGGCCGGAGGTGCCGCGCAGGTGCTTGCTGTAGGCCCATTGCCCGTTGCCAAGCGGCTTGAGGCTCACGGTGGCGTCGCCCATCGGCGAGCCGTCGCGCAGCACGCGGTAGGTGGCGGTGAAGGCCTTGGGCGGGGCGGCGAGGGCGAGTCCGCTGGCGCTGGCCAGCAGCAGGGCGCCGGCGAGGCGCAGGAGGTGGCGGAAAGTCATGTGGCCCAGTGTGCCCGCCGCTCGCTGAACATCGGATTCAGGCCGGCGCGAGCCCGCGTTCGGTAAGCCGCAGCGGCACGGTGAGTGGCGCGCCGTCCAGCGAGGGGCCATCGTCGCGCCAGGCCAGGCGGCCTTCGGCGATCAACCTCACTACCGCCGGCAACAGACGGTGTTCCAGCGGCAGCAGGCGTTGCGCGAGGCGGTGTTCGTCTTCGTTCGACTCGATCCGCAACACCGCCTGCGCCACCACCGGGCCGCCATCGAGTTCGGCGGTGACGAAATGCACGCTGGCGCCATGTTCCAGGTCGCCGGCTTCCAGCGCACGCCGGTGCGTGTGCAGGCCGCGGTATCTGGGCAGCAGCGAAGGATGGATGTTGAGCATGCGGCCGGCCCAGGGCGCGATCGCCTCGCCATCGAGGATGCGCATGAAACCCGCCAGCACGACCAGCTCGGCACCGCTGGCAGCGAGCCGGCCGAAGAGGTCCAGGTCGAATGCGCGGCGATCCGGATAAGCCTTCGGGTCGAGCACCAGCGTGGGGATGCCCGCCTCTTCGGCCAGCCGCAAAGCGCCGGCGGTGGACTTGTCGCTCGCCACCAGCACGAACTCGGCGGCCAGCTCACCGCGCTCGCGCGCGGCGAGCAAGGCGGCGAGGTTGCTGCCGCGTCCGGAGGCGAGGACGGCGATGCGGAGAGGATGGGGCATGTTTGTCTCTGCCGTTCGCCCTGGGCGTCGAGCGCGGCGCCAGATCGGACCGCTTTTCGACTTCGACGCTGCGCGCCTGCGCTCGGGGCGAACGGTTTTCCTGTTTCAGCCGATGTGGACGCGCTCGTCGCCCTGCGCCTTCACGACCTCGCCGATCACGCGGCTGGCCAGGCCATGCTTCGCCAGCAGCGAGGCCGCGCCATCGACCGCATCGCGCGGGAGGATCACCGTGAAGCCCACGCCGCAGTTGAACGTGCGCCACATCTCCTCGCGCGCGACCTTGCCTTCGCGCATCAGCCAGTCGAACACTGGCGGCAGCACGATCGCGTTCGCGTCGAGCGCCAGGCCCAGGCCGTCGGGCACCACGCGGATGATGTTCTCCTTCAAGCCGCCGCCTGTGATGTGCGCCATGCCGTGCACCGGCTGGCTTTTCAGCAGTTCCAGCATCGGCTTGACGTAGATCGTGGTCGGCGCCATCAGCGCGTCGGCGAGCTTCACGCCACCGAGATCGAGCTCGAGCCCGCCGTTGTCGGGCGTGGCACCCGCGCGCTCGACGATCTTGCGGACCAGCGAATAGCCGTTCGAATGCGGGCCCGAGGACGCCACGCCGAGGATCACGTCCCCGGCCGCGATCGCCTCGCCCGAGAGCAGTTGCGACTTCTCGACCGCGCCGACCGTAAAGCCGGCCAGGTCGTATTCGCCCGGCGGATACATGTCCGGCATTTCGGCCGTCTCGCCACCGATCAGTGCGCAGCCGGCGAGCTCGCAACCCCTGGCGATGCCGCCCACCACCGCGACGGTGGTCTCGACGTCCAGCTTGCCCGTGGCGAAGTAGTCCAGGAAGAACAGCGGCTCGGCACCCTGCACCAGCACGTCGTTGACGCACATGCCGACCAGGTCGATGCCGATGGTGTCGTGGCGGCCCAGCTGCTGGGCGAGCTTGAGCTTGGTGCCCACGCCGTCGGTGCCGGAGACGAGCACTGGTTCCTTGTAGCGGCCGGCCAGGTCGAACAGGCCGCCGAAACCGCCCAGCCCGCCCATCACCTCGGGGCGGAAGGTGCGCTTGACCAGCGGCTTGATGCGTTCGACCACGGCATTGCCCGCGTCGATATCGACGCCGGCGGCGCGGTAGGTGAGGGCGTCGGACATGGCGGAGGAGGCCTGGAGGAAAGCGCGCAATTCTACCAGCACGCTCCCGCGGGCGCGGTTCGTCCTCGGTGCGAAAGTCGCGGGCGGTGGAAAAGGCTGGCTTCGCGGTCTTGCGCCAGGCCGCGCCGATGGACGCTGCGGGCGGGATTGGGCAGACTCCCGTGTTATCCGAGCTTCCACGGACGAGCCTTGCCGATGCGCCTGCCACGCCTGCTTTCCGCCTTCCTCCTGCTGGGTTTCCTCGCGCCGGCGGCGTGGGCGCAGGTGCCAGCACCCGTGCCGGTCTCGCCGTACGCGGTGGTGGTGCCGGTCACCGACACCAGCGAGGCGCAGCGTGACACGGCCTTCGCCACTGCGCTCGCGCAGGTGCTCGAACGCGTCGCCGGCGGTCAGGACCTGCGCAGCAAGCCCGGCTACGACGACGCGCTGAAGGGCGCGCCGGGGCTGGTGCAGCAGTTCCAGTACCAGCGCGCGGGCAGCGGCATCGTGCTGCAGGTGAACTTCGACCCCGGCGCCGTGCGCCGGCTGATCACGCAGATCGGCGTGCCGGCCGCAGGCGTGAAGCCACCCGTGCTGGTGCTGGTGCATGGCAGCGACGGCAGCCTGCTCGGTCAGGATGCGCTGGGAGCGCTGGCGCAGGCCGCCGCGGCGCGCGGCTACCAGTTGGCCTACCCGGACCCGTCGCACGTGCCCGATGCGTCGGCCGTGGCGAACGCCGACCCGACCGCGCTGGCGATGATCACCCAGCGCTACCACACCGGCCTGATCCTGGTCGGCAACCTGAAGGGTGGCAGCGCGGACTGGACCCTGGTGGCCGGGGGCAAGCCGCTGCCGTGGAGCGGCCAGGGGGTCAGCGCCGACGCGCTGCTCACCGACGGCGGCAACGGCATGGCCGATCGCCTGGGCAAGCAGCTCAACGTGATCGGCGCGGGCATCAGCAGCGGCAAGCTGTGGGTAAGCAAGGTCGACTCGGCGCAGGCCTACGCCAACCTGCTGGCGATGCTGCGCGCCGATCCGTCGGTGCGCGAGGTGAACACGCTCGCCGCCGACAACGACGGCTTCCTGCTGGGCATCAAGGCAAGCATGCCGCCGGCCGTGCTGGCCGCCAGTTTGGCCGCGGGCGGGCGGGTGATCCAGGGCACGCCGCACGCAGGGGCGGACGCCAGCCTGCAATGGCTGCATTGAAACAACGCCCCGTGCAGGAATCCGCTTTCGGGCGATGCCCTTTCCGTACATCGAGAAGAGCATCGCCCGCAAGCGGATTCCCACAGTGGGAGGAAACGCCGTGCATCGCTTGAACGAGGCCCCTCCGTGACCCACGACATTTCCCGTCGCTGGCAACTGCTCGCGATCGTGCTGGTGATCGGCTTCCTGATATGGCTGCTGGCACCGGTGCTGATGCCTTTCGCGGTGGCCGGCATGCTGGCCTACCTCGGTGACCCGCTGGCCGACCGGCTCGAACGGCTGGGCATGAATCGCACCTGGGCGGTCAGCATCGTGTTCTTCGTGTTGATCCTGCTGCTGGTGGGCGCGCTGCTGCTCCTGGTGCCGCTGATTTCCGACCAGATCGAGAATCTCGTCCACAACCTGCCGGGCTACGTGGACTGGGTCCAGAACACCGCGCTGCCGTGGCTGCAACGCAAACTCAGCCTCGATCCGGATGCGTTCGACACCAGCCGGCTGATGGCGGCGATCCGCGCGCACATCGGCTCGATCGGCGCAGTGGCGACCACCGTGCTCGGTACCGTCTCGCGCTCCAGTCTCGGGGCGGTGATGTGGCTGACCAACGTGGTGTTGGTCCCGGTGGTCGCGTTCTACCTGTTGCGCGACTGGGATCGGTTGATCGCCTACATCGACAGCGTGCTGCCGCGTTCGGTGCAGCCGACCGTGGCGCACCTGGCACGCGAATCGGATGCGGTGCTGGGTGCTTTCGTGCGCGGCCAGCTGCTGGTGATGCTGGGGCTGGGCATTTTCTACGGCGGGGCGTTGACCCTGGTCGGCCTGTCGGTCGGCCCGCTGATCGGCATGGTCGCCGGCCTGCTCAGCTTCGTGCCCTACCTCGGCTTCATGGTCGGTTTCGGCGCGGCGATCGTCGCCGCGCTGGTGCAGTACGGCGACTGGGCCCACCCGTTGATGGTCTGCGGCGTGTTCATCGTCGGCCAGCTGCTGGAAGGCTACGTGCTCGTGCCCAAGCTGGTCGGCGACAAGATCGGCCTGCATCCGGTGGCGGTGATCTTTGCCGTTCTTGCCGGCGGCTACCTGTTCGGCTTCCTCGGCGTGCTGCTGGCGCTGCCGGCCGCTTCGGTGATCATGGTGCTGTTGCGCTACCTGCTCGAGCGCTACCGCATGAGCGAGCTGTACAGGCAGGCAGGTCCCGACGATCCGGTGATCGCCGAGGTCGACGTCACGGTGAGCGGCCCCGGCGGTACGGACGAGGGCGCAGCCACGGTGCCGGTGCACCGCGGGCCTGCGGACGACGGCGCGCCATGATCCCGCAACTTCCGCTCGCCTTGCGCTGGCCGCGCCGGCAGCGTTTCGAGCACTTCCACGCTGGCGCCAACGCCGCCGCGGTGGCAGCAGTCCAGAGGGTGGCCGAAACGCCGGGGGCGCCCTGGGTTTATCTGCACGGCCCGGCCGGCAGCGGACGCAGCCATCTGTTGGTGGCCGCCTGCCAGGCCGCCAGTGCGGCGGGCCGGCGCGTGCAATACCTGCCGCTCTCGGCGATGCATGAACACATCGGCGCGCTGCGCGGAGTGGGCAGCAGCGAACTGCTGGCCATCGACGATCTCGGTGTGCTCGCCGGCGAGCGCGCCGCCGAACACGCGTTGTTCGACCTGTACAACCAGGTGCGCGCAGAGGGTGGGGCGATGCTGTTTGCCGCCGATGCACCACCGGCGCAATTGGGCATCGACCTGCCCGACCTTCGCTCGCGCCTGGGCGCGTGCACGCAGTTCGCGCTCAAGGCACTCGACGACGCCGAGCGACGCGCCGTGCTCCGCGAGCAGGCCGCCGCGCGCGGCATCGGCCTGGACGAGGCCGTGCTGGACTGGCTGTTCACCCGCTACGCACGTGACCTGACCGCTCTGCTGGACCTCCTGGACCGGCTCGACCAGGCCTCGCTCGCCGCCAAGCGGCGCATCACCGTGCCGTTCCTGCGCGAATTCCTGCGCGAAGACCGCGGGCACGCGTAGTCGGCGCTGCGGCCGCACGGTGACGTAAGCCCGCCATGCACGGCCAAGGCGGGCGCGCCCGTTTGTGACGGGCGAGGTCTAGATCCGGTGGTGCTCGGCTCGCATGCCTTCCGCGATCAACTCGCGAACGCTTACCACCCTTGCGTCCGAGCTTCGAGTCACCTTCGGGTCCGAGCTGTTGCTTGCGGGTCTCGCCGCCCTTGTGGTCGCCCTTCTGACCAGCTTGGCACCGTCATGCCGCCCCGGCGTGATAACTGTCGACGACCTGATTGCCTTGATTCTGCCGCTTTTGCGAGCCCATTTCGGATACTCCTCACATAACCCGCGGGCATGCCCTCAATGCGGGCGCTGTTCGCTTTGGCGTGCTTCGACCTCGCGGCCGCGGTTGATCAGTTCGCGCACGCGCAGGCCACCCTTGCGGCCCGCCTCGCGCACGCTGAGCTTGCCGCGCGTGGCGTCGGCCGGGTCCTGGGCGGGGTGGTGGGTCTTGCTGCTGGCTTGACTCTCTGGGGACGATTGCCGGCTCATGGTTATCTCCGTTGATATCCGATCGTCGTTGGCAGGACGCTGCTGGTTTTTCCGGCACCCGGAAAGAACGGCAGGTCCGGCGGTCAGAAGCTTCGGCCATCGGCACGCGGCACGATGGCGACGGACGCTTCCCCGCCCGCAGGGGCTCGCGATGCGTCGAGGGCCCTTCGGACGAACAGGGGCGTTGCAATGCGGATGCCAGCGCGCAGTGCGCCGACTACCGGCAACCCTTGCATTCGCGCGGCTGGAAAAAGCGCTCCGGCTGGAAAGATCTACAGCAACGCCCGGCTGCCGCGAAGGCAGGCGAGGACTCGCTTGCGTGCCCTGTAGGAGCGACCCGCGCAGGACTGCCGGCGCCCGGCAGCATGCGGTGCGCGCTTGCAGGGCGATGTTTGCGCGCGCAAAAAAAGAGCGCCACGTGGGCGCCCTTTTGTCCAGCGGCGATGCGTGCTCAGGCCTTGAGCAGTACCGGCGTCGCCTGTGCACCGATGGCGTCGGTCATCGCCTTGGCGATGTTGAGGTTGCCGGCGATCAGGTTGCCGCTGGCGGGCATGCCGTCGCGTCCGGCGAAATCGCCGTAGCGACCGCCCGCCTCGTGCACGAGCAGCACGCCGGCGGCCATGTCCCAGGGCTTGAGGCCGATCTCGAAATAGCCGTCGTAGCGTGCGGCGGCGGTATAGGCCAGGTCCAGCGCGGCGGAGCCGGAACGGCGGATGTCTTCGGCCTGGCCGAGCAGGGCGCGGGTCATGGCCAGTTGCGCATCGAGGTGTTCGCGCTGGCGGTAGGGGAAGCCGGTGGCGATCATCGCGCCGCCCAGGTTCTCGCGCTTGCCTACGCGGATGCGCCGGTCGTTGAGGTAGGCGCCATCGCCCTTGCTGGCCGTGAACAACTCGTCGCGCAGCGGATCGAACACCACCCCGTAGACCGGCACGCCCTTCTCGAGCAGCGCGATCGAGACGGAAAAATGCGGGATGCCGCGCAGGTAGTTGTGCGTGCCGTCGAGCGGATCGATCACCCAGGTGTGCTGGCTCTTGCCGGTGGCGCCGCTTTCCTCGGCGAGGATGGCGTGATCCGGGTAGGCGCGCCGCAGTTCCTTGACGATCTCGGCCTCGGCCAGGCGATCGACTTCCGAAGCGAAGTCCATGCGCTGCTTCTCGACCACGTGCAGGCCGTCGATGCGGTTCATGTAGCGCAGGATCACGTTGCCTGCGGCGCGCGCGGCACGTGCCGCGATGGTGACGGCGGGTCTTGGCATGGCTTCGGCTTTGGGAAAAGAGCGGAAATGCGGCCGGCGATTCTAGCAGAGCCGGCGTGGCGGTGCCCCGGGGCGGCTATCCTTGGCGACCCCGCCTGACTTTTTCGCCGCCATGACCGACCACGCCGATCTCGCCCGCCTGTTCCGTTTCGTGCTGGTACGCACCTCGCACCCGGGCAATATCGGCAGCGCGGCGCGGGCGATCCGCACGATGGGCTTCGCCCGGCTGGACCTGGTGTCGCCGGCCGAGTTTCCCAGTCGCGAGGCAGACGCGCTGGCGGCCAATGCGGTGCAGGTGCTGGCCGAGGCGGGCGTGCACGATGCGCTGGTCGACGGCCTGGCGGGCGTGACTTTCGCGCTGGGCCTGTCGGCACGCCGGCGCGGCGTGAACCTGCCGGAGCTGACCCCGCGCGAGGGCGCCGCGCAGGCACTCGCGGCCGCGGCCCGCGGCGAACAGGTGGCGCTGGTCTTCGGCAACGAGCGCACGGGGCTGGAGAACGAGGAACTGGCGCGCTGCCACGCGATGGTGCGCATCCCCAGCGTGGAGGACTACAGCTCGCTCAACCTGGCTCAGGCAGTGCAGGTGATGGCTTATGAGCAGCGCCTGGCGATGCTGGGCGCCACGCCAGTGGCCGCGCCGCCGGAACACGACGAGCCGCCAGCCGACGCGGCGCGGATGGAGCGCTTCTTCGAACATCTGGGACAGACCCTGGACGACATCGAGTTCCACAAGGGACGCGAACCGACCACGATCATGTTGCGCCTGCGTCGGTTGTTCCAGCGCGCACAACCGGACGAGCGCGAGTTGCGCATCCTGCACGGCGTGCTGGCCGATGCGCAGCGCATGGCCTCGCTCGCCAAGCGCTCGTAGGAGCGCACCGGTCCGCTCCTACAGGGAAATCACGGCGCGACCGGCTCCAGTTCCTCCACGTACACCAGCTCGCAGGCGCCGTCGCCGGTGTCCTCGCGCGTGAGCGAACTGCGCCAGTGCCAGCCGTCCGGCCGGCTGGCGTCGACCAGGAAACCCTCCAGGTGCACCAGCTCGCCCGGGCGGACGTGCTTCATCGCGTAGCGCACGCCATCGTCGGCCGGGATGAGGTGCATGTTGGTCGCGGACGTTTCGATCTCGCGGCGCGGGATCGGGAACTCCCGCACGTGCCAGTAGAAGAACCGGCTGGACTGGCTGATATCGATCCCGGCCAGCACCGCGCTGTCGGACATCCGTCCCCAACCCAGCGCCAGGTCCGTCGGGGCGAGCGAGGCGCCGGCGTCCCAGCGGTAATCCTCACGGGAGAGCACGCGCGCGGTCAGTGCGATGTGGGCGCGCGTGCGCAACGTGGTGTCGCCCTGCCGGAGCAGGGTGCCATCTTCCAAATCGACCTGTTCGGGCGCCTGCGCGGCCAGCACCCCCGGCGGCGGGTGCAGCGGACGCTGCTGCCACCAGCCGAGCGCACCCCAGCCCAGCAGCACGGCCAATCCCAGCCACCCCAGTCGCCGCATCGGTATCCCCCTTTGGAAGCGCTCAGGCGCGCTTGCGCCGCGTGTTTTTGACGGGCTCGGCCAGTTCCGGTTTGAGCAGTTCGGCCGGCAGGTCGCGCACCACTTCGGCAAAACGCTTGAGGAAGGGTCCGAGCGAAGAACTCTTGCGCCAGACCAGCGCGATGCGGCGGCTGGGCGCGTGGCCGGCGAATTCCAGCAACTTCACGTTCTCGGTGCGCGCCACCGGCGGCTTGATCGCCAGCGTCGGCAGCAGGGTGATGCCCACGTTCGCGGCCACCATCTGCCGCAGCGTTTCCAGGCTGGTGGCGCGGAAGCCTACCTTCTCGCCGGCGCCGGCCAGCTGGCACAGCTCCAGTGCCTGGTCGCGCAGGCAGTGGCCGTCCTCCAGCAGCAGCAGGCTCTCGTCCTCCAGGTCCGCCAGCTTCAGGCGCGCCTTGCGATGGGCCAGCGGATGGTCGTCGGGTACCGCCAGCACGAACGGTTCCTCGAACAGGAACTCCGTGTGCAGGCTTTCCTCGTGGATCGGAAGGGCGAGGATGCCAACGTCCAGCGAACCCTCCCGCAACATGCGGATGACTTGTTCGGTCTTCTCCTCGATCAGCAGCAGTTCCAGCCGCGGAAAGCGCTGGCGCACCGCCGGCACCAGGTGCGGCAGCAGGTAGGGTCCCAGCGTGGGGAATACGCCCAGGCGCAGCCTGCCTGCCTCCGGGTCGCGCGTGCGCTGGGCGATCGCGCGGATCTCGTCGACCTCGGCCAGCACGCCGCGGGCGCGGCGGGCGATCTCGCGGCCGGTCTCGGTGAGCAGCACCTTGCGCGGCGTGCGCTCGACCAGTGCGACGCCGAGCTCGTCCTCCAGCTTCTTGATCTGCGTGGAGAGGGTCGGCTGGCTGACGAAGCTCGCCTCCGCGGCGCGCCCGAAATGGCGGTGCTCGGCCAGCGACACCAGGTAGGCGAGGTCGCGCAGGTTCATGGCTTGATCCGATAGGTCATGCCTATGAGTGTGATGGCAACAATCAATTTGAACAATGCCCGGGCGGTGCGTAACCTTGCCCTCATGACGCGCCATCCACGGCGCCCATGATGCTCTCACCGATCGCTCTAACCCTCAGTACTTCAAGGAGAAGCTCCATGCTCACCATCGGCGACAAGTTCCCCCAGTTCAGCGTCCCGGCCACCGTCTCGATCGAGAACCTGGAGAAGGCGTTCAGCACGATCGACAACAACACCTACAAGGGCAAGTGGCTGTGCGTGTTCTTCTACCCGAAGGACTTCACTTTCGTCTGCCCGACCGAGATCAAGGGCTTTTCCGACGTCAACCAGCAGTTCGCCGACCGTGACTGCCAGGTGCTGGCCGCCAGCACCGATTCGGAGTTCGTGCACCTGGCGTGGCGCAAGGACCACAAGGACCTGCGCGACCTCAAGTTCCCGATGCTCGCCGACATCAAGAAGGACCTCAGCAATGCGCTGGGCATCCTGACCGCCGACGGCGTGGCGCAGCGTGCGACTTTCCTGGTCGATCCGGACGGCATCATCCGCTTCGTTTACGTGACCGACGGCTCGGTCGGCCGCAACCCGCAGGAAGTGCTGCGCGTGCTCGACGCGCTGCAGACCGACGAGCTGTGCCCGTGCAACTGGCACCAGGGCGAAGACACCCTCAAGGTCGCCTGATCGCCTCTCGCTTGCAGTAACCGCGCGTCCGGATCCCTCCCCTCCCCCACGGACGCGCGGACTCCCCAGCCGGCGGCGAAGCCCGCTTCGCCGCCGGTCTTTTTTTGACTTCAAGAAGGTGTCCCCATGAGTCTTGCCGACCTCAAGAGCCAGCTCCCCGACTACGCCAAGGACCTGCGCCTGAACCTCGATTCGGTGCTGAGCGAGGGCGGTGCGCCGGGGCTGACCCAGAAACAGATCATGGTGGTCGCGCTCGCCGCGGCGATCGCCTCGCGCTACAAGCCGCTGACCCAGGCGGTGGCCGAGGAAGCCGCGCAGCACGCCAGTGCCGAGGAGCTCAACGGCGCCCGCGTGGCCGCGTCCATCATGGGCATGAACACGATCTACTACCGCTTCGTGCACCTGGTCAGCGAGCCCGAATACGGCACGCTGCGCGCGGGGCTGCGCATGAACGCGATGATGAATCCCGGCGGCACCAAGATCGACTTCGAGCTGGCCTCGCTCGCCGTGGCCGCGGTCAACGGCTGCGGCATGTGCGTGGACTCGCACGAGAAGACCCTGCGCAAGCACGGGCTGTCGGCGCAGCCGATCCAGAGCGCGATCCGCATCGCGGCGGTGGTGCACGCAGTGGCCGTGGCGCTTGAGCAGGCCGACGTCGCCGGCTGAGCGACCACCACGGAGGAACGGCGAAGCCCGGCCAGCGATGGCCGGGCTTTGTTTTTGCGCGCGCTGCCGACCGGGTCGACGCTTTCACGTCGCGTCGAACCCCGGCCATGCCTTTTGGCACTGTGTCACAAGTCATGCCCGGCCTAGCTTCGGGAGCTTGCCTTCACAGTCCCTGGGGAAAACCACCATGCGTCGACTCGTCAAACCGCTCGTGCTCACCGCGATGGCCGCCTGTTGCGGCGCCGCCTTCGCCGCCACCGCCGACCAGGTGCCGCACGGCAAGCTGCCGCGCTGGGCCGTGCCCGAATCCTATGCGCTCTCCTTCAAGGTCGATCCGCGCCAGCAGGATTTCTCCGGCACCACGCGCATCAAGGTCGAGCTCAAGCAGGCCTCCAACCACGTCTGGTTGCATGGCAATGCACTGAAGGTCTCCAAGGTCAGCGTGACCGACGCCGGCGGCAAGGTGCATGCGGCCAAGTACGTCGAGGCGGCGCCGAAGGAAGGCGTCGTCCGCGTCGACTTCGGCGATACGCTCAAGCCGCAGGAGCTGACCCTGAGCTTCGAGTACACCGCGCCGCTCAACCAGCAGCTGCAGGGCCTCTACAAGGTCAGCCACGAGGGCGTGCCCTATGCGATGACGCAGATGGAGCCCATCAGCGCACGCTATGCCTTCCCCGGTTTCGACGAGCCCGACTTCAAGACCCCGTTCGACATCAGCCTGACCATCCCCAACGACGAGAAGGCGGTTGCCAACACCAAGCAGATCAAGGAAGTCCCGGCCGGAAGCGGCTGGAAGACGCTGACCTTCTCCACCACCAAGCCGCTGCCGACCTACCTGGTCGCCTTCGGTGTCGGTCCGTGGGACATCGTCGCCGGCCCGGACATCTCGCCGGACGCCTATCGCGCCACCCCGCTGCAGCTGCGCGGCATCGCCGCCAAGGGCGAGGGCCACCGCATGCAGCACGTGCTCTCGGAGACGCCAAGCATCATCCACACGCTGGAGGACTACTACGGCTTCGGCTACCCGTGGGACAAGCTCGACCTGCTCGCCGCGCCGGACTTCGCCGCCGGCGCGATGGAGAACGCCGGGCTGGTGACTTTCCGCGACTGGCTGCTGCTGCTCGATCCGGACTCCCCGGCGCAGTACGTACGCGGCTCGTTCAACGTCAACGCACACGAACTGGCCCACCAGTGGACCGGCGACACCGTCACCACCGCCTGGTGGAACGACATCTGGCTCAACGAGGCCTTCGCCACCTGGATGCAGCAGAAGGTGACGATGAAGGTGCATCCGCAGTACCGCGCGGACCTCGACCGCGTGCGCGGCGCCCAGTACGCGATGGATAACGACAGCCTGGTCACCGCGCGCAAGATCCGCCAGCCGATCACCGGCAACGGCGACATCGAAACCGCGTTCGACTCGATCACCTACCAGAAGGGCGCCAGCGTGCTCGGCATGTTCGAGGGCTACGTCGGCGAGAAGACCTTCCAGCAAGGCATGCGCCAGTACATCCAGGACCACAAGTTCGGCAACGCCACGGCGGACGACCTGGTCGACTCGATCGCCAAGGCGGCCGACAAGGGCGAGGACTTCAAGCAGGCCTTCAAGAGCTTCCTCAACCAGCCCGGCGTGCCCTACGTGCAGACCCAGCTGATGCAGAAGGACGGCCAGACCGTGCTCAAGCTCAGCCAGAGCCGCTACCTGCCGGTCGGCAGCAAGGGCAACGCCAGCCACGTGTGGGGCGTGCCGGTGTGCGTGCGCTACGGCACCGCCGACGGCAGCAAGGTCAACTGCGAGTTGCTGGAGAAGGCCACCGGCACGATCGCGCTGCCGGGCGCCAGCGCCAACCCGTGGGTGATGCCCAATGCCAACGCCAGCGGCTATTACCGCTTCGGCATGGACAAGGCCGACCTGGCGCGGCTGGGCGACCAGGTCAGCCACCTGACCGACGGCGAGCAGCTCGCCTATGCCGACGCGGCCGACGCCAGCTTCCACCACGGCGACATCAACGCCGGCGACCTGCTGGCCGCGCTCAAGCCGCTCACTGCCTCGCGCGTGCGCGCCGTGGCGACCGCGCCGATCGCCAGCTTCGAATGGATCAACCGCTACCTGGCCGGGACCGATGCGCAGCGCAACGCCCTCCACGCCTGGGCCACGTCCGCCTACCTGCCGCGCATGGAACTGCTGGGCTACCACCGCAAGCCCGGCGAGGCGGACGATGATTCCCTGCTGCGCAGCACGCTGGCCGGTTTCCTGGCGCTGGACGTGAAGCTGCCGAAGGTGCGTGCCGAACTGCTCAAGCAGGGAGAGGCAGCGCTCAAGCGCAAGGCCGACGGCCGCCTCAGCCTCGATGCGGCCGATCCGGACCTGCTCGACGCCGCGCTCGCGGTGGCGGTGCAGGAGCATGGCAAGAGCGCGGTCGATGCGCTGATCGCCGAACTGCCCAAGACCTCCGATCCCGCCCAGCGCAACGCCATGCTGGCCGGCCTGAGCGCGGTCGAGGATCCGGCATTGGCCGAACAGGTACGCAACTTCGCGCTGGACAAGCGGGTCAAGGTCGGCGAGATGGCCGCCCTGCTGCGCGGCAGCCGCGAGACCCGTGCCCAGCGTGATGCCATGTGGAAGTGGGCGGTCGCCAACTACGACCGCATCGTCGAGCGCACCGGCAGCTTCGCCGGCGGCCGCCTGCCGGGCCTGATGGGTGGTGGCGGTTGCTCGCAGGAGGAAGCGAACCGCCTGCAGGCATTCTTCAAGACCCGCGCCAAGGACGTCACCGGCGCCGAGCGTGGCCTGGCGCAGACGACCGAGGACACCTTGTTGTGCACCGCGCTGAAGGCCAAGCAGGATCCGCAGGCGATCCTGCACTGAGGCGGCGATCCAAGCTGAAACAGAACGCCGGGCCGTAACGCCCGGCGTTTTTTTTGAGCCCTTGCGCTCACTCCAGCCCTCTGAGCGGAGGGAGAGGCAGCCATCGGGTGCGTCGTCTCACTCCTGCAGGGGCGCCGACTCGCCTGGGCCTTCCACGTTCCCCCTAAACTGTCCCGCGCCCGCCGGGCGACAGGGAGACCAGGCATGCGTGCTCGATCAGGATGGTTGTTGCTCATGGGCCTGCTGGCGGCCGCACCGGCCGCCGCGCAGCAGGTGCCGCCTCCACTGCGCGACTGGCAGGACTGGGTGCTGCACGAGGTGCCGGCGCATGCCTGCCCGCGGTTGACGCACATGCCCGGCGAGGGCGTGGCCTGGCAATGCGTCTGGCCGGGACGACTGGCGCTGGCGGCCGGCGCGAGCGGGGGGCAGTTCACCCTCGAAGCCCATGCCGATGCACCGGCGTGGATCGCCCTGCCGGGCGATGCGCGCCACTGGCCGGAACAGGTACGGCTGGACGGCCAGCCGGCCGTGGTGCTGGAGCGCGACGACCAGCCGATGGTGCGAGTACCACCCGGGGACCACCGTCTGCAGGGACTGTTGCCCTGGTCGGCACGGCCGGCGCGCCTGCAGGTGCCGGCGTCGATCGGCCTGGTCGATCTCACCCTGGACGGCGAGCCGGTTGCACGCCTGCAGCGCGATGGCGACCAGCTGACCCTGGGCGAGGCGGCCGCGGCCCAGCGCGTGGCCGACGCGTTGTCGCTGCGTGTCGATCGCCGCCTGGCCGACGGGCTGCCGGCGACACTGGAAACCCGCCTGAGCTTCGACGTCACCGGCAGCGCCCGTGAACTGATACTCGGGCCGGCGCTGCCAGAAGGGTTCGTCGCCACCGCGCTGGACGGAGAGCTGCCTGCGCGCTTGGAGAGCGACGGCCGACTCCGCGTGCAACTTAAGCCCGGTCGCTGGACGGTTACCCTCGATGCCCGCGCCAGCGCGCCACTCGCGCGTGTCGCGACCAGCCTGCCGCCCGCGCCATGGCCCCGGCAGGAGATCTGGAGCTACGCCGACGATCCCGACCTGCGCGGCAGCCATGCCGAAGGCCAGGCCACCGACGCGGCGCAGGCCGGTGTGCCGGACGACTGGCGCGAGCTCCCCGCCTTCGTGATGGACGGCCAGTCCACGCTCACCGTGCAGCCGGGCGAGCGCGGAGCAGGGCGGCACGATCGCCTGCGCCTGTCGCGCCGCCTGTGGCTGGACTTCGACGGCAAGGGCCTGGCCGTGGACGATCAGTTGCAAGGCGAACTGCATCGCCAGCGACTGGAAGTCGGCGCGCCCTGGCAACTGCAGCGCGCCGAGCAGGATGGCGAGCCGCTTCTGGTCAGCCGTGGCAAGGACGGCCGCAGCGGCGTGGAGGTTCGCAGCGAACAGCTCAATCTGGGCGCCGGGTTGCGGGTGCCCGCGAGCGGTGCCTTGCCGGTGACCGGCTGGAACGTCCCGCTGGAGCGCATCGACGCGACACTGCAACTGCCGCCGGGCTATCGCCTGCTCGGCGCGCCCGGCGCGGACAGTTCGCCCGATTCATGGGTGGCCCGATGGAGCCTGCTGGACGTGTTCGGCGTGGCGCTGATCGCCCTGCTGGCAGGGCGCCTGCTGGGCTGGCCATGGGCCCTGCTGGCGGCCGGCTTCCTTGCGCTGGCGCAGCACGAACCGGGCGCGCCGCGCTGGACGCTGGCGTTGCTGCTGGCGCTGGCACTGCTGCTGCGCGCGCTGCCAGAGGGCCGCTTGCGCCGCACTGCCAACCTCATCGCGCTGGCCTCGTTCGCACTCGCCGCGCTGTGGACGCTGGCGTTCGCGGTCGCTCAACTGCAGTACGCGTTGCACCCGCAATTGCAGACATCCGGCCGCACCACCGAAATGCGCTACGTCCGCTACGTCCCCGCGCCCAACGAGGAAAACGTGCAGCCACCACCCAAGATGGTGTCGCAGACCGTGCCGCCAGGATTGCCGCTGCCGCCGCCGTCGGCGCCGGCAGTAGACGAAGCGGTGTCCGGCAGCGCCGTCAGCGGGGCACGGCTTGCACCGGACATGACGGGTTACAACCATAACCTGACCCAGGCCGGCAACGGCACGCCCGACTGGCGCATTGGGAGCAGTTATCGTCTCGGCTGGTCCGGCCCGGTCATGCCGCAGCAGACCATGCACTTGGTGATCGCCCCGGCCTGGCTGGTGAGCCTGCTGCGTGTGCTGATGGTGGCGCTGCTGGCCGCGTTGCTTGCGCGCGTGCTCCCCTCTCTGCTCGCGCCCTGGCGCGGGCGCTGGCAAGGCGGGCGGGGCGCAATGTCGGCCGCGTTGCTGGCGCTGGCATTGCTGCCTTGGCACCTCCACGCCCAGGCGCTGCCGAGCCAGCCTTTGCTCGACCAACTGCGCCAGCGTCTGGTCGAGGCGCCGGCCTGCTCGCCCGCCTGCGCGAACCTGCCGCAGGCGCACGCGGTGCTTGCCGGCGACGCGCTGGAACTCACCCTGCAGGCACACGCAGGCGCCGCGGTCGCGTTGCCGCTGCCGGCCACGACGCTGCCGCTGGTCGCGGTGACGGTCGACGGGCGCCCGGCCGTGCTGGCGCGTCGCGACGACGACCAGCTCTGGCTGCGGCTGGATCCAGGCGTGCACGATCTGGCCTTGCGCTACCGGCTCGACGGCATCGACAGCGCGCGTCTGCGTTTCGCCCTGGCGCCCCAGCGTGTCACGCTGCAGATGGACGGCTGGACGGCCGACGGACTGGATACCGATCATCTGCTTGGCGACAGCCTGGCCTTCGACCGCCAGCGGGTCGCCGCCGGGGGCACGGCCGAGGCACCCGCGCAGGACTTTCCGCCCTACGTGCGGCTGACCCGCCATCTCGTGATCGGCAACGAGTGGACGGTGCAGAACGAGGTCGAACGCATCGCGCCGCAGGCCGGCGGCTTCAGCATCGCCCTGCCGCTCCTTCCGGGCGAGCACCCGCTGGATACCGACGCGCCGGTGCGCGGCGGGCGCATCCAGCTCGCCTTCAACGCAGGCACGGACAGCGTCGAATGGACCAGCCGCCTGGACCGCGCGGCCCGACTGCAGCTGACCGCGCCGGCGCTGGCCGAACGCGCCGAAGTGTGGGAGATCGATGCCGCACCGATATGGCATGTCGACGCCAGTGGCGTGCCGGCGAGCGGCGGCGACGTGCCGCGCTTCCAGCCGCTGCCTGGCGAGCGACTCACGCTGGCACTCAGCCAACCGGCCGCCGTCGCGGGAGGCACCCTGGCGTTCGACCGGGTGGAATCGAGCAGCACCATTGGCGAGCGGGCCACCGAGACCACCCTGCAATTGCAGGCGCGCAGCACCCGTGGTGGCGAGCACGCGCTGGGCCTGCCGGTGGGTGCCGAGTTGTTGCAAGCCAGCCGCGACGGCGAGCGCCTGCCGCTCGCCGTGCGCAACGGCGCGCTGTCGCTGCCCTTGCTGCCGGGCACACACCGTTACGAGCTGCGGCTGCGCGAATCGGTCGGCACGGCCATGCGCACCCGCTCGCCGGCCATCGCCTTGCACGCACCGGCGGCCAACCTCGATACCTTCCTGCAACTGCCGCAGGACCGTTGGGTGCTGTGGACCTGGGGCCCGGGCGCCGGCCCCGCGGTGTTGTACTGGGCGCAGCTGATCGTGCTGCTGGCCGCAGCCTGGCTGCTCTCGCGTTACGCGCCCACGCCGCTGCGCTTCCGCCACTGGCTGCTGCTGGGCCTGGGTTTCTCCGCCTTCGCCTGGAGCGCGTACGCGGTGGTGGTGGTCTGGCTGATTCTGCTCGGCCTGCGCGCGCGCGCCGCGGTCGCCTCCTGGCGCGCCGGCCCGTTCGATCTGATGCAGGTGGGCCTGGCGCTGCTCACCGCGCTTGCGCTCGGCGTGCTGGTGGCCGCGGTGCCGGGCGGCCTGCTGGGACAGCCGGACATGCACGTCGCCGGCATGGGTTCCAGCGCGCTGCAACTGCACTGGTTCGTCGATCGGACCACCGACGCGCTGCCGCGGGCGGGCGTCTTCAGCCTGCCGCTGTGGACCTACAAACTGGCCATGCTGGCCTGGGCGCTGTGGCTGGCCAATGCGCTGATCGGCTGGCTGCGTTGGGGCTTCGACGCCTGGTCCCGCGGCGGCTACTGGCGTCGCGACAAGCCAAAACCCGCCATCCCGCCGCAACTGCCCACCGCGGAGGTGCCGCCGGATGCCTGAGGTGCGCCAACTGCTGGCCGAAGCCACCACACGCCTGGGCGACCGCGCCGAGGCAGCCATCCTGCTCGCGCACGCGCTGGGCAAACCGCGCAGCTGGCTGCTTGCGCATGCCGACGATCCGGCCGACAGGGCGGGTGCCGCGGCCTTCGCCGCACTTGTGGAACGTCGCGCCGCCGGTGAACCGGTGGCCTATCTCACCGGCCACCGCGGTTTCTGGACGCTGGACCTGGAAGTGACGCCCGCCACGCTGATCCCGCGACCGGAGACCGAGTTGCTGGTCGAACTGGCGCTGGCGAAGCTCCCGCGGGAGGGAGCGCCGCGCGTCGCCGACCTGGGCACCGGCAGCGGCGCCATCGCCCTGGCGATCGCACGCGAGTGTCCGCACACGCGCGTGCTCGCCACCGACGCCAGCGCCGCCGCATTGGCGGTGGCGCGACGCAACGCCGAAGCCAACCGCATCCGCAATGTCGGCTTTGCCCAAGGCGACTGGTTCGCCGCGCTTGGCGACGAGCGGTTCGATCTGATCGTGTCCAACCCGCCCTACATCGCGGCGGACGATCCCCACCTGGAGCGGGGCGACCTGCGTTTCGAGCCGGGTAGCGCGCTGGCCTCGGGAAGCGACGGCCTAGACGACATCCGGCGCATCGTGGCTGGCGCCCGCTCGCACCTGGCGGGTGACGGATGGCTGTTGTTCGAGCACGGCTGGGACCAGGGCACGGCCGTGCGCGGGCTGCTCGATGCGGCAGGCTATCGTGACGTGTTCACGGCGCAGGATCTGGAGCAGCGTGATCGGGTGAGCGGCGGCAGTTTGGATGGTTCCTGATGGGGAGCCAGCGGGCGCGCACGGGATGCGTTCCTACGGATTGGCGCGCATGCAGGAGCGCACCCTGGGTGCGCCTTCATCAACCCGCGCTGGCCGCGACGCTCGCAAGCTGCGGGAACCGTGCTCGTATCGCGTTGCGAATGCCAGGCAAATCCAGCCCGGCCATCGAGAGCACTTCCTCGCGGCTGCCGTGCTCCAGATAGACGTCCGGAAGGCCAAGATGCAATAGCGGCTTGACGATCCCGTGGGCGGCCAGGCACTCGGCCACGCCCGAGCCCGCGCCACCGGCGATCGCATTGTCCTCGAGCGTGACGAAGGCATCGTGGGTCTTCGCCAGCTCCAGGATCATCGCCTCGTCCAGCGGCTTGACGAAGCGCATGTTGACCAGCGTCGCATCCAGCTCCGCCGCCACTACCGCGGCCGGCGCCAGCATCGCACCGAAGGAGAGGATGGCCAGGTTGCGGCCACGCCGGCGCAGCTCGGCCTTGCCGATCGGCAGCGTGTCCAGCTCCTTGCGCACGGCGGCGCCGGGGCCGGTGCCGCGCGGGTAACGGATCGCCGCCGGGCCGTCGTACTCGAAGCCGGTGCTGAGCATCATGCGGCACTCGTTCTCGTCCGAGGGCGCCATGATCACCATGTTCGGCAGGCAGCGCAGGAACGAAAGATCGAAGCTGCCCGAATGCGTGGCGCCGTCCGGGCCGACGACGCCGGCGCGGTCGATGGCGAAGGTGACGTCCAAGTTCTGCAGTGCCACGTCGTGGATCGCCTGGTCATAGGCGCGCTGCAGGAAGGTCGAGTAGATCGCCACCACCGGCTTGGCGCCTTCGCAGGCCATGCCGGCGGCCAGCGTCACCGCGTGCTGCTCGGCGATCGCCACGTCGAAGTAGCGTTCGGGATATTCCTTGGAGAAGCGCACCAGGCCGGAGCCTTCGCGCATCGCCGGCGTGATTCCGAGCAGCCGCTCGTCATGGGCGGCCATGTCGCACAGCCAGTCGCCGAAGACGTCGGTATAGCTCGGCTTGGCCGGCGCGTTCTTCTTCACCACGCCGGCAACCGGGTCGAAGGGGCCGACCGCGTGGTATTCGATCTGCGCCTGCTCGGCCGGGGCGTAGCCCTTGCCCTTGGTGGTGATCACGTGCAGCAGCTGCGGCCCGGGCAGGTTCTTGACCGTGCGCAGCGCACGCAGCAGGGCCGGGATGTCGTGGCCGTCGATCGGGCCGGTGTAATGGAAGCCCAGTTCCTCGAACAGGGTCGAGGGCAGGAACATGCCCTTGGCATGCTCCTCCCAGTTCTTGAAGAAGCGGCCGAAGAACGACTGCCGCGGGATCGCCTTCTTGGCCCGCTCGCGCACGGCGTTGAGCCGACGGCTGGCCATGGCGCGCGCCATCATCTTGGTCATCGCGCCGACGTTCTCGCTGATCGACATGCCGTTGTCGTTGAGCACGACCAGCATGTTCGGCTCCACGTCACCGCCATGGTTGAGCGCCTCGAACGCCATGCCGGCGGTCATCGCGCCATCGCCGATCACCGCCACCACCTTGCGGTCGTCGCCCTTGCGCTGCGCGGCGATGGCCATGCCCAGCGCGGCCGAGATCGAAGTGGAAGAGTGGCCGACGCCGAAGGTGTCGTACTCGCTTTCCTCGCGGCGAGGGAACGGCGCCAGGCCATCCTTTTTCTTGATCGTGGTGATCCGGTCGCGCCGGCCGGTCAGGATCTTGTGCGGATAGCACTGGTGGCCCACGTCCCACACCAGGCGGTCGCGCGGGGTGTCGAACACGTGGTGCAGCGCGACGGTGAGCTCGACCACGCCCAGACCGGCGCCGAAATGGCCGCCGGAGCTGGCGACCGATTCGATCAGGTACTGGCGCAGCTCGTCGGCGACGTCGGGCAGTTCGGCATCGGGCACGCGGCGCAGGTCGTCCGGCGCCTCGATGTGGGCCAGGTGGGGATAGCGGGATGGGTCGATCATCCGCATATTGTTGGCCCAGCCGCAGGGCGGGGCAAGGGCGGCGACGTGAACGAAACCGGGCGCCGTGCACACGGGGCACACGAAACCGCTCGCAAGCTGGATGCGACCACGGCCAGAGATGCCTCCATGTCCAAGCTATCGCAGGCCTTCCGCAGCTTCGCCGAAGCGACCGCCCGTTATTCGGGCAAGCCCGCCGCCTTCCTGATCGCTGCCGCGGTCATCGTCGTGTGGGCAATTACCGGCCCGATGTTCAGTTTCAACGACACCTGGCAACTGGTGATCAACACGGGTACGACCATCATCACTTTCCTGATGGTGTTCCTGATCCAGAACAGCCAGAACCGCGACAGCGCCGCCCTGCAGATCAAGCTGGACGAGCTGATTCGCGCCACGCGGGCCCGCAACAGCCTGCTCGACGTGGACAACCTGGACGAGGAAGCGCTCGAGCGCATTCGGGAGAGCTACCGCAAGCTCGCCCATAACAAGGAAGAGGAGGCACGCCAGGCGAAACGGGCTGGCCACCGCGTCCGCGCCGAGGACGAGTCGGACGAGGCCTGCGAGGAGATCCGGGAGATCGAGCGCGAGCTGGCCAAGGCCAGTGCGGATCAGGCGGACGCGGACGAAGATTCGGACGGAAAGACGAAACCCGCCTAGCCCATCGCCCGCCGCCGGTCGCGCGGCAGATGGTTGACCAGGAATTCCATCTGGTCGGCCAGGATGTTGCGGTTGGACAGGATCAGGTGCTCCACCCAGCTGGGCCGGTAGGGCACGGCCAGCAGCGGCATGTGGGCCTGCTGTGGGGTGCGGTTGGCTTTCCTCAAATTGCAGTTGAGGCACGCGCTGACCACGTTCTCCCATTCGTCCTTGCCGCCGTGCGAGACCGGCTCGACGTGGTCGCGGGTCAGTTCGCCGCGGGAGAATTGATTGCCGCAATACAGGCAAAGGTGGCGGTCGCGGGCGAACAGCGCGGTATTGGTCAGCGCTGGCGCCGGATCGATCGCGTGGTCGCGGCAATGGCCGGTGCTGGCGATGATCGGATGCAGGTCCAGCCTGCTGCGCTCGCCGCGGGCGCGGTTGTGGCCGCCGTGCACGGTCAGGCAGGGGTCGCCCAGCGTCCAGGCGACCGCTTCGCGCACGTAGAGGCAAACGGCGTCCTGCCAGCTGATCCAGTCCAGGATCCGGCCGGCGGCGTCCAGCGACAGCACCCGGGTCGCGTTGAGGTCCCGGCGTGGCACTTCCATCAGCATGCGGGTTCCTTCAGCCAGTTCATGAGATTCGGCGGAGGTGGTGCAGCGATGCGCTCGTGTTTCGAGCATAGCCCAATTTCGCCGCTTCGCGCGCGGTAAGCATTTGACGCGCTTGGCAGATCGCTGTCACTGGAGGCCATTCGCCCGGGCGCGTGGCCGCTGATATAGTCACGGATTCGCGACCCGACGCCGGGTTTGGGAGGGGGAGCCATCGGTGGCGACCCCGGCACGGCGGGGCAGAGGTAAGAAGACGTGGCTGAAGTACTTTTCTACGAGCGCCCGGTGCCGCTCAACCGCAACCAGCACAAGGACCTGCGCCTGAAGAGCATCCCCGGCGTGAAGTTCGCCGCCGCGGCGCACTCGGTGCCGCTGACGGCCGCGGAGTTCCCGATCGCCGCGCGCGACGTGCCGATCCTGTTCGCTGGCCAGAGCATCGAGGATGCCGGCCCGATGGCGCTGCTGGGCCTGCGCCAGAACGAGAACCTGCTGGTGGACGAGAACGGCAAGTGGGCGCAGGGCGTGTACGTGCCGGCCTTCGTGCGCCGCTACCCGTTCATCCTGGCCGAGAAGCCGGCGGGCGCCGAGGGTGAGGACTTCACCGTCTTCCTCGACGAGTCCTACGAGGGTTTTGGCAGCGACGAGGGCGAGCGCCTGTTCAAGGAAGACGGCACCGACAGCGAAATGCTGGCCAACGCCGTCGGGTTCCTGGGCGAGTTCCAGCAACACGTGACGCGCACCCACGCGTTCATGGAACAGCTGCGCAAGCACGACCTGCTCGAGCCGCGCAACATCCGCCTGGAGAAGGACGGCAACGCGATCAACCTCAACGGCCTGTTCGTGGTCAACGAGGAAAAGCTGCGCCAGCTCGACGAGAAGACCGCGCACGAGTTCCTCAAGGAAGGCGTGATGGGCTGGATCTACGCGCACCTGCTGTCGCTGCCCAACATCGACCGCCTGGTGCAGCGCCTGGACCAGCGCGAGCGGGCGAAGGCCTGACGTCGGACCGGCGCCGTGGCCGCCCTGCCGGGCGGCCTTAGAGAGCGCTAAGCACGTTCTGCAAGGATGGCGCCCATGCGCCATCCTTTTTTTTGCCTGGCCGCCGGCGCCGCGATGGCGACCATGTTGGCCGGCTGTGCCACTTACCGCCCCGCGCCGGTCGACCCGGCCGAGGCGCGTGCGCAGTGGCAGGCGCGCCGGCTGGATGATCCGGCCCTCGCCGCGCAGTTGCGTCCGTGGCTGCCGGCGCGCGATCACGGGCGGTGGCCGCCCGCGCGTTACGGCCGCGCCGAACTGGTACTGGCGGCCTTCGCGCTCAACCCGGACGTCGCCGAGGCGCGCGCTCACCTGGCCGAGGCCAGCGCAGCGGTGACGACGGCGGCGGCGCGCGCCAACCCGACGTTGGGTCTGGCGCTGGAACGCTACACGCAGGCGCAGGCCGGCAGCGCGCCCTGGTTGTGGGGCCTGAGCACGGATTTCCTGCTTGATGGCGGCCTGCGCCGGCGCCTGCGCGTGCAACTGGCCAACCAGGGCGTGCGCGGCGCGCGGCTGGATTACGCAGGCAAGCTGTGGAGCGTGCGCAGCGCCGTGCGCGACGCACTGGAACAGCAATGGATCGCCCGTCGCCAGGAGACCCTGGCCTCCCGCACGGTGGCCGCCGCCACTGCGCTGGAGCTGGCCGCGCGCCAACGCGTGGCATGGGGCGAGGATGCGCCGCAGGTCGACCTGCAGGCCGTGCAGACGCTGGCCCGGGCGCGCAGTGATGAGGCTGCCGCCATCCAGCGCGCCGCCAGCGCACAGGCGCAACTGGCGCGTGCGATCGGCGTGCCGGTCGCGGCGCTGCAGGGGGTCGACCTGCGCTGGGACGATTTCGACCGGCCCGCCGCGCCGTCGCCTGCCCAGTTGGACACACTTGCCGACCACGCCCTGCTGGCGCGCAGCGACCTGGAGCGTGCGCTGGTGGACTACGCCGATCGCGAGAGCGAACTGCACCAGCAGGTTCACGCGCAGTACCCGCAGCTCTCGCTCGGTCCGGGCTATACCTACGACCACGGCATCCGCAAGCTCACCTTCAACGCCAGCCTCAGCCTGCCTGTGTTCAACCAGAACCAGGGGCCGATCGCCGAGGCGCGCGCGCGACGTGAAGCGGCCGCGGCCCACGTACGCGCGGTGCAGGCCGATATCGCCAGCGCCATCGACGCGGCGCGCTCGCGGCTTGCCGCGGCGCTGCCGGCGCTGTCGGCCGCGCGCGCGGGAGAGCAGGCCGCCGTGCGGGCACGCGAACAGGCCGAACACGCATTCAAGCTCGGTGCCATCGACCGCGCCGCCCTGCTGGACGCACGCCTGGCCGCGCTTGCGATGGGCCAGTCGACGCTCACCGCGCTCGACGCCGCCTGGCAGGCCGAGGCGGCGCTGGAAGCTGCGCTGCGCGCTCCCCTCGATCCGACCGAGGCCGCGTTGCGGCCCGCCGCGGGAGATCACTCATGAAATTCCTCGCATCGATTGCCCTTGCGCTGGCCATGCTTGCCACCCGCGCCATGGCCACCGAACTGGACGCCGCGTCCCAGGCGCGGCTCGGCCTTCGGCTGGCCACGCTGGCCGAGGGCCAGATGCCGCCGACCACGCGCGCGGTCGCCGATGTGCTCGATCCGGTGCCGCTGGCCAAGGCCATCGATGAGCTCGAGGCGGCGCAGGCGGCGGCGCAGGCTTCGCATGCGGAGCTGTTGCGCACGCAGGCGTTGCTTGCCGCCGCGGGCAACGCCTCGCGCAAGGCCCTGGAGGCCGCACGGGCGCAGGCGACGGCCGACCAGGCCCGACTGCGCGAGGCGCGCGTGGCACTGCGCAGCGCATGGGGTGACGATCTCGCGGACATGGCGTCCGCACGCCGCGACCGCCTGCTCGACGCCCTCGTGCGTGGCCGCCAGGTGCTGCTCAAGGCCGAGCCGCTGGGCCGTCCCGACGGAACCCTGAAGGTGCAGGCCGCCACGCTGCAGCTGCCGCACGGCGCCGACGTTTCCGCGCAGGTGCTCGGCCGCCTGCCACGCAGCAGCTCGGGGCTGGCCGCCGGATGGCTGCTGCAGGCCGAAGCCGGCCCGCTGGTGCCCGGCATGGTGCTGACCGTGAACCTGCACGGCGAGGGCAAGCCCGTGCGCGGCGTGCTGCTGCCGCGAGCGGCGATCGTGCGCTGGAACGGGCTGGACTGGGCCTACGTCGCCACCGGGACCACGCGCTTCGAACGCCGCGCGGTGCACCCACGGGCGATGACCGCGGCTGGCTGGCTGGTCGGTTCGCCGTTCATGCCGGGCGAGCGCGTGGTGGTGCAGGGTGCCGAGGCGCTGGTCGCGGTCGATGCCGCGCCGGTGCAGGGCAGCGCCGCCGACGCCTCGGACGACTGACGGCGTGCTCGTCGCCATCGTCCGCAGCGCGTTGCGCGCCGCCGGCTGGGTGGTGTTGCTGGCCGCGCTGGTGCTGGCGCTGGGCGTGCAGCGGCTCATCGAGGCCCGCTACGACGTGTTTCCCGATTTCGTGCCGGCACAGGCCACCGTGCAGGTGGAGGCGCCTGGCTTCACCGCGCTGCAGGTCGAGCAGCGCGTCACCCAGCCGATCGAGAACGCGGTCAACGGAACCACGGCCGTCGACGTGGTGCGTTCGCAGTCGATCCAGGGCCTGGCGGTGATCGACGTGGTGTTCAAGGAAGGCAGCGATCCATTCCGCGATCGCCAGCTGCTGGCCGAGCGGGTCGGCGAGGCGGCCGCCAGCCTGCCGGCCGGCGTCGATACGCCTTCGTTGAGCCCGATGACGTCCTCGACCATGGACCTGCTCAAGATCGGCCTGGTCAGCGACCGGCTCGATCCGCTGGCCTTGCGCGATCTTGCCGACTGGACGGTCAAGCCGCGCCTGCTTGCGGTGCCGGGCGTGGCCGACGCGATCGTGTTCGGCGGCGGCGTGCGCGAATGGGAGGTGCGGGTGTATCCGGACCGCCTGGCCGCCTACGGCCTCACCCTTGAAGACGTGCGCGCGGCAGCCTCCTCCGCCAGCGGCGTGCGCGGCGCCGGCTACATGGACACGCCCAACCAGCGTGTGGTGCTCGAAGCCGATGGCGGCCTCAGCGACCCGGCGCAACTGGGCCGCACCGTGGTGACCCGCCATGCCGGGCGCAACATCACGCTGGCGGATGTGGCCAGCGTCGGCGTGGGCGCCGCGCCGGCGTTCGGCGACGCGCGCATCGACGCGCGGCCGGGCATCCTCATCGCGATGACCAGCCAGTACGGCAGCAACACGCTGGAAGTCACCCGCGCGGTCGAGAAGGCGCTGGACGATCTCAAGCCCATGCTCGCCGGCCAGGGCGTCACGCTGGTGCCGGCGCTGCACCGCCCGGCGACCTTCGTCGAGGTTGCGCTGGCCAACATGCGCGATGCGCTGGCCTTAGGCGCCGCGCTGGTGTTGCTGGTGCTGGTGCTGTTCCTGAAGGACTGGCGCACGGCGCTGATTTCCTTCGTCAGCATCCCGTTGTCGCTGGCGCTGGCCGTGCTCGCGCTGCGCTGGTTCGGCTGGACGATCAACACGATGACGCTGGGCGGCCTGGCGGTGGCGCTGGGCGTGGTGGTGGACGACGCGATCATCGACGTGGAGAACATCGACCGGCGCCTGCGCACGGCGGGGGGCACGGCACCACGCATCGATACGGTCATGGCCGCCTCGCTGGAAGTGCGCCGGCCGGTGGTGCTGGCCACTGTGGTGGTCGGGCTGGTGTTCGTGCCGATCCTGTTGCTGCCGGGCCTGCAGGGGAGTTTCTTCGCGCCATTGGCCGGCGCGTTCCTGCTGGCCACCTTCGCTTCGCTGCTGGTGGCGCTGACGGTGACGCCGGCGCTGTGTTTGTGGCTGCTGCGCCCGGGCCGACGCCATCGCGAGCCGCGCTGGCTCAAGCGCATCAAACTCGCCCAGCACCGCCTGCTCGAACGCGCGCTGCCGCACGGCGGCGCGCTGCTGGCGGCCGCGCTGGTCGTCGGTGCGCTGGCGGTGGCGGCGTTGCCGTTCTTCGGCGCCTCGCTGCTGCCCGAGTTCCGCGAAGGGCATTTCGTGTTGCAGCTGACCGGCCCCTCGGGCGCCTCGCTGGCGGAGATGGACCGCATCGGCGAGCGGATCAGCCGCGGCGTGCTGACGATCCCCGGCGTGGCCAGCGTGTCGCTGCAGATGGGCCGCGCCGAAGCGGTGCAGGACACCTGGCCGCCCAACCGCGGCGAGCTGCATGTGGAGTTGAAGCCGGGTCTGGCGGCGGACGCGCAGGTGCGCATCGAGAACGCGCTGCGCAAATTGCTGGACGGCTATCCCGGCCTGAACTCGGAGGTGGTGACCTTCCTCGGTGACCGCATCAGCGAATCGCTCTCGGGCGAAACGGCGCCGGTCACGCTGAGCCTCTACGGCCCGGACCTCGATCGCCTCGACGCGCTGGCGGCGCGGGCGCAGTCCATCGTAAAGGCCGTTCCCGGCGCCGGCAGCGTGCGGCTGGCCGAATCGGCCGACGTGCCGACCCTGCGTATCGCGCCCGACCCGGACCGGCTGTCCGCACGCGGCCTGCGCATGACCGACGTGCTGGACGCCGTGGCCGCCGCGCACCAGGGCGTGGTCGTTGGCGAGGTCTACCGCGGCGTCCAGCCGGTCGCGATCCGGTTGACCCTCGACAACACAGCCGTGCGCGACCCGGAGGCCGTCGGCGCGTTGCTGCTGCCGGCCGCCGACGGCCAGAGCGTGCCGCTGTCCGAGGTCGCCACGGTCGACCTGGTCAAGGGTCGCGCCAGCGTGCAGCACGAGGGCGGCCGGCGTCGGCTCGTGCTGGCGGTGACGCCGGCCACGTCCGACGTGGTCGGCTTCGTGGCTCAGGCGCGCGCAGAGCTGGACCGGCAACTGACGCTGCCGGCCGGCTATTACGTCGAGTTCGGCGGCGCCGCCGAAGGCGCGGTGGCCGCGCGGCACGCGTTGCTGCTGCACAGCGCGCTCGCGGGCGCGGCGATCATCGCGCTGTTGCTGCTCTCCTTCCCCGACCGGCGCAGCGTGGCGCTGATTTTGGCCAACGTGCCGTTCGCGCTGGTCGGCGGCGTGATCGCCGCGGCGCTGGCTGGCGGCGTGCTGTCGATCGGCGCGCTGGTCGGCTTCGTCACGCTGTTCGGCATCGCCGCGCGCAACACGATCCTGCTGATCGCCCACTACGAGCACCTGGTCGCCGTCGAAGGCGCGCACTGGAACCGCTACACGGTGCTGCGGGGAGCGCGCGAGCGGTTGACGCCGATCCTGATGACCGCGCTGGTCACCGCGCTGGGCCTGCTGCCGCTGGCGCTGGGCAGCGGCGAGCCCGGGCGCGAGGTGGAGGGACCGATGGCGATCGTGATCCTGGGTGGCCTGCTCACGTCCACCGTGCTCAACCTGCTCGTCATGCCGGCGCTTGCCGGCCGCTACCTGCGGCCTGCCACCCCGTCCGATCGCGCGTAGGTGGGCTTTTGCCACCGTGGGACATCCATGGTGGGCCGAAGCCCACCTACGGGCGCGCGCGTGGCGTGCTCCAATACGCTTCGGCCACGGATACAGGATCGACCATGCGCTACCACGGCAGCTGCCATTGCGGCCGCGTCGCCTTCGACGTCGAGGGCGAGCTTGACCAGGTGATCGACTGCAACTGCTCGCACTGCAGCCGCAAGGGCTACCTGCTCTGGTTCGTGCCGCGTGGCCAGCTTGAGCTGGCCACGCCGGAAGCCGACATGGCGACCTACACTTTCAACAAACATGCCATCGAGCACCGCTTCTGCCCGCAATGCGGTTGTGCGCCGCTGGCGTTCGGCACCGCGCCGGATGGCCAGTCGATGGCCGCGATCAACGCGCGCTGCCTGGAAGGACTGGACCTGGCTGCACTCAAGCGCGTGCCGGTGGACGGACGCAGCTTCTAGCGCGTCCTGCCGATCGCCCCGCGATCGCGCGCCCTCGTGGCGGGGGGCGACGTGCGCCCGCCGTCGATCACCTGATGGCGCTTTTGCTCCCGCGCCCGACGAAGCTCGTTGGTGTAATGGAAGGCCAGCAGCCGGGCGCGTACCTCCGGCGGTGCATACAGCAACTCGCAGTCGGCCCGCAGCGGGCCGCTGGCGAGCATGCCGGCGAGGGCAAGGAACAGGAACGGTCGTGGCATGGCGTGGCTCCGCGGTGCGGGCGGCCATCCTCCGGCCGCGCCCTGGTGGCGGCCATCCGCGTCTTGCGCTCGTTACTGGACCGGCTTGACCATCCGCAGCAGGTCGACGCCGTAGCCGGCGGCCTCGTAGATCGCGCGTGCCCGCTCGTTGCCCGGGAAAACCGCCAGGGTGATCAGCGCACAGCGGTGTTCGCGGGCCCACGCCTCGGCGTGGGTCATCAGCGCCTTGCCCACGCCGCGGCCTTCATGGGCGGGCGCCACCGCCACGTTGTTGATGTGGCAGTTGGTGCGGCCGGTAAAGAAGTCCTGCGTCTTCTGCAGTTCGATGAAACCGACCACGGTGCCGTCGCCGTCTTCGGCGATGAAGAGGAAGTCGTTGGCGGTGCCGTCCTCGAGGTGGCGCAGCAAGTCCTTGCGGATGCCCTCGATGCACGTGTGCCGTTTGCGCCAGGGCGGGAGGGGAAACTCCACGAAACGCGGGACCAACCCGAGGATGAAGTCGTCGTCGTCCTCGGCCAGGCGGATCAGGAAATTCGAATCGCTCATGCGGCGGTCGTTCGGTTGGCAACGATGGAGCGGTTCTACCACCGAGCAGGCGCGGCGGGGAAGTCCCGCCGCGCATCTTGCCGGGCTTTGCTACGGTGCAAGCATCTTCCTCCCAGAAGGAATACCGATGAACGGACGTCCATCCGCGCCCCGCGCCTCGCGCAGGCCACTTACCCTGCTGGGCTGCATGGGGCTGGTCCTCGCCGCTGCCGTGCAGGCCCAGGACACACCGCAGGCCATCAACCCGCCGGAGCTGCCGCCAGCGCACGGCTATTCGCACGTCGTGGTCGCGCCGCCGGGGCGGATGGTGTCGATTTCCGGCCAGGTCGCGATGGACCGCGAGGGCAGGGTGGTCGGCGAAGGCGATTTCCGTGCCCAGTGCGTGCAGGTGTTCGAAAACCTGCGCATCGCGCTGAGGAGTGCGGGGCTGGACTTCAAGGACGTGGTGCGCACCGACATGTATGTCACCGACCTTGCGCACCTGGACGTGTTGCGCGATGTGCGGGCGCGTTACCTGCCCGCCGACGCGCCGGCCACCAGCACGCTGGTGAAGGTCGACGCATTGTTCCGGCCCGAACTGATGATCGAGGTAGCCGCCGAGGCGGTCCAGCCGTCCGGGCGAAAACCGCGACGCTGATCCGTATCGCCCAGGCTGCCCGTGCAGCAGCGCTAGAATCCGCCGACGCAAAAAAGGACTGATGCGTGGCGAACCTTGCGCTGTTCGACTTCGACGGAACGATCACCACCCGCGAGACCATGGCGGCCTTCATGTATCGCGCCGTACCGGCGCGCCGGCAGGCGTGGGGAAGGCTGCTGCTGGCTCCCTGGGTCGCCGGCTACAAGTGTGGCGTGGTCTCGGGCGTGGCGGTGCGCGCCGCCGTGGTGCGAGTCGGCTTCGCCGGCGTGGCGCTCGCGAGCGTACAGGCCCACGGCGCGGCGTTTGCCGACGAGGCACTTCCGCCGCTGCTGCGGCCGGAAGCGATGGCGCGCGTCCATTGGCACCAGCGGCAGGGCGACACCGTGGTGGTGGTTTCCGGCGGGCTGGACGTCTATCTCGCGCCCTGGTGCCGCCGGCACGGCCTGGCGCTGGTCTGCTCCACGCTGGAACATCGCGATGGGCGCTTCACCGGCCGATACCTGGGCGCACAGTGCGTGAACGAGGAAAAGGCCCGGCGGGTACGCGCCCATTACGACCTGGCGAGGTTCGGGCACATCTATGCCTATGGCGACACGCACGAGGATCTTGCGTTGCTGGATCTCGCGCACCACCGCTTCTATCGCGGCCAGGAACAGTTGGCGCACGCCTGAGCGATCGCCGTACGGCTCCCACCCGAATCCTTCCCCCGCGTGGCGGGGGAAGGACCCGCGTCAGCGGCTCACGACCGGCAGCGCGATGAAACTGGCCCTGCCCGGCGCGTGGTACACGCGCTGGGTTGCCTTCACGTAATCGGCCGCCTTCGCCTTGAAGATGTTCGCCACGTAGGTCTGCGGGTTTCGGTCATACAGCGGAAACCAGCTCGACTGCACCTGCACCATCAGCCGGTGGCCGGGCAGGAAGACGTGGTTGGCGTTGGGCAGGCTGAAGCGGTAGTCCAGCGGCTGGTTGCTGGCCAGCGGCGCCGGCTTGTCGAAGCCGGTGCGGTAGCGGCCGCGGAAGATGTCCATCGCCACCGCCAGCTGGTAGCCGCCCATCTGCGGCTGCTCGGCGACCTGGTCGGGATAGACGTCGATCAGCTTGACCACCCAGTCGCTGTCGGTGCCGCTGGTGGAGGCGACCAGATGGACCTCGGGCGCGCCGGCGATGGTCAGCGGCGCGGTCAGTGGCTCGGAGACGTAGGTCAGCACGTCGGTGCGGCCGGATGCCTCGCGCTGGTCGTCCACCAGCCACTCCTGCCAGGTCTGGCCATTGTCGTACCCGACCGGCTGGATCGGGCGGGCACGGAACGGCACCGGATGCGCCGGGTCGGACATGTACTCGTCATAGGCGGCGCCTTGGCCCGGCGCGTCGAAGCCCAGCGCATGGTCCGGCTCCAGATACAGTGCGCGGCTCGTGGTGGCGCAACCCTTGGCGCACGCCAGCGGCCAGTGGTCCAGGCGCTGCCAGCGGTTGGTGCCGGTCTGGAAGGCGGTGACCGGCGCGATGTCGGCCCCGGGCGCGCCGTCCTTCAGGTATTGCGCCAGGAACGGCCGCAGGATCTGCTCGCGGAAGTATTTCGCGGTGTCGCTGCCGAAGCGGATCGCGCCCAGCGCGCTGCCCTCGTCGATCTGCTGCCCGTGGTACCACGGCCCCATCACCAGCCTGACCATGGCGCCGCCGGTGTCCTTGGGCTTGATCGCGCGGTACACCGCCGTTGCGCCGTAGATGTCCTCCTGGTCCCACAGGCCGTGCACCAGCATCACCGGGACCTTCAACGGCTGCTTCGCCAACAGCTTGTCGACCGCTTGGTCGGACCAGAACGCGTCATAGGCGGGGTGCGCCACGATCTTGTTCCAGAAGCCCAGCTGGCCCATGCCGTACGCCTCGCCCATCGCGCCGGCCGAACCGTAGTGCATGAACAGGTCGTATTCGTCGTGGAAATTGGTCCACCAGCGGATGGCGTTGTCCCGGCTGGCTTCCTGCTCGTAGATGTAGGACATGTTCTGCTGGCGGAAGGCGCCGTTGTGGAACCAGTCGTCGCCCATCCAGCCGTCGACCATCGGATTCATCGGCACCGACACCTTGAGCGCCGGGTGCGGGTCGATCAGCGCCATCAGCGGCTCGAAGCCGTCGTAGGAGATGCCCAGCGTGCCGACCTTGCCGTTGGACTCGGGGACGTTCTTCACCAGCCAGTCGATGGTGTCCCAGGTGTCGGTGGCGTCGTCCACGGGCGTCGGATTGAGCGTCCCGTGGACCGGGCGGTTCATCACGAAGTCGCCCTCGGAGCCGTACTTGCCGCGCACGTCCTGCACCACGCGGATGTAACCGTCCTCGACGATCACGTCGGTGGCGTTGTCGTAGCCCTGGAGCATCGGCGCCAGGTGGCCGCTCATGGTGTGGCTGGTCAGCGCATCGGCATCGTAGGGCGTGCGGGTGAGCAGGATGCCGGCGTGCTTTGCGCCCTTCGGCACCAGGATCACGGTGTGCAGCTTCACGCCGTCGCGCATCGGGATCATCACTTCGCGCCGCTCGTAGTCGAAGCCCGCGGTGGCGGGCGTGAAATGCGCTGGCGTTTCGCTGGGATAGTTCGGGTAAGCCGACTGCGGCGCGTTGGCGGCGGGCAGGGCGGCGCTGGCGGCGAACAGCAGGGCCAGCAGGATCGGTCGGACGACGAGGCGTGACTTCATGGCGGGCTTCCCTGGGGCAACCGGGCTAGCGTAATCGGATCGGGGGCGGGTGTGCGGGCGGGTCGCACAACTCGGGGCGGGGCGCTTGGGAGATGTGGCGCCCAGGGCGAACGGACTTCTTGTTCGGCGCGCGTGCCAAAAGCCGCCCGCGCTGGGCTGGCTGTCCGGGAGCACCTGGCCGCTCCCGGACAGCCGTTCGTGCATGGCGCAGGGCAAGTGCCGACGTGGAAGCGCCTGCGGCAAAGCATCCAGCCCCCCCTCTCCGCCCGGGAGGGGTGCCGGCCGGCCTGCGAGGGCCCGGTTGAGCGGTTGCCAAAGTGCAGCGGGAGCGCAAGCCCGCCCGATCAACTCGTCAACGCATGCAGGAAGGCAATGCGCCACGCGGTCAGGTCATGCCGCTGCAGCACGTCCATCATCGACCGCCACCGCGCGATCCGCTCGCGCAGGGGCATCGCCAGCGCACGCTCCAGCGCATCGGCCACCTCGACCGTATCGGCAGGATTGACCAGCAGCGCCTCGGTCAGCTCCTGGGCTGCACCGGCGAAGCGCGACAGCACCAGCACGCCCGGATTCTTCGGATCCTGGCTGGCCACGTATTCCTTGGCGACCAGATTCATGCCGTCGCGTAACGGCGTGACCAGGCCCACCCGCGCCACGCGGTAGTAGCCGGCCAGCAGGCTGTGCGGAAAGGACTGGTTGACGTAGCGGATCGGTACCCACTCGGGCGTGGCGAACTTGCCGTTGATGTGGCCGGCCATGCGCTCGAGCTCGCGACGGATCAGGCGGTATTCGGGCACCGCGCCGCGCGAGGGTGGGGCGATCTGCAGCAGGGTGACGTGGCTGTGCAGCGCGGGCGAGCGCTCGAGCACGTGGGCCAGGGCTTCGAAGCGCTGCGCCAGGCCCTTGGAGTAGTCCAGCCGGTCGACGCCGATGACCAGGTCGCGCCCGTCCAGGCTCTGCTTGAACTCGCGCACCGCGTCTTCGCCCATCGCCTTGCGCGCCACGTCGGCCACCTCGGCGGTATCGATGCTGATCGGGAACACGCCGGCGCGGAACAGGCGACCATTGGCCGCGCGCAGCCGGCCGCCCGGGCGCATCGCGCCGCCGACCTCGTGTAGGAAGTAATCCTCCAGCGCGCGCAGGTCGCGCGCGGTGTGCAGGCCGACCAGGTCGTAGCTGGCGAGCGTTTCGAGCAGCTCGCGGTGCTTGGGCAGCGCGATCAGCAGCGCGGCTGCCGGCAGCGGCGTGTGCAGGAAGAATCCGATGCGGTTGCGCACGCCGCGCTCGCGCAGCATCGCGGCCAGCGGGATCAGGTGGTAGTCGTGCACCCATATGATGTCGTCCGGCTCGAGCAGCTTGACCAGCTCGTCGGCGAAGATCGCATTGACCCGAAGATAGCCTTCCAGATGGCTGCGCTGGTAATCGACCAGGTCGGGCCGGTAGTGGAACAACGGCCACAGCGTGCGATTGGCGAAGCCGGCGTAGAAGTCGTCGTGGTCGGCGCGCGAGAGGTCGATGGTGACGTACTCGATCGCGCCGTCGCTGAGCCGGTGCAGTTCCTCGGCGGTATGCGTGGCGAGCTTGCCGCTCCAGCCGAACCACAGTCCACCGCGCTCCTGCAGCGCCGCGCGCATGGCCGAGGCGAGGCCGCCGGTGGCCGTCTGCTTTGGCATGGCGACGCGGTTGGAGACCACCACCAGCCGGCCGGGCTTCTTGCCGGTGCGCGTCATCGTGCGCCACCGGTGCGCGCGCGGGCGGTCCGCGGCGCGGTGGTACGACAGGCGCCGGTCAGGTCCAGCTCAAGGCTGGCGGTCGGGTGGTTGTCCTCCGCCGTTGTCGGCATCGATCGGTACTCCCTGTGCAAGGTCTTGTCCGTGGCCGGGTGCGTCCCGCACCCGCTCCAGCCAAGCCTGGACGGCGGCCGGGCTAGGCAGCGTGAACCGGGCATGGCTGGGCTCGCGTTCCCCGACCCGCACGCTCATGCCGCCAGCGCGGTTGACCGCGTCGAAAGCGTGCTCGTCGGTCAGGTCATCGCCCAGGTACACAGGGGTGCGGCCGGCGAACGGCGGCTGCTGCATCAGCTCGTCCACGGCACGGCCCTTGTCCATTCCGGTCGGCTTGAACTCCATCACCAGGTTGCCCGGCTGCAATTCGTAACCGGGCAGGTCGGCGGCGACCGCCTCGGCCGCCGCGCGCAGGGCCGGCAGGCGGTCCGGATCGCGCCGGCAGTGCAGCGCCATCGCGTGCTGCTTGTCTTCCAGTTGCACGCCATCGAGCCGATCGGCCAATGCCTGCACCGCGGCGCGCATGCGCGCCTGGTCGGCCGGATCGGCGGCGAGCTCGCGGTGGCGACCGTCGCCGTAGCGCAGCTCGTAGCCGTGAAGGCCGGCAAGCGCCCAGGCCGGCGTGTCGAACAGCCGGTCCAGATCTTTCACGCCGCGCCCGCTGACAAGCGCCAGCGCGCCATCGAGCCGGTCGTGCAGCGCCTGCAGGAGCGCGCGCAGTCGGGGGGAAACGAATACCGCGGCCGGATCGTCGGCGAATTCCAGCAGGCAACCGTCCACGTCGAGGAACAGGGCCCAGCGCTGGCCCGGCCGGGGCAACGGTGGCGCCGGCAGGGACGGGCTCACGCTGGCGGACTTGGACGAAGACATCGGTCCGAGACTAGCAAAGGGGAACGTGAAAGGCCGAACGGGGCCGACGCCGTTGCAGGTTCGGCCAGCTACTGCTCGTCGTCGGCCGCCTCGATGCGCGGGGCCGGCGTCACCAGCAGCTTGTCGATACGCGCACCATCGAGGTCGACCACCTCGAAGCGGATACCGCGCCAGGCGAAGACCTCGCCCACCTGCGGGATGTGTCCCAGCGCGGTCATCACCATGCCGGCGGCGGTACGGAACTCGTGCTCCTCTTCGCCGGGCAGGCGCTCGACGTGGAGCAGTTCACGCAGGTCCTCGGTGGAGAGCGAGCCGTCGACGAGCCAGCTGCCATCCTCGCGCGGCACGATCGGCGGGTGCTCTTCGTTGCCGCCGTGGCCGAGCTGGCTGGCGCCGACGACCGCCGCGAGCAGGTCGTTGAGCGTGACCAGACCCTCGATGTCGCCATACTCGTCCACCACCAGCGCCATCGGGGTTTCGGCGTCGCGGAACTCCTCCAGCAGGTCCATCGCGCGCGCCGTGGCCGGCACGTACAACGGCTTGGCCAGTTGGCGGAAAAGTTCCGGCGTGTCACCGGTCATGCCGCCGATCAGGCTCTTGACCTCCAGCACGCCGACCACGTCGCTCTCGTCGCCCTGGTACACCGGGTAGCGCGAGTAGGGCGTCTCGCGCATCACCGCGGTGTTCTCTTCGCTCGAGGCCGTCTGGTCCAGCCAAGCGATACGCATGCGCGGGGTCATCACGCTGTCGACGGTGCGGTCGCCCAGGCGCAGCACGCGATTGACCATGTTGTGCTCATCCGCGTCGAGCACGCCCTGCTCGGCGCTCTCGGCGACCAGCAGGCGGATTTCCTCTTCGGTGACCCGTCCCTGGCCCTGCCGGCGCACGCCGAACAGGCGCAGCAGAAAGCCGCTGGAAACGTTGACCAGCCACACGAACGGCGCGGTGATGCGCGCCAGGATCAGCATCGGCACCGCGACCACGCTGGAGATGCGCTCGGGTGCCGACAGCGCCAGCCGCTTGGGCAGCAGTTCGCCGATCACCACCTGGATGTAGGAGATCACCACAAAGCTCAGTACGACGCCCAGGATGTGCGCGTAGGGCGTCAGCCAGTCGGCCGGGGTGCCCCGCAACGAGGTTGACAGGTGCTCGCCCAGCCGGTCACCGGCCAGGGCGCCGGTGACCAGCATCACCAGCGTGATGCCCACCTGCACGGTCGAGAGGAAATGCTCCGGCGCCTCGGCGTGGCGCAGCGCCACGCGGGCACGGCCGCTGCCTTGGGCCATCTGCTTGAGGCGGCTCTTGCGCGAGGCGATCAGCGCCATTTCCGACAAGGCGAAGAAGCCGTTGAAGACCGACAGAAGGATGACGAGCGCGATATCGGTCAGCATCGCGGCGGGTGACTTCGGGGTCGCATGGGTGCGCAGTGTACGGGATGCCCGGCAAGCTCGCAGTGGGGCGTGCATGGCCGGTGAAGGCCCGCGTCAGCCGTTGCCGCGGTGGCTCCTGTAACATGTCGCCTGTTTGACCCCTCACTCCGGCTTCCAGGCACGCGCATGTTTTCATTGCAGACGATTTTCGGTAAGGGCGACAAGTTCTACGGCCTGCTCGAGCAGAGCGCCGAGGCGGCGCATGGCAGCGCCAAGGCACTGCACCAGATGCTCGCCCACAAGGAGCGCGCGCCGGTCATGGCCGATTTCGCCGGTGCCCGCGCCCGCGAAAAGGCGCTCGCCGCGCAGATCAGCGAGGCGTTGGTCAACACCTTCGTCACCGCGCTGGATCGTGAAGACATCGAGGCCCTGAACTCGGCGCTGTACAAGATTCCCAAGACGGTGGAGAAATTCGCCGAGCGCTACTCCATCGTGGCCGAGCGCGTGGCGGACGTGGATTTCGCCCAACGCGCCTGCGTGCTGGAGGAGTCCACTGCGGTGGTCAGCGAGATGATCGGCGAGTTGCGCCGCGGCCTGCACATCGACCCGGTGAGGAAACTGCAGGATCGCCTGCAGGCGCTGGAATCGGAGGGCGATCGCATGCTGCTGGCGCCCTACCGCTCGCTCTACGTCGAGGGCAGCGATGCGATGAAGGCGATGCTCGCCAAGGACCTGTTCGAGCTGATCGAAAAGGCGATCGACAAGTGCCGCGACGTCGGCAACATCGTCTACTCGATCGTGCTCAAGCACTCCTGAGGCCGCGCGCATGAGCCTGGGCCTGGTCTTCGCGGTGGTGCTGATCGCACTCGCCTTCACCTACATCAACGGCTTCCACGACACCGCCAACTCGATCGCCACGGTGGTGGCGACCAAGGTGCTGAGCCCCGGCCAGGCGGTCTTGCTGGCAGCAGTGACGAACCTCATCGGCGCCCTGTGGGGCACCGCGGTGGCCAAGACCATCGCCGCTGGACTGATCGACACGCACGTGGTCGACGCCGGCCCGCAATTGCTGATCTGCGCGCTGCTCGCCGCGACGGTGTGGAACCTGATCACGTGGTGGTGGGGGCTGCCGTCCAGTTCGAGCCATGCCCTGGTCGGCGCGCTGGTGGGCGCGGCGGTCGCCGCGGCGGGCGACAACTTCGGCGCGGTGATCTGGTCCCAGGGCGGCTGGTGGGCCGGCAAGGGCGTGATCCCCAAGGTGATCGTGCCCATGGTGGTCTCTCCTGTAATGGGCTTCGTCATCGGCTTTGCGCTGATGGGCGCGCTCTATGCGCTGTTCGCCTGGCTCGCCAACCGCAAGGGCTGGCTGCAGCGGCTGGGCCGCACGCCGTTCGTCAACGCCTTCTTCGGCAAGGCGCAGATCGTCTCGGCCAGCGCGATGGGGCTGGCCCATGGCATGAACGACGCGCAGAAGAGCATGGGCATCATCGCGCTGGCGCTGGCCGGCGGCACCGCGGCGGGGCAGATGGACCACCTCCCGCACTGGCTGGGGTTCCTGCGCGTCGCCGGCTCGGCCGAGGGTGGCTTCAACGTGCCGGCGTGGGTCGCGGTGGTGTGCGCGCTGACCATGGCGGCGGGTACGGCCGGTGGCGGCTGGCGCATCATCAAGACGCTCGGCCACAAGATGGTCAAGCTGCATCCGATCAACGGCTTCGCGGCCGAGGGAAGCTCCGCCGCCGTGATCCTCACCGCCTCGGCGTTCGGCATCCCGGTGTCGACCACGCACAACGTGTCCGCCTCGATCATGGGCGTGGGCGCGGCCAAGCGCTTCAACGCGATCCGCTGGTCGGTGGTCGAGCGCATGGTGTGGGCCTGGATCCTGACCCTTCCGATCACCGCGTTGCTGGCCTACGGTTTCGTGCGGCTCGCGCAGTTGTTCGCGCACTGATCCGGGATTTTTTCGTAGAAGCTGCGCTTGCGGCCGGTGCTCCCGGCGGAAAAGCACGCCGGCAGCGGCTTCACGAAAAGCCGCGCACCGTTTGCGTCAGAAGCTGTCGCCGCCGCTGGCGATGACCTGCTCCAGCTGGTCGCCGAGCTGGCCGAGTTCGCCGATCAGGCGCTCGAGCTCGCCGCCGTCGAGGAATTCGTAGGGACGGTTCTCGCACAGGTGCAGGTACGGCGAGCCGTCCAGATCGGCCACGGCGAGGAAGCCGGTGCGTTGTTCCCAGTTGAAGCGCAGGCAGCGGCGCGGATCGGTGCCCGCCAATGGGCCGATCGGCGTGGACAGGCGCAGGTAGCGACGGCCGCCCTCGTCCTCCAGTTCGGCCAGGTAGATGCCCTGGTGGCGCCCGAGCGGCAGGGCCAGATCGAAGCTGATCAGGTACGGATCGTTCTGTCGCAGCGCGTGCTGGCTGCCGACGTGGGAACGCACGGCTTCGAAATGGCGCATGGGCGGACTCCTTGATGCGACGCCGATGGTAACCTCCCGCCGCATCGTGCCCAAGTGACGAGCCATGCAGGAAAGCCACGCACGCGTCTACGCCGCCATCGCCGCCATCCCGCGTGGCCGCGTCGCCAGCTATGGTGCGATCGCCGTCCGCGCCGGGTTGCCGGGCCGCGCGCGGCTGGTCGGCAAGCTGCTGGGCGAGACGCCGGAGGGGATGGAGCTGCCCTGGTATCGCGTGCTGCGCGCGAGCGGGCACATTGCGTTGCCGCCGGGCAGTCGCGGCTTCCGCGAGCAGTGCCGGTTGCTGCGCGCGGAGGGCATCGACGTGGTCAATGGCCGCGTGCCCCTGTCGCGCTTTGGACTGGATGCGGACCTGGACCGCGCGCTTTGGGGCATGACGTTGTAGGTGGGCTTCAGTCCACCGTGACGGCTGGGACGCGGTGGGCCGAAGCCCACCCACGCAGCCGGCGACCTACAACCCGCATCCGGCTTTGCCTACCGCTACCGGCGTGTGTCGCGGACGGGCGCGACACGCCGCTTTGGTAGCATTCACCCGATGTCCTCCCGCGCCCTCGATCTTCTCCACAGCGTCTTCGGTTACGCCAGCTTCCGCGGCCAGCAACAGGCCATCGTGCACGCGGTGGCCGAGGGCGGCGACGCGCTGGTACTCATGCCCACCGGTGGCGGCAAGTCGCTGTGTTACCAGATTCCCGCACTGCTGCGACCGGGCACGGCGATCGTCGTCTCGCCGCTGATCGCGCTGATGCAGGACCAGGTCGACGCCTTGCGCGAGGCGGGCGTGGCCGCGGCCTACCTCAATTCCAGCCTGCCGCCCGAGGATCAGCGCGAGGTCGAACGGCGCTTGCTCGCCGGCGGCCTGAAACTGCTTTACGTAGCGCCCGAGCGGCTGCTCACGTCGCGCTTCCTTGGCCTGCTCGAACAGATCGACGTGGCGTTGTTCGCCATCGACGAGGCGCACTGCGTCTCGCAGTGGGGCCACGACTTCCGTCCGGAGTACCGCGAATTGGCGGTGCTGGCCGATCGCTTTGCGCAGATCCCGCGCATCGCGCTCACCGCCACCGCCGACGAGCGCACCCGGGAAGAAATCGTCGAACGGCTCGGGCTTGGCCAAGCGCACCGGTTCGTCTCCAGCTTCGACCGGCCGAACATCCGCTACCGCGTGGCGCTCAAGCACAATCCGCGCACGCAGCTGATGCAGTTCCTCGATGGCCACCGTGGCGAGGCCGGCATCGTCTATGCGCTGAGCCGCAAGAAGGTCGACGAAACCGCAGCATGGCTGGCCGAGGCCGGCATCGAGGCATTGCCGTACCACGCGGGCCTGGAAGCGCGGGTGCGCGCGGCCAACCAGCAGCGCTTCCTGCGCGAGGATGGCGTGGTGATGGTCGCCACGGTTGCCTTCGGCATGGGCATCGACAAGCCGGACGTGCGCTTCGTCGCGCACCTGGACCTGCCGCGCTCGATGGAGGGCTACTACCAGGAGACCGGCCGCGGCGGTCGCGACGGCCTGCCGGCGGAAGCCCTGATGCTCTATGGCCTGTCCGACGTGGTGACGATGAGCCAGATGATCGCCCAGTCCGACTCGGCCGACGAACGCAAGCGCATCGAACGGCAGAAGCTCGAGGGCCTGCTCGCCTTCGCCGAGGCCACCCGCTGCCGGCGCGAGCTACTGCTTGGCGCCTTCGGCGAGGACTACGAGGGACCCTGCGGCAACTGCGACAACTGCATCGAGGCGCCGAAGACCTGGGATGCCACTGTCCCTGCGCAGAAGGCGCTATCGGCGGTCTATCGCAGCGGGCAGCGTTTCGGCGCCGGGCATGTGATCGACATCCTGCGCGGCATCGAGGGCGAACGCATGCGCCAGCTCGGCCATGACAGCCTGACCACGTTCGGCATCGGTGCCGACATGGACGAGAAAGGTTGGCGCTCGGTGTTCCGTCAGCTGCTCGCCGCCGGGCTGCTGGAAGCCGACGCCGAGGGCTACGGCACCCTGCGCCTCACGACCGCCAGCCGGGCCGTGCTGACCGGCGGCCAACCGGTGCTGCTGCGGGAGGACGCACGCCCCGTGCGCAGCACCCGCCGCCGCCGCGACAGCCAGCTGGTGACCGGCGCAAGCCTGGGCATCGAAGCCTACGAACAACCCCTCTGGGATGCCCTGCGCGGCCTGCGCACCCGGCTGGCCAAACAGCAGGGCGTGCCGCCCTACGTGGTGTTCCACGACGCCACGCTGCTGGCGATGTTGCGCGCCATGCCCGCCAACGAGGATGAGCTGGCGGAGGTCAGTGGCGTGGGCGAGGCAAAGCTCAAGCGATACGGCCGCGATTTCCTGGCGGTGATCAACGCGCCGGAGTAGGAGTCCCGCGCTGCGGCCGGAACCCACCGCAGCCGCGTGACCGGCCTATACGCCGAATTCACGCGCTGCCGCACAGGTTCGCCGCGTCTTCAAGCGGGAATACGCTTCATGGACGCCCTGGATTGCGCTGATGGAGTGCGGAGGCAGAGCGTGACGCGTCGCCGTGGCCGGACTGGCTGTATGAACGTCGCCGCTCCCCAAGGGTTGCCAAGGGTGCGGTGCGAGCGTCCCGATGCCTTGATGACAGACGCTTGGTTATAGTGCGCGGATATCCCACCGAGGCATATCGATGGAAAGCCCTGGCCAGACACCCGTTCTTTCCCGCAGCAAGCGATCGTCTGGACCGCAGGGAACCCGGCTGTTCTCCGCCGAGGAACTGCGCCAGGTCGCCCGTGAGGCCGCGCCCGTCCTGCTCGGCCGCGCCAGCGCCGCCGCCCCGGTGCTGGAGGGTGCCACCGGCGCGCTCCAGGGCCAGCGCATCTCCCTGCGCTCGGGCCGGCAGACGATCGGCCGGCGCGGCGACAACGACATCGTGCTGGACGACCTGAGCGTGTCGGCCTCGCATGCCTGGATCATGAACCAGCAAAACCACTACGTGGTCATGAACACACTGTCGACCAACGGCACCTTCGTGAACGGCAAGCGCGTCCACGAGGCGACCCTGCGCCACGGCGACCGCGTCCGCTTCGGGCAGATGGAATTCACCTTCCTCACCCGCGAACGTGGTGCAGGGGCTGCGGCCCGGCACGCCTGGCTGGCGCTCGGCGCCGTGGCGCTGGTGGCGATGGGAGTGGCGGCATGGTGGCTGGCCTGACTCCAGTCGCCGAGGAACGGACCGTCCCGCCGACGGTGGGACGCTACCGTATCGAGGGCGTGCTCGGCGCCGGCGCGATGGCGGTGGTCTACGCCGGTTTCGATCCGGAAATCGAGCGCCAGGTCGCGATCAAATGCCTGCGCAACGCGGTGGCGGCCGATCCGGTCTATCGCGCGCGCTTCGTCACCGAGGCGCGCGCGGTCGGCCACCTGACCCATCCGCACATCGTCACCCTGTTCGACGTGGGCGAGATGGAGGACGGCCGCCCGTACATCGCGATGGAGCGGCTTTCGGGCGACACCCTGGCCAGCCGGGTGGCGCGCGAGGGCTTTCCTGCGTTGCCGGTGATCCTGGGCCTGGTCGAGCAGATCGCGGGCGCGCTTGATTACGCGCACGCGCAAGGGGTGGTCCATCAGGACATCAAGCCGGAGAACATCATGCTCTCCGACGGTTGGCAGCATGCCAAGGTGAGCGACTTCGGCATCGCCGAGCGGCGCGACCCGCGCAGTCCCGGCGGGCCGCGCCGGGAGGTCGGCGGCACGCCCGCCTACATGGCGCCGGAGCATCTGTCCGGCGAACGTACCGACGCGCGCAGCGACCTGTTCTCGCTGGGCGTGGTGCTGTTCTGGCTGCTGAGCGGCAAGCTGCCGTGGGAGGAAACCGGCGACGTCCGGCGCCTGCAGGCCGAGCGCCAGCGCGTGCCGCAGCCCACGCTGCAACTGCGCGACCCGTTCACGCCCTCGATCCTGCTGGACATCGTGCAGACGCTGCTCGCGCCCGCGCCGCAGGACCGCTACCAGCGCGGCGCCGAGCTGGTCGACGACCTGCGCCTGGCCCTGCGCGAGTACGAGCGCCTGCACGCGAAGCCGATCGCCACGCGGCTGATCTCGCTGCGCCTGCGTTGGGCCGGCATCCTGGCCGCGGTATTGAGCCTGACGCTTCTGATCGGCCTGGCCGCGATCTACACCCGGCAGAACGCCGCGGTTACCGGCCTGGCGCAGGACTATGGACGGTCGCTTGGCCGGATGGTCGCCAGCGAGGCGGCGGAGAACCTGCTGCTGGACGACCGCGCCGCCACGCGCGCGCTGGTGCAGGACATCGCGCGCAACAAGCAGATCTATTACCTGGCCGTGGCCAACCGCTACGGCGAAGTGATCGCCAGCACCCGCGCGGACGAACAGGACAAGCCGCTGCCGGAGCGCACCAACGAGGAGTTCCTGCCGGGTGCGGCCGACATCGCCAGCTACCGCGTGCGCCTGCCCGACGGCGACGACTCCGGCGAAATGCTCGTGTTCGACGTGCCGGTCAACTACCAGACCGCCAAGGTCGGCCAATTGCGCCTGGGCATCAGCGACGCGCCGCTGCGCGCCGCGCAGAAGACCACGCTCAAAGCCATCGTGGCCGTGCTGCTGGTGACGCTGGCGGCGGTGACCGGTGCCGCCTACTGGTTGTTCCGCCGCCTGCTCGGTTTGCTGGACGTGCTCGGCGAGGCGATGTTGCGGGTCGGCCGCGGCGATTTCGGCCACCGCATCCGGCTGGTGCGCCACGACGAACTTGGCCGCCTGTTCACCGCCTTCAACCTGATGTGCAATGCCCTGCAGGCACGCGAGCGACGACCGCGCCGGCCCACTTCCAAACCGACGGTCCCGCTTGAACTACCCACCCGGATCATGCCCACCGAGCAGCGGATGGAGGACGAGGCGACGCGGCATTAGCGGCGGGCTTGCCGGGCGCCGGAGCGGGATGGGCGCCCCCGCCATCCGGCATTCCCTCAGTACTGCTTCAACCGCTGCTTGAGCTCCAGCGCCCGCGCGCGGTACACCGTCGCCGGCTCGAAATCCGGCTCGATCGCCAGCACGCGGTTCCAGAGCGAGATCGCCTGGTCCAGTTGCTGGTCGCGGTACAGCACGATCGCGCGCTGGTGATAGACCGACACCAGCTGCTTGCGCAGCGCCTTGGCGTCCGCGCCGGAAGGCGGCAATCGCGGGTCGACGTCCAGCGCCTGGTCCATCCGTTCCAGCGCCTGGCTGTGCTGGCCCTTGTGCAGCAGCGCGAGGCTTTCGTCCTGCAGGTGGCGCGCCCTGGCCGTGCCGGAATCGTCGCCGGAAGATGGCGCTGCAGCCGTGGCATCGGGGGCCTGCACCGGGCCTTCCGGTCGCGTGCCGGCGGCCAGGCGCGAGGCGGGCACGCGCAGCGTCTGGCCCACGCGCAGCATCGACGGATCGGCCGAATCGTTGTAACGCGCCAGGATCAGGAACCGTCCGCCGTCCCCCAGGAAGCGGGCGGCCAGCGTGCTGTAGGAATCACCCGGACGCACCACGTACGGGCGCGAGGCGTGTCCCAGCGCCTCTTCCGGATCGACGGTGAGCTGGCGCAATACCGACTGGGCCGCGCGATCATCCGGGTAGACCTGCAGGTAGCGGCGCAGCTGCCGCTCGCCCTCGGCATAGTGGCCCGATTGCAGCTGGTCATTGATGATGGAAGCGAGCGAGGGCGGCGGCGCCTCGTCCGCCGGCGTGCGAACCGGCGCCGCGGCCGGCGCCGGCGTCACCGTTACCGCCGGCTTGTTGTGGCCGGTCATGCGCGCCTTCAGTTGCTGCAACTGGGCGCAGCCGCCCAGCCCGATCGCCAACAAGCCGACCAGCACCAGCAGCCCCAGTCGCTGGCCCTGCGCGACATTGCGCGCGTAATCCGTGTTCTGCACCGATTGCCTCATACCTGTCCGATACCCAAGTCGCCCGCCATGCGGCGGCGGGCAAGGCGCTTCCACAGTCCGCGACTGCGGGCGCGCAACCATTGCATCCAGCCTATCCGGGCGAAGATCAAGGAGACATTGTCGCCGTCCTCGCCACCGCGCTCCACCGCCTGTCCCAGCGCTTCGTGCAGCGCCTCGCGCTGGTTGCGCCGGCGGGCGAGCCGGGCGAGCTCCTCGGTCGACAGACGCTCCCACACGCCGTCGCTGCACAGCGCGAAGGACTGGCCCAAACGCAAGGCGGCCAGGCCGTGCTCGACCTGGGGCGGATGCGGCCCGCCCAGCCCGCGCAGCAGCATGTGCTGGTCGATGTCCTCGCCCATCGCCTCGGCCTCGAGTTCGCCGCGGGCCACCTTCAGCTGCACCACGCTGTGGTCCTCGGTGCGGCCGAGGAAATGTCCCCGCTGGAAGCGGTAGAGCCGGCTGTCGCCCACGTGTGCCCAGCAGGCGCGGCGTCCGCGGATCAGCAGCATGACGACCGTCGAGTGCGGTTCGGCGCCGATCAGTCCCTCGCCGCGCCGGCGCAGCTCGGCGTGGGCGGACTGGCAAAGCGATTCCAGGAACAGCGGGCCGGGTTGTTCGCGCCAAAGGCCTTGCTGCCACAGCCGGCGGGTGGCCTCGATGACGCCCGCGGACGCCAGCTCGCCGGCGCCATCGCCGCCCATGCCGTCGGCCAGCACCAGCAACCGCGTATCGGTGGCCGGGTCATGCAGGCAGATGCAGGCGTCCTGTTGCGTGGCGCGCCCGCCGCGTGCGCGGCCGGCCACGACCGACGGCACCGCCTGCGCTTCCTCGATCCCGTGATCCATCGTCCGGCCCCTGTCCGAAGATGGCCAAGAGCATACCGCTTGGGCCGGCGCGGTGCGGACCCACCAGGCTTCGCGGTCCCTGCAGGAGCGCACCCGTGCGCGACCGGGGTATGCGCAAACAGCGGGTCCGCCGGTCGCGCGCAGGTGCGCTGCGGGAGGCAAAGGTGCCGACGTGCCTGACGCTCCTGGCGGAGCGCGCGCCTACATGTCGAACTTGGCGAGCTGGAAGCCGCGTTGGTGGTACTCGCGCCAGCGTTCGCGCGAGCCGGTGCGCTCGGCTTCGTCGGCGGCCACGACTTCCAGCACGCGCTCGAAGCGGCCGTTCGGGCAGGCGTCGCGCAGGTTGATCAGCAGCGGGCGGTCGGCGGTGTCGATGCCGGGCGGCACGATCAGCACGGCGGTGTGCGCGTCGTCGTCGTCGCCGGCCAGCTGGTGCGGGATATAGGCGTCGCTGTCGAAGTCCCACAGCAGTTCGTCGACCGCCTCGGCCTGCTCGAAATCGCGGGTGAGGATCAGGGTCGGCTGCTGCGCCGCATAGGCGCGTCGCGCCAGTTCGCACACCAGCAGCAGAGGCTGCTCGCGGAAGCGCGGTTTGTCGATCAGGTAGAAGTCGGCGCGGGGCATGGTCGACTCGGCAGGATGTTTGGAAGGCCGGCGCCGCGAGTGCGGCGCCGGCGGCGGTCAGCCGGCGCGATCGATCAGCCACTGCGCCAGCAGCGGCACCGGGCGACCGGTGGCCAGGCCCTTGCGGCCCTCGTCCCATGCGGTGCCGGCGATGTCCAGGTGCGCCCAGCGCTGGCCTTCGGTGAAGCGCGACAGGAAGCAGGCGGCGGTGATCGCGCCGGCGCTCTTGCCGCCGATGTTGGCCACGTCGGCGAAACCCGATTCCAGTTGCACCTGGTAGTCGTCCCACAGCGGCAGGCGCCAGGCGCGGTCGAGCGTCTGCTCGCCGGCATCCAGCAACTCGGCGGCCAGGTCGTCGTGCTTGCTCATCAGGCCGGTGGCGTGCTTGCCCAGCGCCACGACGCACGCGCCGGTGAGCGTGGCGGCATCGACAATGGCCTTGGGCTGGTAGGTCTGTGCCGTCCAGGTCAGCGCGTCGCACAGGATCAGGCGACCCTCGGCGTCGGTGTTGAGCACCTCGATGGTCAGGCCCGAGAGGCTGGTGAGCACGTCGCTGGGACGGTAGCTGTCGCCGTCGGGCATGTTCTCGGCCGAGGGCACCACGCAGACCAGGTTGAGCTTGAGCCCCATGTTGACCGCGGCGACGAACGCGCCCAGCACGCCGGCCGCGCCGCCCATGTCGAACTTCATCTCTTCCATGCCGGCGCCCGGCTTGAGGCTGAGGCCGCCCGAATCGAAGGTGATGCCCTTGCCGACGAACGCGTAGGGCTTGTCGCCCGCGGTGCCGCCCTTGTACTCCAGCGCGATCAGTCGCGGCTTGTTCGTCGAGCCGCGGCCGACCGCCAGCAGCGACCCGAAGCCGAGCTTTTCCATTTCCTCGTGGTCGAGCACGCGGCAACTGACGCCCTCGCTGGCCTCGGCGAACGCCTGCGCGCGCGCGGCGATGTAGGAGGGCGTGCAGATGTTCGGCGGCAGGTTGGCCAGTTCGCGGGCGAAGCGCACGCCCTCGGCAATGGCCACCGCCTGGTCGAGGCCTGACTGCGCCTCGTCGCCGGCGGCGAAGGCGACCGACTTCAGCTCCGGCTGCGCGCTCTTCTCGCGCGGCTTGAAGGTGGCGGTGTAGCGGTAGGCCGCGTGGTCGGCGGCCAGCGCCGCGATGCGCACGCGCCAGGCGGCGTCGCGGCCGGGCACCTCGACCTCGGTCAGGAACGACACGGCCGAATCGACCGGGAGCTTGCCCAGCGCGCGGACCGCCTCGAGGTTCACTTTCTGGAAGCGCGCCGCGTCGAAGCTCTTCTGCGCGCCCAGGCCCACCACCAGCACGCGACGGGCGGCCACGCCGGCCGGCGCGAACAGCACGCTGACGCTGCCGGCCTTGCCGTTGACGTCGCCGCTCTCGACCTGGCGCTTGATCGCGCCCTCGGCGGCGCCGTCCACGCGGGCGGCGGCGCTGGTCAGCAAACCGTTCTCGTAGACGCCCACCACCAGGCAGGGCGTATCGACGGTTTCGGGCGAGGTGCTGGCGGCGACCAGACTGAACTGAAGCGTCATGAAGTGGGTCCTGCGAGTCGGGAAAGGTGCGGACCGGCTAGACTTGGCGCTTTAGCGCCGGCCTGCGGTGCGAGACCTTCAATCCTATCGCATGCTGAGCATCCTCGACCGATACTTCCTGCGCGAGCTGGCCCAGACCGTGGCGGCCACGGCCATCGTGCTGGTCGCGATCATCACCGGCACCACCTTCGCCAAGGTCCTGCAGCAGGTGGCGGGCGGAAGCTTCCCCGCCAGCGTGATGTTCCCGGTGCTGGGCCTGCGCACGCTCGATGGCCTGACCAACCTGCTGCCACTGGCCGGCTTCCTCGGCGTGATGATGGCGCTGGGACGCATGTACCGCGAAAGCGAGATGCACGTGCTGGCTTCCTCCGGCATGGGGCCGCGCGGCCTGCTCAAGCCGGTGGCGATCCTGGCCGGCATCATCGTGCTGGTCACCGGCGTGGTGTCGCTGTGGCTCGGACCATGGGCCGTGCGCACCGCCGATGCGCTGGTGGCCGAGGCCAATCGTTCGGTGATCGCCGCCGGCCTGGATGCCGGCCGCTTTACCGAACTGCCGGGCAAGGGCGGCATCATCTTCGTCGACCGCCTGAGTCGCGACGGCAGCGTGCTGGGCAAGACCTTCGTCGCCACCGAGAGCGAGGACAGCGACGGGGTCCGCCAACTCAAGGTGGTCACCGCCGCGGGCGGTCAGCTGTACCAGGAGAGCAGTGGCGAGGGCCGCTTCATGGCGCTGCGCAACGGCTGGCAATACAAGATTCCGCTCGGTCGCGACGACTGGTGGCGCATGCAGTACGCGCGCAACGACGTGGCGCTCTCCGACGTGAAGGCCGATGACGAAGAGGATCCCGCCCACTCCCAGGGCACCTGGGCGCTGGCCACCTCGCCGTCGCCCGACGCGCGCGCCGAGTTCGCCTGGCGCATCCATGCGCCCCCGATGGCGTTCGTGCTGCTGATGCTGGCCCTGCCGCTGTCGCGACAGAGCCCGCGCGAACCGCGCTACGGGCGCATCCTGCTGGCGCTGCTGGGCTTCTACTTCTACTACCTGTTGCTGGCGCTCGGACGCGCGCAGATCGGCAAGGGACATTGGGCCAATTCGATGCCGCTGCTGCTGGTGCACCTGCTGGCGCTGGCGCTGGCGGGGTGGCTGTTCTGGAAGCAGCACGCTCCCAGCAAGCCGCGCGGCCCGCGCAAGGCGGTGGCGTGATGGGCTGGACGATCAAGCGGGTCGACCGGCTGGTCGGCCTCACCGTTCTTGGTTCGCTGCTGACCACCTGGCTGGTGTTGACCGGCTTCGACGTGGTGACTCAGCTGCTGCGCCAGCTCGGATTCGTGGGGCGCAACGGGTTCACCACGTTCGACGCGGTCAGCTACGTGCTGGTCACCGTGCCGCGGCGGCTGTACGAGTACTTCATCTTCGCCGCGGTGATTGGCGGCCTGATGGGGCTCGGCAACCTCGCCGGCAACGGCGAGCTGACCGCGCTGCGCGCCGCCGGCATGTCGCGGCTGCGCATCGCCGCCTCGGCGGCAGGCGTGGTGGCCGTGCTGATCGTGGGCGTGACCATCCTGGGCGAGACCGCCGCGCCGTGGGGCGACCAGAAGGCGCAGGCCATCCAGCTGCGCATGAAGGCCAACCACCTGGGCCTGTCCGGCAGCACCGGCCTGTGGGCGCGCGACGGCAAGCGCATCGTCAACGCCAAGGCCACGCTCATCAAGCAGGTGGAGGGCCACAACGTGGTGCAGCTGGCGGACGTGCGCGTGTTCACGCTGACGCCGGATGGCCAGATCAACCGTTTCGACTGGGCGCAATCGGCAGAGAACGACGGTCGGCAGTGGGTCCTCAAGGGCGTGCGCACCACCACCCTCGGCGCCAACGGCACGCACACGACCACCCGCGCCAGCGAGCGCTGGGACTCGCAGCTCAACCCGCGCGTGCTCGAACAGTCGGTGACCCAGCCGCAGTACCTGCCGATGCGCGACCTCTATCGCAACATGAGCTACCTCGAGCGCAACGGGCAGAGCCCGGGCGTCTACGCAGTGACCTTCTGGGGCCGCGTGCTGTATCCGCTCAACGTGCTGGTGCTGGTGTTGTGCGCGATGCCGTTCGCCTTCGGCGCACTGCGCTCCGGCGGGCTGGGCAAGCGCATCTTCGTAGGCATCCTGCTGGCGATCGGCTGGTACTTCCTGCAGAAGGCGCTGGTGAACTTCGCCACCATCTACGGCGTGCCGCCGCTGCCGGCCAACCTGCTGCCCGCGGCAGTGCTGGCGCTCGGGGCGTGGCTGTATTTCCGCAAGCGCAGCTGACGCCCCTGCAGGAGTGCACCCGTGCGCGACCGGGATCATGACGGTCGAGCACAGATGCGCTCCCGCAAGGGCCCGGGCAGTGCAACCAGAGGGCATGACATGATCAAGCACACTGCCGAGCTGACCTGGATCCGCGAGGACCAGCCTTTCCTGGACAACCGCTACAGCCGCCGGCACATGGCGCGCTTCGATGGCGGGGAACAGCTTCCGATGTCCTCCTCGCCGGACGTGGTGCCGTCGCCGATGTCCGACCCGTCCGCGGTGGACCCGGAGGAGGCGTTCGTCGCCTCGCTGGCGAGCTGCCACATGTTGTGGTTCCTCAGCCTGGCGGCGCGCCAGGGCTTCCGTGTGGACAGCTATCGCGATGCGGCGACCGGCACCATGGGCCGTGACGACCAGGGGCGCACCGTCATGCGCGACGTGCTGTTGCGTCCGCGCGTGGATTTTTCCGGCGACGCCCTGCCCAGCCGCGAACAGGTCGAGCAGCTGCACCACCAGGCGCACGACACCTGCTACCTGGCCCATTCCGTGCGCTGCGATGTGCGCTGCGAACCGGTCTTCGAATGAACGCCGCTCCGCCCGGCCTGGTGATCTTCGACTGCGACGGCGTGCTGGTGGACAGCGAAGCGATCGCCAACCGCGTGTTCGGGCGGATGCTCGCCGGGCAGGGGCTGGTTCTGGACGACGCGCAGATGGACGAGCTGTTCCTCGGGCGCACGATGGCGCATTGCCTTGCGCTCGTCGTCGAGCGACTGGGAGGACCGTTGCCGGACGACTTCGAGGCCGAACACGACCGGCAGCTGTTCGATGCGTTGGCGGCAGAACTCGCGCCGGTCCCGGGCGTAGTGCAGGTGCTCGACGGGCTCGCGCTGCCGTACTGCGTCGCCTCCAACGGCGGTCCGGACAAGATGCGTTTCAGCCTGGGCCGGGTCGGCCTGCTGCCTCGCTTCGAAGGCCGCCTGTTCAGCGCGGCTCACGTGGCGCGCGGCAAGCCGGCGCCGGACCTGTTCCTGCATGCCGCTGGCCGGATGGGCGTGGCGCCCGCGGCCTGCGTGGTGGTCGAGGATTCGCCGGCCGGCGTCGCCGCCGGCGTGGCGGCGGGCATGCGCGTGCTGGGGTTCGCCGCCCGGACACCGGCCGTGCGCCTGCGCGAGGTCGGCGCGCATCGCGTGTTCACTTCGATGGACGCCCTGCCTGCCCTGCTGGACGAGCGAGTCACCAACGCCGTGTAGGAGCGCCCTCGGGCGCGACCGCCATCCGTGGTCGCGCTGGCGTCTAGCCTTCCGGCTGGCGCCAGTGGCGCGTGAGGCGGCCGATCAGCAGCGGCACCAGTGCAAGCAGGGCGATCGCGCCCAGCGGCAGCAGCACTTCGCGATGCATGAACAGCCCGAAGCCGATCCGGTCGCTTTGCCTCAGCGCGTGGCCCAGGCCAGCGCCGATCGAGGTTTCGAAGATCAGCGCCACGGTTCCACCCAGCCACGTGGTGCCGAGGAACAGCCACATCGGGCAGCGCAGCCACGCGAGGCAGACGGTGATCAGGCCGAACGGCGCGACCGGCACGAAGCGCAGGAACAGCGTGTAGCTCACGGGGTGCTGCTCGAAGCCATGATGCAGTCGCGCCACCAGCGCCGGCGGATGGCGGCTACCCGCGCCGAACGCGTAGCGGCTGGCCAGGAACAGGATGAGCGAACCGAGGGTCAGGCCGATCGACGACCAGGTGGTGCCCTCGACCACGCCGAAGGCAAACCCGCCGGCGAAAATGATGATGACCGTGCCGGGGATGCCGGTCGCCATGGCCAGCGTCAGCAGGCCGATGTAGGCCAGCCGGCTGAGCCAGGGGTGGCTCGCGATCTGGGCGTGCAGTTCACCCTGGTGCGCGACCAGTTGCTCGGGATTGAGCCGGTCCAGCGCGCCCGAGGCGAACAGGACCACGCCGGCGACCACCAGCAGCAGCAACGGCAAGGCGGCGCGCAGCCGGCTCAATAGTGCGCTCCGCCCTGGCCGTACTCGGCGAGCACCGTGCGGGCCTGCTCGCGCAGGATGTCGCGGCGCACGGCGACGCCGCGGCGTTCGAGCTGGCTGATCCAGTCGGCCGGCAGCGGGCCTTCGTCGAAGGTGGTGAGCGACTCGACGTCCTCGGCGCGTGCCCCGATCAGAAGCTCGTCGATGCCGGCCCAGACGGTGGCGCCATAGCACTGGCAGCACGGCTGCGCGCTGGTGGCCAGGATGAAGCGGCCGTTGTCGCCCGCGTTGAGGCGAAAGCTCGACAGGCGCTGCTGGGCCAGCATGTAGGCCATCATTTCCGCGTGCGCCACCGAACAGGTCTGCGGCACGACGCGGTTGATGCCGGCGGAAACCAGGCGGCCGTCCTCGTGGAACACTGCCGCGCCGAACGGTCCGCCGTGGCTGCGCTTGACGTTCTGGCGCGCCAGTTCGATCGCCAGGCCCACGCGTTCCTCATCGGTGAGGTAGCGCCGGCCCGTATCCGCGACTTCGCCGACCCAGGGCGGCAGGGTGAGATGCAGTTGCAGCGGCAGCAGCACGTCAGGCCTGCTTGGCCCAGGTGTCGCGCAGCGTCACCGTGCGGTTGAACACCGGCGCGTCCGGGCGATGGTCGAGGCGGTCGGCGACGAAGTAGCCCAGCCGCTCGAATTGGAAGCGCTGTTCCGGTTCGGCGTTCGCCGCCGCCGGTTCGAGCCAGCCGCGGCCGATGCGCTTGGCGTCCGGGTTGATGTGCTCGATCCAGCTCTTGCCATCGCTCTCGTCGTCCGGCGCCGCCGCGTCGAACAGGCGGTCGTACATGCGCACCTCGGCGGCGACCGCGTGGCGCGCGCTGACCCAGTGGATGGTGCCCTTGACCTTGCGGTCGGCGCCCGGCAGGCCGGCGCGCGTCTCCGGGTCGAGCGTGCAAAGTAGCTCGATGACGTCGCCGGCGGCGTCCTTGACCACTTCCTCGCACTTGACGATACCCACGCCGCGCAGGCGCACCTCGCCACCAGGGACGAGGCGCTTGAAGCCCTTCGGCGGGACTTCGGCGAAATCCTCGCGCTCGATCCACACGGTGCTGGCGAACGGCACCTCGCGCGTGCCGAAGCCCTCGTCCTTCGGATGGTTGGCGAACCGCAAGGTTTCCTCGTGGTTGCCGGGCAGGTTGGTGATGGTCAGCTTGAGCGGGTCGAGCACGGCCATGCGACGCGGCGCGGTCGCGTCCAGGTCCTCGCGCACGCAGTTCTCGAGGATCGCGTAGTCGATCACGCTGTTCTGCTTGCTGATGCCGAGGCGCTCGATCAGCAGACGCAGGCCGGCCGGCGTGAAGCCGCGGCGGCGCAGGCCGCGCAGGGTGTTCATGCGCGGGTCGTCCCAGCCGTCGACCAGGCCTTCGTTCACCAGCTGCGCGAGCTTGCGCTTGCTGGTGATGCAGTAGGACAGGTTCAGGCGCGAGAACTCGATCTGGCGCGGCTTGGCGGGTTTGGCCTCGAGCCCGGCGTCGACGACCGACTGCCACAGCTGCGGATGCGCGGTCAGGTCGACGTTGTCCACGCACCAGTCGTAGAGCGGGCGGTGGTCCTCGAACTCCAGCGTGCACAGCGAGTGGGTGATGCCTTCCATCGCGTCGGACAGCGCGTGGGCGAAGTCGTACATCGGGTAGATCGGCCAGGCGTCGCCGGTGTTCTGGTGCGCAACCTTGCGGATACGGTAGAGCGCCGGGTCGCGCAGGTTGATGTTGCCCGAGGCCATGTCGATCTTCGCGCGCAGCGTCTTGCTGCCGTCGGCGAACTCGCCCGCGCGCATGCGCCGGAACAGGTCGAGGTTCTCCTCGATCGAACGCTCGCGATACGGCGAGTTGCGGCCCGGCTCGGTCAACGTGCCGCGGTACTCGCGCACCTCATCGGCGGAAAGGTCGTCGACATAGGCCTTGCCGTCCTCGATCAGCTTGAGCGCGGCGCGGTAGAACACGTCGAAGTAATCCGACGCGTGGCGCAGGTCGTGCCACTCATAGCCCAGCCAGCGCACGTCGTCCTTGATGCCGGCGACGAACTCGGGGTCTTCCTTGCCGGGGTTGGTGTCGTCCAGGCGCAGGTTGCACCAGCCGCCGAACTCGCGCGCGATGCCGAAATTCAGGCAGATCGCCTTGGCATGGCCGATGTGCAGGTAGCCGTTGGGCTCGGGCGGGAAGCGTGTGCGGATCGCGGTGTGCTTGCCGCTGGCGAGGTACTCGCGAATGATCTGGCGCACGAAATCCCGCTGCACGTCGGTCCGCGGCGTGTTGTCGTGGCTGGCGGGTTCGGCGGCGGTGTTCTCGCTGGACATCGGTGCGGCTCGGGCAGGTACGGGCGGAAACAGGGGAGTTTACCCTGAGTTGCGCATCTCCCCGCGGATGGTGCGGCAGGGCGTCACGGCCGGGCCCGCCCGCTACAATCGACCGATTCCCTTCCATCGAAACGCCCGATGCCTGCAGCCGGCCTGTCCATCCTCGATCCGCGCGTCCTCGAAACCGCTGCGGACCACCGTGCGGAGTTCATCTCGGCGGCGCCCTTCCCGCACGTGGTGATCGAGAATTTCCTGGACCCGACCTTCGCCAGGGAACTGCTGGCATCGTTCCCCGCCTTCGAACGTGGCAACAGCGTCGGCGACGACGGTACGCCCGGCGGCAAGTCGACGCTCGATCGCATCCGCGGCGTCGGGCCGGCCTACCAGCGCCTGGACGACGCGATCAAGAGCCCGGAATTCCTGAAGGCGGTGGGCGAAATCACGGGTATCGACGGGCTGATGTATGACCCTTGGTACCTCGGCGGCGGCACCCACGAGAACCGCAACGGGATGGCGCTCGATCCGCACGTGGACTTCAACTTCCATCCCAGCGAGCGCTGGCACCGGCGGCTCAACCTGATCGTCTATCTCAACCCGGAATGGGAAGCGGAATGGGGCGGTTGCCTGGAGCTGTTCCGCGACCCCCACGCCGATGCCCGGCCGACACGCTCGGTGGCGCCGCTGTTCAACCGCTGCGTGATTTTCGAGACCTCCGAGCGCTCCTGGCATGCGTTCGATCCGATCCGGCTGCCGCCGCAGCGCGAGGACCTGACGCGCCGGTCGATCGCGCTCTACTTCTACACGAAGGACCGGCCCGCGCAGGAAACCGCGCCGCGGCACACCACCTACTACGTCAACCGCCAGCTTCCTGGCCACATCGACGAGGGGCGCACGCTCTCGCGTGGCGACGTGGCCGAGATCCGGCAGCTGCTGGACTTGCGCGACGCACACATCCGCATGCTCTACGCGGAAAACACCGCGTTGCGCCAGGCGCAGGACCGCGGCTTGACCGGTCACCTGCTCTACCTGGCCAAGCGCGCCTACGTGCGGTTCCGGCGATAGCCTGGCAGGCAGCAGGGCTTGCCGCCCCACGGGGCGCGCAGTAGCGTGGCAGCATGCGCATCGCCTATCGAGCCGAAAGCCTGATCGACGCCCATCTGGTGAAGGATGCGCTGGAACGCGAGGAGATTCCCGCGTTCGTCTCCGGCGAGTACCTGACCGGTGCGGTGGGCCAGTTGCCGGCGCTCGACTATGTCGCGGTGATGGTGCCCGAGTCCTCCGCCGAAGCCGCCGACGCGGTGGTGCGTCGGATCGAAGCGCAACTGGCCGAGGCGCGCGCGTCGATCGACGACTGGGACGGCGACGCGCAGCTGGCGACCGACACGCCGTGACCGCACAGGCTCCCGCGACCGCGGTGCCAGCGGCGCCGCCGGCGGCGGTCGGCCGCATGGCGCTCGGCGCGATGTTGCTGTCCACCACCAGCATCTTCGTGGTGCTGGCGCAGGTGGCCCCGACGGTCTCGGCCTTCTATCGCATGCTGTTCGGCGGCGCGATGCTGCTCGGCTGGGTGGCGCTGACGCGGCGCTGGGTGCGCATCGGCTGGCGCGACCTCGGGCTGGCCTTGCTGCCGGCGCTGGGGTTCTCGCTGGACCTGGTCTTCTGGCACCGCTCCATCCTCTGGGTCGGGCCCGGCGTGGCTACGTTGCTGACCAACTTCCAGGTGTTCCTGATGGCGCTGGTCGGCTGGTGGGTCTATCGCGAGCGGCTGGGACGGTGGTTCGCGCCGGGCCTGGTGGTGGCGCTCGCGGGCCTTTGGTTGCTGGTCGGCGCGCACTGGGCGCTGTTCGACGCGCGGCATCGGCTGGGCGTGTGGTTCGGGCTGGCCAGCGGTGTGGCCTACACGCTGTATCTGCTCAGCTTCCGGCGGGCGCTGTCCGGGCACACCGCGCTGTCGGCGGCGCAGTTCCTGGGCTTGATGAGCCTGCTGAGCGCGTTGTTGCTCCTGGCATGGGGCGCGTTCGAGCGGGACACCTTCGCGCTGGTCACGGCGCGCAGCTGGAGCGCGTTGCTGGCGTTGGGTTTCTTTGGGCAGGTGGTGGCCTGGTTGCTGATGGTGCGCGCGATGCCGCTGTTGCCTGCCTCGATGGTGGGACTGTTGTTGCTGCTGCAACCGGCGCTGGCGTTCGTGCTGGACGTGCTGTTGTTCAGGCGCCCGACCGGCGCGGGCGACTGGGTGGGGTTGGCGCTGGCGTTGGCCGGCATCCTGCTGGGAACCTTGCGCGGCGCCCGGCGGAAATAGGCGACGCTCCTCAGGGGTTTCCTCACACGGACCACGCAATGCACGACTTCGAAAACCTCATCCGCGCTATGCCCGACTTCCCGCAGCCGGGCGTCGTCTTCCGCGACGTCACGCCGCTGCTGGCCGATGCGGGCGCCTTCGCGCGCTGTGTCGATGCGCTGGCCGCGCCCTGGCTGGGCGAGGGCGTGCGCGCCGTGTGCGGGATCGAGTCGCGCGGCTTCATCTTTGGCGCCGCGCTGGCGCAGAAACTCAATGCCGGCTTCGTGCCCTTGCGCAAGCCGGGCAAACTGCCGCCGCCCGTGGTGGGCGTCGATTACGCGCTCGAATACGGGCACGACCGCCTGGAGGTGCGCGCCGACGCACTGGCCCGCGGCGAGCGGGCGCTGCTGGTCGACGACGTGCTTGCCACCGGCGGCACGCTGGCGGCGGCGCAGGCGCTACTGGATCGGCTCGGCGTCGAACTGGTGGGTGCCGGCGTGGTGATCGAACTGGAGGCGCTGGGAGGCAGGGCGCGTTGGAAGGGCGCTACGCCGCTGCACGCATTGCTGAGCTACTGAGCGGTCGGCCTTCCAGCAAGGCGATCACCGCGTCGCGGGCCTGTCCGGCCAACACGTTGCGCTCGTGCGGCACCAGGCCCTGCGTGGCCAGTGGCTCGCCCAGGCGCACCACGATGCGCCCCGGCCGCACGCGAAATCCGGCCGCCGGCAACACCCCGCCGCTGCCTTCGATCGCCACCGGCACCACCCGGACGCCCGCCTCGATCGCCAACTGGAAGGCGCCGCCCTTGAACGGGCCCACACGGCCACGACCGCGCGTGCCTTCGGGGAAGGCGCATACGCTGGCGCCATCGCGCAGCAGGTCCACCGCCGCGTGCAACCGCCGTGCCGAACTGCGCGCGCTGCCGCGCTCGATGAACACCATGCCCATCGCCCTCGCGTACCAGCCCACGAACGGCACCTTCGCCAGCTCCTGCTTGAGCACGAAGCGCACCGGCACCGGCAAGGCCCGAAACAGGGCGCAGATGTCGATCATCGACTGATGGTTGGCCACGAACACGTGCGGCTGCGACCAGTCGATCCGCTCCATCCCGTGTACCTCCAGCCGTGCGCCGGCGCCGCGCAGCAGCCCGGGCGCCCAACAGCGCGAGGCCATCCGCAGCGGCCAGTGACGCCCACCGCTCAGCAGGCGCACCAGCAGCGCCAGGCAGATCCAGCCGGCAGTCCAGAGCAGGGTGAAAAGCAGTTGCAGCGTGTTGAACAGCGCCCAGGCCAGGCGGCTCATACACGCAATCCGGAAGGTTTCATCACAGGGCGTCCCTGCAGGCGGAGTCGAAAATGATACGGGTCAGACCCCTGCGTCGAACAGACGGTGCCGATCGTCTTGAAGGCCGCTGCGACGCCCCTATCTCAAGCGCATCGCGGCGGGGCCGCCTGTGCATTCGAAGGATCCACATCATGCGGATGGACAAACTCACCTCGCGTTTCCAGGAGGCGCTGGCCGACGCGCAGTCGCTGGCGGTGGGACGCGACAACAACATTCTGGAGCCGGCGCACGTGATGGCGGCGCTGCTGGACCAGCAGGGCGGGTCGACCGCACCGCTGCTGACCCAGGCGCACGTCAACGTGCCGGCGCTGCGCGAGCGCGTCGGCGAGATCCTCGGCCGCCTGCCGCAGGTGCGCGGGCAGGAGGGCAACATCAGCGTAGGCAACGACCTGACGCGCCTGCTCAACCTCACCGACAAGCTGGCGCAGCAGCGTGGCGACCAGTTCATCGCCAGCGAGCTGTTCGTGCTGGCGGCGCTGGAGGACAAGGGCGAGGTCGGCGCGGCGCTGAAGGCCGCAGGCGCCACCAAGGCCAACCTGGAAGCGGCGATCGACAAGGTCCGCGGGGGCGAGAAGGTGCAGAGCGAGAACGCCGAGGACCAGCGCCAGGCGCTGGAGAAGTACTGCGTCGACCTGACCTCGCGCGCCGAGAGCGGCAAGCTCGATCCGGTGATCGGTCGCGACGAGGAGATCCGCCGCACCATCCAGGTACTGCAGCGGCGCACCAAGAACAATCCGGTGCTGATCGGCGAGCCGGGCGTGGGCAAGACCGCCATCGTCGAGGGCTTGGCCCAGCGCATCGTCAAGGGCGAGGTGCCCGAGGGCCTGCGCGACCGCCGCGTGCTGGCGCTGGACATGGGTTCGCTGATCGCCGGCGCCAAGTTCCGCGGCGAGTTCGAGGAGCGCCTCAAGGCCGTGCTCAACGACCTCGCCAAGCAGGAAGGCCGGGTGATCCTGTTCATCGACGAGCTGCACACCATGGTCGGCGCCGGCAAGGCCGAGGGTGCGATGGATGCGGGCAACATGCTCAAGCCCGCGCTGGCCCGCGGCGAGCTGCACTGCATTGGCGCCACCACGCTGGACGAGTACCGCAAGTACATCGAGAAGGACGCCGCGCTGGAGCGCCGCTTCCAGAAGGTGTTCGTGGGCGAGCCGAGCGTGGAGGACACCATCGCCATCCTGCGCGGGTTGAAGGAGCGCTACGCCGTGCACCACGGCGTGGAGATCACCGATCCGGCGATCGTCGCGGCCGCCACGCTCTCCAACCGCTACATCACCGACCGCCAGCTGCCGGACAAGGCCATCGACCTGATGGACGAGGCCGCCTCGCGCATCCGCATGGAAATCGATTCCAAGCCGGAGGAGCTCGACCGCCTGGAACGGCGCCTCACGCAGCTGAAGATCCAGCGCGAGATGCTCAAGAAGGAGACCGACGAGGCCTCCAAGAAGCGCCTGGCGGACCTGGAAAGCGACATCGAGAAGCTCGAGCGCGAGTTCTCGGACCTGAACGAGGTGTGGAAGTCCGAAAAGGCCGCGCTGCAGGGCGCGACCAAGATCAAGGAGCAGATCGAGGCCGCGCGCCTGGAGCTTGAAGCGGCCCAGCGTCGGCAGGATTACGCCCGGATGAGCGAGATCCAGTACGGCCAGCTGCCGGAACTGGAAAAGCAGCTCGCCGCCGCGCAGGCCGCGGAGCAGCAGGAATTCAAGCTGGTGCAGGACCGGGTCACCGACGAGGAGATCGCGGAAGTGGTGTCGCGCTGGACCGGCATCCCCGTGTCCAAGATGCTCGAGGGCGAGCGCGAGAAGCTGCTGCACATGGAAGAGGCGCTGCACAAGCGCGTGGTCGGCCAGGACGAGGCCGTGCGTGCCGTGTCCGATGCGATCCGCCGCGCCCGCGCCGGCCTGTCCGATCCCAACCGTCCGTACGGTTCGTTCCTGTTCCTGGGTCCCACCGGCGTGGGCAAGACCGAGCTTTGCAAGGCGCTGGCCGAATTCCTGTTCGACACGTCCGAAGCGATGGTGCGCATCGACATGAGCGAGTTCATGGAGAAGCACTCCGTCGCCCGCCTGATCGGCGCGCCCCCGGGCTATGTCGGCTACGAGGAGGGCGGCTATCTCACCGAGGCGGTGCGTCGCCGCCCCTACGCGGTGATCCTGCTGGACGAAGTGGAGAAGGCCCACCCGGACGTGTTCAACATCCTGCTGCAGGTGCTGGACGATGGCCGCCTCACCGACGGCCAGGGCCGCACGGTGGACTTCCGCAACACCGTCATCGTGATGACCTCGAACCTGGGTTCGCAGATGATCCAGGACGCGGCCGAGACGGGTGGCGATCCGGAAGAGCAGTACACCAAGATGAAGGCGGCGGTGATGGGCGTGGTGCAGGCGCACTTCCGTCCCGAGTTCATCAATCGCCTGGACGAGCTGGTGGTGTTCCGGCCGCTGGAGAAGGACCAGATCCGCGCGATCGCGAAGATCCAGCTGGCGTATCTGGAGAAGCGGCTGGCCGAGCGCGACCTCAAGCTGGAGATCGGCGACGACGCGCTGGCATTGCTGGGCAACGTGGGCTTCGATCCGGTGTACGGCGCCCGTCCGCTCAAGCGGGCGATCCAGCAGCAGCTCGAGAACCCGTTGGCGAGGGAGATCCTGGAGGGACGCTTCTCACCCGGCACCACGATCCACGTGGATGCCGAGGGCGGGCGCCTGGCCTTCAAGGCTGCCTGACGCCGGCTGGCTCCCTCTCCCCGGCGGGGAGGGGGAGCCGTCCCGAGCCGCTACCAGCTGTAGCGCACCTTCCCGTACACGTAGGCCCCGTTGAACCCGAACGGCGAGAACACGCTGTAAGGCATCGCGCCGTTGTTGTCGCTGGCCTCGATGACCCGGTCCGGGTAGCTGTCGAACAGGTTGTCCGCGCCCACCGTGAACATCCAGCGATCCATCGAATAGTTGAGCGCCAGGTCGAACAACCACTTCGAGTCGAAGCGCTGGTCCAGCGTCGGGTCGGTCGAGTTGTACGAGGTGAAGCCACCGTAGCGGGTCAGCGTGCTGTCCAGGCTCCAGCGGCCGTTGGTGTAGAGCCAGTTGAAGATCAGTTTGCTGCGCGGCGTGGTGTCGGCCAGCAGGCCGTACTGGTCGCGCCGGTCGATGCGCCTGAAGCTCACGCCCAGGGCATCGAGCACCGCCGGGTTGGGCCGCACGTCGGTTACTTCGTTCTTGTTGTAGTTGAAGCTGACGGTGGTGTGCAGCGAGGCGCCGTCGCCCACGTCGAACAGGTAGCTGGCCACCAGGTCGATGCCGCGCGTGCGCGTGTCGACGGCGTTGGTGAAGTAGGAGATGCCGCTGAAGTTGGTGTTGGTGATGCCGTTGGCGGCCAGGTAGTCGCGCACCGCGGGCGAGGTCGTCGAGATCGTGCTGGAGAGCGTGACGCGGTCGCGGATCTTGATCTGGTAGATGTCCGCGCTCAGGTCCAGCCCGTCGGCCGGGCTCCACACGGCGCCAAAGGTCAGGTTGCGCGACTTCTCCGGCTTGAGCGGTTCGCCGCCCAGCAGCGTGGCGATGGCGCTGGTGGAGGACACCAGGCCGGTGTTGTAGATGCCCGCCGGGAGGCCCAGCGAATTGCCCTCGCCGAAATAGAGCGAGGAGGTGTACGAGTAGTACTGCTGCGCCAGCGACGGCGCGCGGAAGCCGGTCGAGGCGCTGCCGCGCAGGGCGAAGCTGTCGGTGAAGTCGAAGCGGCCCGCCAGCGCGCCGGAGGTGGTGGTGCCGAAGTCGGAGTAGTCCTCGTGGCGCACCGCCAGCGAGGTGCCCAGGCGATCGGTGAGGTTGGTTTCCAGGCTGACGTACTCGGCCACGTCGTGCCGTTGGTGCGAGCCGGCGTTGGCCGGCTGGTAGCCGCCGAAGCCCTGCGCGCCGCCGGAGAAGCCGGAGGTGCCTGTGTAGTAGGAGGGCAGGTCGCCCGCCCGGATCTGGTAGCTCTGGCGCAGGTACTCCGCACCGAAGGCGAGCGTCACGTCATTGGGCAGCCAGCCCACCGACAGGTCCTTGGCGATGTCCACGTCCAGCGACTGCTGCGCCGCGTCCAGGATGCCGTCGTGGAAACGCGTCGGCGTGCTGCCGAAGTCGTTGAGGTAGGCCCGGTTGAGCGTGTTGAAGGTGGCGTACGAAACACGGTTCCCGCCGTAATTGCCGGAAACGTCCCAGCGCCAGCCGCCGTCGGTCTTGCCGCGGATGCCCACCACCAGCGAGCGATCGGTGGCCTTGGCGTTTTCCAGTGGCAGATAGCCGTTGGGGTAGAGCGCGGGCACCGCGTTGGCGTTGTCCAGGTTGCGGAAGAACGCCGGCGACACGGAGTCGCGCTTGCCGTAGTGGCCGAACGCATACAACTGCGCGCCGCCGAGGTCGTACTGACCGTTGAGCATCAGGTTGCGGTCGGTCACCTCGGGGTCGCCGTAGCGCTGGGTGACGCCTTCCTGCGGGCGGGTGCGGTTGGGGCCGGCGCGGTTGGTGTAGTCCTGGTGGCCGGCCTGGGCGGTGAAGCGGATGAAGCCCGCGTCGGACAGCGGAATGCCGGCGTTGGCCGAACCCTGCCACTTGCGCCCGTCGCCGGCCGAATACTGGCCGCCCGACACCGCCACGTCGCCGCCTTCGGCGCCCTTTTTCAGCACGATGTTGATCACGCCGGCGATGGCGTCGGAGCCGTACTGTGCCGAGGCGCCGTCGCGCAGCACCTCGATATGGTCGATGGCATCGATCGGGATGGTGTTGAGATCCACCGCCTGCGAGCCGCGGCCCAGCACGCCGTTGGTCAGGATGATCGCGCCCGGGTGCCAGCGCTTGCCGTCGACCAGCACGAGCACCTGGTCGGGCGAGAGGCCACGCAGCTGCGCGGGGCGCTGCGAGTCGGCGGTGTCGGCCGCGGACGGGCGCGGGAAGGTGAGCGAGGGAATCACCCGCGCCAGCGCGGTGGAGAGTTCGGTGGTGCCGGTCTGCTTGAGCAACTGGGCCGACACGACGTCGACAGGCGTGAGCGAACTGCTTTCGGTGCGGTTGTCGGCACGCGTGCCGGTGACGATCACGGTACCGAGGTTCTTGGCCTTCTGCGACGCGTCGTTGGCATTCTGGGCGTGCGCGGAACAGGCTAGCAACAGCGCCGCCGGGAGCAGCGCGAGTCGGGGAAAGAGGCAGGGACGGTTCACGGCAACTCCTGTAGCGGTGCGGGCGATGCGCGGTCGATGCCGGCATCGGGATCGGCGGACGGGAAGCAACGTCCAGCGAAGATGCGCGCGCAGGCGTGGGTGTCGCGAGGGGGCCATGCGCGGCTGAGGGGCAGGCTACTCCCGGCGATGGGTCGCGCCAAGGCACGCACCATTGAAATCGCGACCGGCGACTCGATAATGCGCACCAGCGTTTCACGGGGCCGCGTGCCCGGAGTTTGTCATCCATGCCTATCTACGAATTCGAGTGTGCCCAGTGCGGGCACCGTTTCGATCGCCTGCAGAAGCTGTCCGACCCGGACCCCTCGGCGTGCCCCTCGTGCGAGGCGCCGCGGGTGCAGCGCAAGGTGAGCGCGCCTTCGTTCCGGCTGGCCGGTAGCGGCTGGTACGAGACCGATTTCAAGAAAGACGGCGACAAGAAGCGCAACCTGGCCGGTGATGCCGAGGCCAAGCCAGCCGCGGCGCCCGCACCCGCCGCGGCTGCCGAGAGCAAGCCAGCCGCAAGCGGGGACTGACCTGGCGAACATTCCGTGGGAGCGGATGTGCGGCCAGCGCGGATGCTAAAATCGCCCGTTCGCCCGCCTCATCGGCACCAGTCCCGGAGTTTTCCTTCCTATGCGCACGCACTACTGCGGCCTCATCGACGAGTCGCTGGTCGGCCAGACCGTCACCCTGTGCGGCTGGCTCAACACGATCCGCCTGCAGAGCCACGTCGCCTTCATCGACCTGCGCGACCATGAAGGTATCGCGCAGGTGGTGGTCGAGCGCGAGAACGCCGATGCGTTCGCGGTGGCGGGCGAGGTTGGCAACGAGTACTGCCTGAAGGTCACCGGCACGATCCGCAAGCGCTTGTCCATCAACGACAAGCTCAAGACCGGCACCGTGGAACTGGTGGCCGACACGGTCGAGGTGCTCAACGCGGCGAAGGACCTGCCCTTCGCGATGCACGAGAACCCCAACGAGGACCTGCGGATGACCTACCGCTACCTCGACCTGCGCCGCCCGGAGATGCAGACGATGATGCGCCGGCGCATCAAGCTGGTGCAGGCGCTGCGCCGCTATCTCGACGCGCGCGGCTTCCAGGACATCGAGACGCCGATCCTGACCAAGGCCACGCCCGAGGGCGCGCGCGACTACCTGGTGCCCAGCCGCGTGCATCCGGGCCAGTTCTACGCGCTGCCGCAGTCGCCGCAGCTGTTCAAGCAGATCCTGATGATGGCCGGCTTCGACCGCTACTACCAGATCGCCCGCTGCTTCCGCGACGAAGACCTGCGCGCCGACCGCCAGCCGGAGTTCACCCAGCTCGACCTGGAGTTCGCGTTCGTCCAAGAGCAGGACGTGCAGGACTTCGTCGAGGGGCTGATCCGCCATGTGTTCAAGGAAGTGGTGGACGTCGAGCTGGATGCCACGTTCCCGCGCATGACCTATGCCGAAGCCATGCGCCGCTACGGTTCGGACAAGCCGGACCTGCGCATCGCGCTGGAGCTGGTCGACGTGGCCGATGCGCTGAAGGGCGTGGAGTTCAAGGTGTTCGCCGAACCGGCCAACGATCCGGCGGGCCGCGTGGCCGCCCTGCGCGTGCCCGGCGGTACGGCGCTCTCGCGCAAGGACATCGACGGCCTGACCGAGTACGTCGCGCGCTACGGCGCCAAGGGCCTGGCCTGGATCAAGGTCGAGGATCGCGCCAAGGGCCGCGAGGGTGTCAGCTCGCCGGTCGCCAAGTTCCTGGACGACACGGCGCTTGAGGCGGTGCTCGCCGCCACCGGCGCGCAGACCGGCGACATCGTCTTCATCGGCGCCGGCAAGTGGAAGGCCGTCACCGACTTCATGGGCGCGTTGCGCCTGAAGGTCGGCAAGGACCGCGGCCTGGTCGAGGCGGGCTGGAAGCCGCTGTGGGTCACCGACTTCCCGATGTTCGAGTACGACGACGAAGAGCAGCGCTACGTCGCCCTGCATCATCCGTTCACCGCGCCGAAGGTCGACGACATCGCCGACCTCAAGGCCAACGCCGCCACTGCGGTCAGCCGTGGCTACGACATGGTGCTCAACGGCAACGAGATCGGTGGTGGCTCGATCCGTATCCACCGCCCGGAGATGCAGAGCGCGGTGTTCGAACTGCTCGGCATCGGCGCGGAGGAGGCCGAGGCGAAGTTCGGCTTCCTGCTCAAGGCGTTGAAGTTCGGCGCGCCGCCGCACGGCGGCCTGGCCTTCGGCATCGACCGCATCGCCGCGCTGATGGCGGGCACCGAGTCGATCCGCGACGTGATCGCCTTCCCCAAGACCACCAGCGCGCAGGACCTGATGACCGACGCTCCCTCGGCCGTGGCCGAGGCGCAGCTCAAGGAACTGCACGTCAAGGTCGCCGGCTGACCGGTACCCGCAGGTGGACCTCGGCCCACCTTGCCACCCCGCCGCACGCCCCAAGGTGGGCTGAAGCCCACCCTACGACAGGCCGCGCCATGCCCGACCAGATCATCCTGCTGCACGGCCTGTGGATGCGCGGCTTTGCGCTGGGCCTGCTGCACAAGCGGATGGCCGACGCGGGCTTCGCGGTCGACCGCTTCGACTACATGAGCGTGGTGTCCTCGCAGGAGCGCATCGTCGAGCGCCTGCACCTGCGCATGCAGCGTTACGCACCCGGCCCGGTACATCTGGTTGGCCACAGCCTGGGCGGCCTGTTGGCGCTGCAGGCCTGCCGCGAAGCGGTCGACCTGCCGCCGGGGCGGATCGTTTGCCTGGGTTCTCCGCTGCAGGGCAGTGCCGCGGCTCGCGGTTTCGCCGGTTTCGGGCAGGGCGGCGAGGCCCTGCTGGGGCATAACCGTGAACTGCTCGAGCACGGCATGGAGCGCTGGGACGGCGAGCGCGAGGTGGGCGTGATCGCCGGCCGCGTGCCGATCGGCCTGGGCGCCATGCTCGCGCACATGGAAGGCGAGCACGATGGCACGGTCGCCGTCGCCGAAACGCGGCTGCCGGGCCTCACCGACCACTGCGTGGTCGAAACCAGCCACACTGGCCTGGTGCTGTCGGCCGATGCCGCCCAACAAGTGGTGCACTTCCTGCAGGACGGGCGATTCGCTTCCCCGTAGGAGCGCCTTCGGCGCGCGATCACACGGCGGTATAGGGATTTGTCGGCTGCGGCACGGGTTGGAGTAAAATCGCCCGCTTGTCCATTGTTCAGGTTTTCCCGCCATGGGTAGAGGCCCGTCCATCGAAGGCCGCAAGAATGCCGAAGACGCCAAGCGCGCCAAGGTGTTCACCAAGCTGATCCGCGAAATCACCGTCGCCACCCGCGCCGGCGTGGCCGACCCTGCCGCCAACCCGCGCCTGCGCGCGGCGGTGGACAAGGCGCTGTCGGCCAACATGACCAAGGACACCATCGAGCGCGCGATCAAGCGTGGCTCGGGTGCCGAGGGCGCCGGCGAGGAGCTGCGCTACGAGGGCTACGGCCCCGGCGGCGTGGCGATGATCATCGAGTGCTTCACCGACAACCCCACCCGCACCGTCGCCGACGTCCGTCACGCGCTGACCAAGCACGGCGGCAACCTTGGCACCTCCGGTTCGGTGGCCTTCCAGTTCACTCGTTGCGGCGAACTCACCTTCGCCACCGGCGGTAACGAGGCGGCCGAGGAGAAGGTGCTGGAAGCGGCGCTGGAAGCCGGTGCCGACGACGTGATCAACGAGCACGGCGAAAGCATCGTGATCTGCACGCCGGAAAACTTCGAATCGGTGCAGCAGGCGCTGGCCGATGCCGGCCTTGAGTCGCTGCACGCCGGCGTGGGCATGCGCGCGAACAACCGCGTGGCGGTGCCCGAGGACGTGCTCGAACCGCTCACCGACCTGCTCGAGCGCCTCGACGCGCTCGACGACGTGAGCGAGGTCTATCACAACGCCCTGCTGCCGGCCGATGGCTGACCGACCGGCCGGCGCGCGCTTACGCGGCCGGCCCTGCGCGTGAACGCACCCGTGTCCAGCATGAACATCCGGTCCGAACCGTCGGCGTGCCGCATCCTCGGTATCGACCCCGGCAGCCAGCGCACCGGCTTCGGGATCATCGACGTCGATGCGGCAGGCAAGCTCACGCACGTGCACCACGGCGCATTGGCGGTGGCCGACGAGGAAACCTTTCCGCTGCGCCTGAAACGCATCTTTGACGGGCTGGCCGCCATCATCGAGGCTCACCAGCCGGCCGAGTGCGGCATCGAGCGGGTGTTCATGGCGCGCAATCCCGATTCGGCGCTGAAGCTCGGCCAGGCACGCGGCGCGGCGATTTGCGCGGTGGCGGCCAAAGGACTGGCGGTGCACGAATACGCGCCCACCGAGATCAAGCAGGCCGTGGTCGGCAGCGGCCGCGGCGACAAGACCCAGGTGCAGCACATGGTTGGCATCCTGCTCGGCCTGAAGGGCCCGTTGCAGCCGGACGCGGCCGACGCGCTGGCGATCGCGGTGACCCATGCGCACACGCGCGCGAGCCTCGCGCGCGTGGGCATTCCCCGTACGGCATGGAGAAGGCGATGATCGGACGACTGCGCGGCATGCTGGTTTCCAAGCAGCCGCCGTGGCTGCTGGTGGAAGTCGGCGGCGTCGGCTACGAGCTGGAAGCGCCGATGTCGACCATCTACGACCTGCCGCAGACCGGCAAGGAAGTCACTCTGCTCACCCACTACGCGGTGAAGGAGGACAGCGTCGCGCTGTACGGCTTCCTGCGCGAGGACGAGCGCGCCCTGTTCCGCAACCTGCAGAAGGTGTCCGGCATCGGCGCGAAGATCTCGCTGGCCGTGCTGTCAGGCGTTTCCACCGCCGACTTCGCGCGGCTGGTGCAGGCCGGCGACGTGGTGGCACTGACCAAGATCCCGGGTATCGGCAAGAAGACGGCCGAGCGCATCGTGGTCGAGCTGCGCGACCGGGTCGAAGGCCTGGGCGCAGCGTTGCCCGGTCTTGCGGGCAAGGGCGGCGGTGCTCCGCTGGATCCCGCCGGCGAGGCCACCGTGGCCTTGCAGCAGCTGGGCTACAAACCTGCCGAAGTCACACGTCTGGTGCAGAAAGTTGCCGCCGAGGGCGACGACGCCGAGGCGATCATCCGCAAGGCGCTGCGCGCCGCGCTGGGTCAATGAGGCCCGGTGGCATGAGCGAGAGACATGAACGACGCAACCCGTAACACGCCGCCGCCGGTCGAGTCCGGCGGCGACGAAAAACTGCACGGCACCAAGGCCGCGCTGATCCTGGGCGCCGTCGGGGTGGTGTTCGGCGACATCGGCACCAGCCCGCTGTACACAATGGCCGAAGTGTTCCGGCCCGAGTACGGCCTGCATCCTTCAGAGAGCGCGGTGCTTGGCGTCCTCTCGCTGGTCACCTGGTCGTTGATCATCGTGGTCGCGGTCAAGTACGTCACCTTGGTGATGCGCGCCGACAACCGTGGCGAGGGCGGCATCATGGCGTTGATGACACTCGCGCAGCGCGCGATCGGCGGTTCGCCACTGGCGCGACGGGTGGTCATGCTGATGGCGCTGCTGGGCGCGGCGCTGTTCTTCGGCGACGGCGTAATCACGCCCTCGATGTCGGTGCTTTCGGCAGTCGAGGGCCTGGAGGTGATGGCGCCCGGGCTTGATCACTGGGTAGTGCCGCTGGCGGTAGCCGTCCTGCTGGGCCTGTTCTGGTTGCAGAAGCACGGCACGGCCAAGGTGGGGGCACTGTTCGGACCGGTGATGGTGGTCTGGTTCCTGGCGCTGGCGGCAATCGGCGTGTGGAATCTCATCCAGGCCCCGGAAGTACTCAAGGCGCTCTCGCCCTGGTACGCGGTGCGCTTCTTCGCGTCGCATGGCGTGATCTCCTTCGTGGCTCTGGGCGCGGTGGTGCTATGCGTGACCGGCGCCGAGGCGCTGTATACGGACATGGGCCACTTCGGCCGTTTCCCGATCCGCGCGGCCTGGTTCTTCTTCGTGCTGCCGTCGCTGTTGCTCAACTACTACGGCCAGGGCGCGCTGCTGCTGCACGAACCGCAGGCGGCGGTCAATCCCTTCTTCCACGCCGTGCCGGACTGGGCCGGCTACCCGATGATCGTGCTGGCCACCGCGGCGGCGGTGATCGCCTCGCAGGCGGTGATTTCCGGTGCATTCTCGGTCACCCGGCAGGCGATCCAGCTCGGCTTCGTGCCGCGCATGCAGGTGGTGCAGACTTCGCGCGAGGCGATCGGCCATATCTTCCTGCCGTGGGTCAACCGCGCGCTGATGGTGATGGTGATCCTGACCGTGGTCGGCTTCGGCTCGTCCAAGGCCTTGGGCGGCGCCTACGGCATCGCGGTGACCGGCACCATGGCGATCGACACGCTGCTGGTGATGCTGGTGGCCTGGCGCCGCTGGAACTGGAGCCTGGCCGCGGTGATCCCGCTGACCATCGGCCTGCTGTGCGTGGACCTCTCCTTCTTTGGCGCCAACACGCTCAAGATCCCCGACGGCGGCTGGTTCCCGCTGGTATTGGGGCTGTTCCTGTTCGCGGTGATGACTACCTGGCGCCGCGGCCGCGAACTGGTGGTGCGCGAGATCAAGCAAGGCGGGCTGGCGCTTGCGCCGTTCATCGAGAACATGGCCGAGCATCCGCCGCTGCGGGTGCCCGGCACGGCGGTGTTCCTCACCGCCAACCAGTACGCGGTGCCGCACGCGCTCCTGCACAACCTCAAGCACAACAAGGTCCTGCACGAGCGCAACGTGATGCTTACCGTGCAGATCCTGGAGACGCCGGTGGCCGATGCGGACGAGCGCATCGAGATCACGCCGATGGAAGGCGGCTTCTTCGGGCTGGAGCTGCGCTTCGGTTTCGCCGAGGATCCGAACATTCCGCACGCGCTGTCGCTGTGCGGGCGGGAAGGGCTGACCTTCGACCTGATGGATACGACCTTCTTCCTCTCGCGCGAGACGATCGTCGCGGACGCGCGCCGCCCTGGCATGGCGTTGTGGCGCGACAAGCTGTTCGCCTTCCTCGCCCGCAACGCGTTGCCGGCCACGGCGTTCTTCCAGATTCCGGGCAACCGCCTGATCGAACTGGGCGCGCAGGTGGAGATCTAGCGGGAAGGCGTGGGCGGCTCCAGCCCACCGCCGGTTCCCGCGAGATGAAAGGTGGGCTGTAGCCCACCCCACGGGCCTTTTGCGGCCCTGCCATAATGGCTGCATGACCGAAGCCCGCATCATCACCTCCGCCGCCCATCTCGACGACGAGGCGCTGGAAGCCTCCATCCGCCCGAGGCGCCTGGACGAATACCTCGGCCAGCAGGCGGTGCGCGAACAACTGTCGATCTACATCGAGGCGGCCAGGAAGCGCGGCGGGGCGCTGGACCACGTGCTGATCTTCGGCCCGCCGGGCCTGGGCAAGACCACGCTTTCCCACGTCATCGCCAACGAACTGGGCGTCAATGTCCGCTCCACCTCCGGTCCGGTGCTCGAGCGTGCGGGCGACCTGGCGGCATTGCTGACGAACCTCGAAAAGAACGACGTGCTGTTCGTCGACGAGATCCACCGCCTCTCGCCGGTGGTGGAGGAAGTGCTGTATCCGGCGATGGAGGACTTCCAGATCGACATCATGATCGGCGAGGGCCCGGCCGCGCGCTCGATCAAGCTGGACCTGCCGCCGTTCACCCTGATCGGCGCCACCACGCGTGCCGGCCTGCTTACGGCGCCTTTGCGCGACCGCTTCGGCATCGTGCAGCGGCTGGAGTTCTATTCGCCCGACGAGCTCACCGCAATCGTGCGCCGTTCGGCGCGCATCATGGCGATCGATTGCGAGATCGAGGGCGCGCAGGAGATTGCCCGCCGATCCCGCGGCACGCCGCGCATCGCCAACCGTCTGCTGCGCCGTGTGCGCGACTACGCCGAAGTGCGCGCCGGCGGGAAGATCACGCTGGCTGCCGCGCAGGCGGCGATGACCATGCTGAAAGTCGATGCCGAAGGTTTCGACGACCTCGATCGGCGCCTGCTCGCCACCATCATCGAGAATTTCGATGGCGGTCCGGTCGGCGTCGAATCGCTGGCCGCCGCATTGTCCGAAGACCGCGGCACGCTGGAAGACGTGGTGGAGCCCTACCTCATCCAGCAGGGTTTCCTCATCCGTACCGCGCGCGGCCGGATGGCCTCGCCCAGGGCCTGGCGCCACCTGGGCCGCAACCCGCCACCGCGGCAGGCGCTGGTGGGCGACATGTTCGACGGCGGCGAAGTCTGACCTGCTGTTGATGCGCGCTCCTGACAAGCCGGTTTGAACCTGGCGGCGGCAACACGCATGCTCGGGGCTTCCGCAAAACGCGAGCTGTCCTCCATGTCCTCGATCGCCCCCTTTGCCTGGCCCGTCCGCGTCTACTGGGAAGACACCGACGCCGGCGGCGTCGTCTACCACGCCAGCTACCTGCGCTTCATGGAGCGCGCCCGCAGCGAGTGGCTGCGCGCCCGGGGCGTCGACCAATCGGCCCTGCGCGAGGCGACCGGGTTGGCCTTCATGGTGCGTTCCATGCAGCTGGACTTCCTGCGGCCGGCCCTGCTGGATGATGAATTGGCGGTGACGGTCGCCGTCAAAGAATGGCGTTCAGCCAGTATCCTGTTCAGTCAAGCGATCGGCCGGGCGGACGGCGCGGAGCTGGTTCGTGCCCAGGTGCGGGTCGCCTGCGTGGACCTCAACCGCAAGCGTCCGGCGCCGATCCCGGCCGACCTCATCCCCGGCCTCGCCCCTTAAGCCTTCCCGCCTTTAAAAGCAGCACACCCCGGAGACTCCCCAAGCCATGAACGGTGGATTGAACATTTTCAAGCTGGTCGCCGAGGCCAGCCTGCCCGTGCAGCTGGTGATGCTGCTGCTCCTGATGTTCTCCTTCCTGTCGTGGGTCATCATCCTTCGCAAGTATTCGCAGATGAAGGCGGCGATGGAGAACGCCGAGGCGTTCGAGGAGCGCTTCTGGTCCGGCGGCGACCTGGCCGGCCTGTTCCGCGAGGTCAGCGGCCGTAATGCCGACAACGGCGGCATGGAGACGATTTTCGAATCCGGGTTCCGCGAGTTCGCCCGCCAGCGCCAACGCAAGACCCACGACATGCGCGTGGTGATGGAAGGCACCGAACGCGCCATGCGCGTGGCAGGGACCCGCGAGATCGGCGGCCTCGAACGCAATCTGGAATTCCTCGCCAACGTCGGTTCGATCAGTCCGTACATCGGCCTGTTCGGCACCGTGTGGGGCATCATGGGCGCCTTCCAGGGCCTGGGCGAGGTCAAGGACGTCACCATCGCCGTGGTCGCCCCGCACATCTCCGAGGCGCTGATCGCCACTGCGATGGGCCTGTTCGCCGCGATCCCGGCGGTGTGGGCGTACAACCGCTACGCCAACAAGGTCGAACGCGTGGCCTCGCGCTACGAAGTGTTCCAGGAGGAGTTCTCCTCGGTGCTGCAGCGGCAGATCCAGACCGACGAAGTGGCCTGACGAGGGCAAGTCCATGGCCATGCGAAACGCCGCGCGCCACAAGCGCATGAAGCTCAAGTCCGAGATCAACGTCGTCCCCTATATCGACGTGATGCTGGTGCTGCTGATCATCTTCATGGTCACTGCGCCGATGATGAACGCAAACGTCGACGTCAACCTGCCGCAGGCCAACGCGCGGTCGATGGCCGACAAGAAGAACCCGGTGATCGTCTCGGTCGACGCCGACGGCAGCCTTTACCTGACCCTGGAAGGGGCCAAGAAGGAGCCGGTCGACGTGGCCACCATGCAGGCCAAGGTCGGCGCCTTCGTCAAGGCCAACCCGGACATCAGCGTGCTGGTGGCCGGCGACCGCGAAGGCAAGTACGACGGTGTCTACCAGGTGCTGGCCGACCTGCAGCAGGCCGGCGTGAGCAAGGTCGGCCTGATGAGCCAGCCGCAGGGGTCGGGCGCGGGCAATGCGGGAAAATAAGGGCACCTCCACGGCGGTCCTGCTTTCCGCCGTCCTGCACCTTGGCATCGTCGGCTTCCTCGCGCTGGCGATCGTGCCGTGCTCGTTCTACGAGAGCCTGTTCAGCGCGCTGCACCTGCCGGCGGGCTGGAATCCGATCACCTGCGCCAAGCCGCTGGAGCTGCAAGGCCCGGTCATCGAGGCCACGCTGATCGGCCCCACCGGCGCGCCGCCGCCGAAGGCGCAGAAGAAGGCCAAGCCGGTGCCGACCATCCCGCCGCCGCCCACGGTGACGCCGCCGGACGTGAAGACGCCGCCCCCGGAGATCAAGACCCTGCCGCCGCCGCCGGAGCACCCGGACACGGTCGACCAGGAAAAGATCGTGGCGGACGCGCTGGAAAAGGCCGAGGAGGCCAAGAAGGAGCAGGAAGAGAAGCAGCGCCAGCGCCAGGCCGAACTGGACGCCCAGGCGGCCAAGAAGAAGGAAGAGCAGAAGAAGCAGCTGGACGAATTGTTCGCCAAGATGGATGCGGCCGCCGCGGCGCGCCAGAAGGCGGAAAACCGCGCCAAACAGGCCAAGCAGCAGATGGAGGACCTGAAGGACGCGCAGGACGAAGGCCTGCCCGACGTGCCGCACGCGGCCCAGCGCCAGACCGGCAACAACGCTCAGAACAGCTCCCTGGCCGACCAGTATGCAGCGGCCATTCAGAATGCGGTCACGCCCAACTGGTTACGTCCGGATAACATGCCGGATGTTCCGTGCAAGGTGCATATCGTCCAGTTGGTAGGGGGCGACGTGATGAGTGCGAAGGTCGATCCAAGCTGCCCGTACGACGATGCTGGCAAGCGCTCGATCGAAAACGCCGTGCTCAGGACCAAGACCTTGCCGTACAAGGGTTTCGAGAGCGTCTTCAGCCGCGATCTGACCCTAACCTTCAGGCCGCAGTGAGATCTTCATGTCCAGAATGAAAACGCTCTTCGCCCTCGCCGTGCTGTGTCTGGCCGCCCTCGTCGCCGGACCCGCGGGTGCGCAGGCGCTCAACGTGGACATCGTCGGCGGCGTCAAGACGGCCACTCCGATCGTCGTGGTGCCCTTTGCGCAGAACGGCGGCGCGCCGCTGCCGACCGACGTGGCGGACGTCATTCGCAACGATTTCAACCGCTCGGGCAAGTTCCGCGCGCTGGCCAAGAGCGAGATCGTCGAGTCGCCCTCGCGCGGTGCCGACATCAAGTTTCCCACCTGGCGACTGCTCAAGCAGGACTACATCACGGTCGGGCGCATCAGCGACGCCGGCGGCGGCCTGCTGCGGGTCGAGTACGAGCTGTGGGACGTCAACAAGCAGCAGAGCCTCCTGGCGCAGGCGTTCACCGCGCCGGCCGGCGACCTGCGCGGCGTCGCCCACCAGATCGCCGACCAGATCTACGAGAAGATCACCGGCGTGCGTGGTGCTTTCTGGACCCGCGTCGCCTACGTCACCGCCGTGGGCCTGGGCAACAACACCACCTATTCGCTGATCGTGGCCGATTCGGACGGCTACAACCCGCAGGTGGTGGCCCGCTCGCGCGAATCGCTGCTGTCGCCGGCCTGGTCGCCGGACGGAACCAAGATCGCCTACGTCTCCTTCGAGAGCGGCAACTCGCAGGTCTACGTGCAGGACATCACCACCGGCGCGCGCCAGCTGGTCGCGGCGCACAAGAAGGGCATCAACGGCGCGCCGGCCTGGTCGCCCGATGGCAGCAAGCTGGCGGTGTCGCTGTCCTACGTGGGCAACCCCGAGATCTTCGTGATCGACATGGCCTCGCGCCACGAAACGCGCCTGACCAACAGCCTGTCGATCGACACCGAACCGACCTGGTCGGCCGATGGGCAGAGCCTCTATTTCACGTCCGATCGTTCCGGCCGGCCGCAGGTCTACCAGATGTCCGCCAGCGGCGGCTCGCCCACGCGCATCAGCTTCGAGGGGCAGAACAACGCCAATGCCGATGTCAGCTTCGACGGCAAGCTGATCGCGATGGTGCAGGGCAATGGGAACGTGTATCGTATTGCCATTATGGATCGCAATCTGGGTGGGCAGGTGCGTTTCATCTCCCCCGGCCCGATTGACGATTCCCCGAGTTTCGCACCGAACGCCAGCATGCTGTTGTACGCGGCCACGGAAGGTCGCCGTGGCGTGCTGTATGCCGTTTCGGCCGATGGCCAGGTCCGCCAGCGCCTCGTGCTGTCCGACGGGGACGTCCGTGAACCGGCCTGGGGTCCGTATCGGAAGCGTTGAGTTTTTTGTCCGTTGGGGCGCGCGAGCGCTCCGGCGGAATGCCCATGGAATGGGCCGAAACGGCGCCTTGGCGCCATTTCGCTTATGGCGGGGCGCAGCCAAAGGCGTCCAGCCAACGGTTGCCGGGCGCGAGGAGCGACTGGCCCGCGGTAACACCAAGCGTCACACAACAAGCCGGACCACCGGCGATCACTGTCCCAACACCGCAATCGTCATTGACTGTCGGAACTCAAACCCGTTTTGAAGGAACGTCACCCATGAATAAGACCGCACGCGTCGCCCTGGTCGCCCTGCTCTGCATCGGCGCAGCCGCTTGCTCGAAGAAGCAGGAAGTCAAGCCGCAGCCCCAGCCGGAGCAGCCGCCCGCCACCCAGCCGGCGCCGGAGAGCAACAAGTACACCCCGGCCGACCTCGACACCGACGCCTGCCTGCGCCAGCGCGTCGTGTACTTCGATTTCGACAAGACCGAGATCAAGCCGGAGTTCCAGCAGATCATGGCGTGCCACGCCAAGTACATGCAGGACCGCCCGGAGTCGCACATCCGCCTGGAAGGCAATACCGACGAGCGCGGCACCCGCGAGTACAACCTGGGCCTGGGCGAGCGCCGCGGCAATGCCGTGTCCGACGCCCTGCAGGCCAACGGTGGCTCGGCCAGTCAGGTCGAAGTGATCTCCTACGGCAAGGAAAAGCCGGTGTGCCGTGAGCACAACGAGGACTGCTGGAGCAAGAACCGTCGCGTCGAGATCGTCTACACGGCGAAGTAATGAAGAGCGCACTGGCTAAGCGTTTTTCGGCCAGGCTCGGCATGGCGGGCGCGTTTGCGTCCGCCATGCTCATTGCCGTTCCGGCCCTGGCACAGGACTCCCGCTTGAGCCTCGCCGACCGCGTCTCGCGGCTGGAGCAACAGGCGCAGGCCCAGAACCAGGGCGGTACCAGCCTGGTCAACCAGGTGCAGCAGCTGCAGTCGCAAGTGCAGCAGTTGCAGGGCCTGGTCGAGGAACTGCAGCACACCGTGCAGCAGCTCGAAGAGAAGAACAAGGCGCAATACATCGACCTCGATTCGCGGCTGGGCCGCCTCGAGGGCAACGGCGCCGGCACGAATTCCACGGCCGCGGGCAACACCCCGGCATCCACCGCTTCGGCCGCCGCTGCGGCGACCCCGGCCAACCCGGCACAGGCGCCCGCGGTCGCGCCGGCCGACGGCAGCAGCGCGCCTGCCGCCGCACCCGACGCCAACGCGCAGGCTGCCTACGACACCGCCTTCCAGGCGCTGCGTGGCGGCGACTACGCGCAGGCCTCGCGCGGCTTCCGCAGCTTCATCCAGCAGTATCCGGACAACTCGCTGACGCCCAATGCCTGGTATTGGCTGGGCGAGTCCTACTACGTGACCATGAACTATCCGGTGGCGCTGGAAGCCTTCCAGCGGCTGCTGAGCCAGTTCCCGCAGAGCGAGAAGGCGCCCGACGCGCTGCTCAAGGTCGGCTACAGCCAGCTCGAGCTCAAGCAGGCCGACGCCGGCAAGGCCACGCTGCAGCAGGTCACCAGCAAGTACCCCAACTCCCGCGCCGCCAGCTTGGCGCAGGAACGCCTGCGCCGACTGCAGCTGCAATCGGCGATCCGCTGAGGTTCGTGTGATGGGCAGTGACGCGGGCGAGGCGCCCGTCGCGCCGGTGCCGGCCGAACGCCTGCGCATCACCGAGATATTCCATTCGATCCAGGGCGAGGCCGACGCGATCGGCTGGCGCACCGTGTTCGTTCGCCTCACCGGTTGCCCGCTGCGTTGCGTGTGGTGCGACACCGAATATTCCTTCCACGGCGGGCAGTGGCACGCGATCGACGACATCCTCGCCGAGGTTGCCCGTCACGGTGCACGCCACGTCTGCGTCACCGGCGGCGAGCCGCTGGCGCAGAAGCGCTGCCTGATCCTGTTGCGCCGCCTTTGCGATGCCGGCTACGACGTTTCGCTGGAGACTTCCGGCGCGCTCGATGTGTCGTCCGTCGATCCGCGCGTGCGCAAGGTCATGGACCTCAAGGCGCCCGACTCGGGCGAGAGCGCGCGCAACCTGTGGAGCAACCTCGACCACTTGCTGCCGCACGACCAGGTCAAGATCGTCATCGCCAGCCGCCTCGACTACGAATGGGCGCGCACCGTTGTGGCAGAGCATGCGCTCGACCGGCATTGCATGGTGCTGTTCTCGCCCGTGCATGGCGCGGTGCAGCCGCGCGAGCTCGCCGAGTGGATCATCGAGGATCGCCTACCGGTGCGCTTCCAGTTGCAGTTGCACAAGCTGCTCTGGAACGACGCGGCCGGGCATTGAAGCTTCTTCCCCGACTTGCTGCTGGGGAAGAGTAAAGACGCGCCGTGGCCTGTGGCGCCGCGAGCGCCATCCGGCCGGTGACCGGCCGTACGCAAGGATCCATCCCATGTCTGAAACCACTCTCCGCAAGGCCGTCGTGCTCGTCTCCGGCGGCATGGACTCGGCGGTCACCTTGGCCATCGCACGCGAACAGGGCTTCGCGGTCCATGCGCTGAGCGTCGCCTACGGCCAGCGCCACAGCTCCGAGCTGGAGGCGGCCGAACGGGTCGCACGCGCTATGGGCGCGCTCGCGCACAAGACCGTGCAGGTCGACCTGCGCAGCATCGGCGGTTCCGCGCTCACTGCCGATATCGACGTGCCCGAGCAGGGTGGCGAAGGCATTCCGGTCACCTACGTCCCGGCGCGCAACACGATCATGCTGTCGATCGCACTGGGCTGGGCCGAAGTGCTCGGCGCCAACGACATCTTCTGCGGCGTCAACGCGGTCGACTACTCCGGCTATCCGGACTGCCGCCCCGCCTTCATCGATGCTTTCGAGCAGTTGGCCAACGTCGCCACCAAGGCCGGCGTCGAAGGCGCGGGGTTGCGCATCCACGCGCCGCTGATGCGCATGAGCAAGGCGGACATCGCGCGCGAAGGCCAGCGCCTGGATGTCGACTTCGCCCAGACGGTCAGCTGCTACCGGGCCGACACCCAGGGGCGCGCCTGCGGGCATTGCGACGCCTGCCATCTGCGCGCCGAGGGCTTCCGCACCGCCGGCCTCGCCGATCCCACCCGCTATGCCTGATCCCCTAGAGTGGGGTTCAGCCCGCCGGCTCTTCCTCCGGCGCCGGTGGTGGGCCGAAGCGCCTACCTGCGGGAGCCTACGCGACTGGCGCTTTGCTTGTGCGGGCCGCACGCAAACCCTAAAATCGTCCGTTCGCTTGATGGGTCGTTAGCTCAGTTGGTAGAGCAGTAGACTTTTAATCTATTGGTCCCGGGTTCGAGTCCCGGACGACCCACCATCCAACCCGCGCCCGTCGCGGGTTTTTTGTGCCCGCTTGCCTCGCGCAAGGCCGCGCGCGAAGCTGCCCCTCTTTGCCGCAACAATGAGGTGCAACGTGGACTGGGTCGACCTGCGCAGCGATACGGTGACCACGCCCACGCCAGCCATGCGCGCGGCGATGCTGGACGCGCCGGTCGGCGACGACGTCTACGGCGAGGATCCCACCGTCAACCAGCTGCAGCAACGCCTCGCCGACGAGCTCGGCTTCGAGGCCGCGCTGTTCGTGCCCAGCGGCACGCAGTCGAACCTGCTGGCGCTGATGTCGCATTGCGAGCGCGGCGACGAGTACCTGGTCGGCATGGACGCGCACACCTACAAGTTCGAAGGCGGCGGCGCGGCGGTGCTCGGCTCCATCCAGCCGCAACCGATCGTGCAGGACGCGGACGGCACGCTGCCGCTCGATCGCGTGGCCGCGGCGATCAAGCCGGTCGATCCCCATTTCGCGCGCACGCGCCTGCTCGCGCTGGAAAACACCTGGCACGGCCGCGTGCTGCCGATGGATTACCTGCGCGCCGCGCATGACTTCGCCCGCGAGCGCGGCCTGGCCTTCCACCTGGACGGCGCGCGTTTGTACAACGCCGCGGTGGCTACCGGCGTGGCGGCGCGCCAGATCGCCGGGCATTTCGACAGTGTGTCGGTGTGCCTTTCCAAGGGCCTGGGCGCGCCGGTCGGTTCGGTGCTGGTCGGCTCGGCTGCACTGATCGACAAGGCACGGCGCTGGCGCAAGGTCACCGGCGGCGGCTGGCGCCAGGCCGGCATGCTGGCGGCGGCCGGCATGCATGCGCTGGATCACCACGTCGCGCGGCTGGCCGACGACCACGAGCGCGCGGCCCTACTGGCGCGACGGCTTGAAGCCGTGCCCGGCCTGCGCCTGCTGGGCCAGCACACCAACATGGTGTTCGTCGAAGTGCCGGCCGAACGCCTGCGTGCGCTGGATGCACACCTGCGCGAAGCCGGCATCCGCATCAGCATCGGCTACCTGCCGACGCTGCGGCTGGTCACGCACCTTGACGTGGACGATGCCGGCATCGCCCGCACAGTCGAGGCATTCGCCACGTTCTTCGCCCGGGGCCAGGCGGCTTGAGTGCCATGGCGGACGCCCTACGCCCCTGGAGCGCGCCGCTGCTGCGAACAGTCGCGCTGGCACTCGCGCTGGCCGCGCCGGCGGCGTGGTGTGGGGACAGCAGCAACGCAAGGCATGCGGGCAATCCGGTCATACCGGGCTGGTACGCCGACCCGGAGGCGGCGATCTTTGGCGACACCTACTGGATCTACCCGACCTGGTCCGACGCCTACGATCGCCAGCTCTTCTTCGACGCCTTTTCCTCGCCGGACCTGGTCGAGTGGACACGCCACCCCCGCGTGCTGGACGTGCATGCGATCAGCTGGGCCAGGCGCGCCATGTGGGCGCCGGCCGTGGTCGCGAAGGACGGGCGTTATTACCTGTTCTTCGCCGCCAACGACATCCAGAGCGACCGGGAGGCAGGCGGCATCGGGGTGGCCGTGGCCGACCGCCCGGACGGCCCGTTCCACGACCTGCTCGGGAAACCCCTGGTAGGCGCGTTCCACAACGGCGCACAGCCTATCGACCAATCGGTATTTCGCGACGACGACGGGCAGTACTACCTGATCTACGGCGGCTGGAAGCACGCCAACATCGCTCGGCTGAAGAGCGACTTCACCGGGTTCCTGCCCTTCGGCGACGGCAGGATTTTCAAGGAGATCACGCCCGAGCACTACGTCGAAGGGCCGATGATGTTCAAGCGCGATGGTCGCTATTACCTGATGTGGTCCGAGGGCGGATGGACCGGGCCGGACTACTCGGTGGCCTATGCGATCGGCGACACGCCGCTGGGTCCGTTCCGGCGCATCGGCAAGATCCTCGAGCAGGATCCGTCGATCGCCACCGGCGCCGGGCATCATTCGCTCATCCACACGCCCGATGGCCGCTGGTACATCGTCTATCACCGGCGACCCAGGGGCGAGACGGCGGCCAACCACCGCGTGGTCTGCATCGACCGGCTGGAGTTCGACGCCCGTGGCCACATCCTGCCGGTAAGGATGACGCGACAGGGCGTCGCGGCTCACCCCTTGCGCTGAGGCGTGCGCCGCGCCGGTGCCGCGGCGTGCTGGGCGATGAAGTCGCGCACCTGCGGATAGACCGTTTCGCGCCAGCGTCGGCCGCTGAAAATGCCGTAGTGGCCCGCACCCTCGATGACGCGATGCGCATGCCGCTTCGCCGGGATCCCCGTGCATAGCGCGTGGGCCGCCTCGGTCTGGCCCAGGCCCGAGATGTCGTCCAGTTCGCCTTCGACGGTGAGCAGCGCACTGCGCGTGATCGCGGAGGGGTTCACGCGCTCGCCCGCCACATCCCACAGCCCGCGCGGCAGCAGGCATTGCTGGAATACCGTGCTGATGGTGTCCAGGTAATAGCCGGCCGGCATGTCCAGCACGGCGTTGTACTCGTCGTAGAAGCGCCGGTGCGCCTCGGCGTCATCCAGGTCGCCGCGCAGCAGGTCGAGGTAGAAATCCCAGTGCGAGGACAGGTGCCGGCCCGGGTTCATCGCGACGAAGCCGGCATGCTGCAGGAAGCCGGGGTAGACCTTGCGACCGCGTCCGGGATAGTTCGCCGGCACCGTATGGATCAGGTTGGCTTCGAACCAGGACAGCGGCTGCGTCGTGGCCAGATCGTTGACGCTGGTGGGGCTGCGGCGGGGGTCGATCGGGCCGCCCATCATCACCAGGCTGCGCGGGGTTTCCTCGCCGCGCGCGGCCATCAGCGACACCGCCGCCAGCACCGGCACGGTCGGTTGGCATACCGAAACGACATGGAGTTCGCTCGCGCCGATGTGGCGGATGAAGCGCTCGACGTAGGCGACGTAGTCGTCCAGCCGGAACATGCCCGCCTCGGCCGGAACCATGCGCGCATCGACCCAGTCGGTGACGTAGACCTTGTGGTCGCGCAGCAGCGTGCGGACGGTGTCGCGCAGCAGCGTGGCGTGGTGGCCCGAGAGCGGCGCCACCACCAGCACGACCGGCTGGCGGCGCATCGCCTCGATCACCGTCGGATCGTCGCTGTAGCGCTTGAAGCGCTTGAGCTGGCAGAACGGCAGCTCGAGCGCGGCCTGTTCCACCACTGCGACGGTGTGCCCGCCGGCCTGGATCTCGTGGATGCCGAAGGCGGGCTTCTCGTAGTCCTTGCCCAGGCGGTACATCAATTCGCAACCGGCCGCCCAGCGCGCCGCGCCAGGCCACTGCGCGAGCAGGCTGCCCGGCTCGCTGAACATCTTCGCGCTCGCCTGCGCGAAGTAGCTCATCGGGCCCATGAAGGCGCGCTGCCATTCGTGGAGTTGGTAGAGCATGGGCAACCGGCTACGTAGGGCAAAGCGCCATTCTAGTGGCTTTGCGTGGCAGATGTTGCGGTGCGGCAAGGCGGCCCCTCGACGTTGGCGCTGTGCTTGCGCTGCGGGTGAACCAACCTGTGCGCTTTGGGCGTCGCGCAAAGGGCGCACTCGGGACGCGCGCCTCAGCCAGCCACGCGCCGGCAGACCAGCAAGACCTCGTCGACCCCTTCCACCCCGGACAACCCGTCGCGCCATTGCAACGGCTTCTGGAACTTCAGTCCCAGCGGCATGAACACGTGGTTGTACCACCACATCGCGCGCTCGCGACGATGAGTGAGGAACCACTGTCCCAGGTCCAGCAGCCGCGAGGATTTGGGCTGCATGCCGTAGATCGCGCTGCGTTCCAGCGCGAATCCGTGCGCGGCCAGCTTGGCCTCGATCGCCTCCGGCTCATACCTGCGGCAATGGCCCACGAACTCGTCGAACGCCGTCCAGGCATCGGCGTGCAACGGCACCGACAACAGAAGCGTCGCGCCCGGCGCCGCCACGCGCGCGAGTTCGCGCAACGCGCCCTCGTCGTCGGCGACGTGTTCGAGGATGTCGAACGCGCACACCAGGTCGAACTGCGCATCGGCGCAGGGCAGGGCGCCGATCATGCCGTGCATGGCGTTGGCGCCACGTGCCCGCAACTGGCGCAGGGCCGCGTGGCTCAGGTCGACAAAACAGGTGCCGTCCAGCGGGAGGCGCGGACGCAGCCCGGGCGCGACTTCCAGCCGGCGCGCCGCTGCCGGGGCCAACCGGCTCACGAGCGGCCAGGTGTTGAAGCGCTCGGGATCGATCAATCGCGCCCGCGCCCACAGCGCTTCGTAGAAGCCGCGATTGACGCGGAGCAGTTCGGCATCGGTGCGGACGGGTGCGGAGGCGGCCATGCGTCCTTTTACAGCAAGCGCCGCCGCCGCGGGTGTGAAGCGCCGAACCACTTCTCGTACCAGGGCGCGATCAGAACCGACGTACTTCAGTGCCGGCCGCCAGGTCGTGGACAGCACGCCGCCGGCGATCGACCAGCGCCGTTGCAAACCACAACGCCCAGCCGACCAATACTGCCCACACCGCAATACGAAGTCCGAGCCATGGCGCCAGCCCGAGCAACAGCAGCGGCAACGCGGCCACGATGACCCGCCGCAACGCCTGGCCCGGCAGCACCTTGCCGCCATCGGCACCGACCACCCGGATGCGCCAGGGGCGCATGCCGAGCGTCTGGCCGCCGCGCAACCACGAGATCACGAAGTATGCGGCCACCACCAGGCCCTGCAGCGGCTGGTACCACCAGGCGATCGTGGCATGCGCGCCAGCGGCCACCACCTGTCCGCCGGTAGCCAGCTGGCACAGCAGGCCGACCACCATCACGATCGCCACCACCGCGAGCAGGTCGTAGACCAGCGCGGTCAGGCGGCGCCATAGCGGGCAGGCGAGGGAGGCGGTGTCGTGCAGTCGATTCATCGGCGTTTCGCTTGCGCCCGCCGCGACTCGCGGCGAGCATCTGCGCATGCAGGAAAAGAGAGCAAGTATCGCCGAAGCCGACCAGCGCAGCATCGGCGCGTTCCTCGAACGGGTCTGGTCGGAGGACGGCCTGGCCGATCGCACCCTCGAAGCGTACCGGCAGGACCTTGAGGCGCTGGCACGCTGGCTCGCCTCGCGCGGGCGCAGCCTGCAGACGGCGCGGCGCGAGGACCTGTCGGCCTTCCATGGCAGCCAGCGCGCGGCAGTGCGCTCGATGGCGCGACGCCAGTCGGCGTTCCGGCGGTACTACGGCCAGCTCGCGCGCGACACGCCGGGCTTCGAGGACCCGACCCTGCTGATCGAACGCCCGCGCATGCCGCGCAGCCTGCCCAAGGCGCTGGCCGAGCGCGAGATCGAGGCGCTGCTGGCCGCGCCGGACCTGGCATCGACGCTAGGGCTGCGCGACCGCGCCATGCTGGAACTGATGTACGCCTCCGGCTTGCGCGTATCGGAACTGGTGGAGCTGCCGCTGGCCGCGCTCAACACCCGCCAGGGCGTGCTGCGCGTCACCGGCAAGGGCGGCAAGGATCGCCTCGTGCCGGTCGGCGAGGTGGCGCTGGAGCGCATCGAGGCCTACCTCGCCGACGCGCGGCCGCAGCTTGCCAAGGGGCGGCAGCCGGCGGCGCTGTTCCTGAGCCAGCGCGGCGAAGGCATGACGCGGCAGATGTTCTGGACACTGGTCAAGCGCCACGCGCTGGCGGTCGGCATCGAAGGCAAGCGCATTTCCCCGCACGTGCTGCGCCACTCCTTCGCCACCCACCTGTTGAACCACGGCGCCGACCTGCGCGCGCTGCAGCTGCTGTTGGGCCACGCCTCGCTCAGCACTACGCAGATCTACACGCTGGTGGCGAAGGAGGGCCTGAAGCGCCTGCACGCGCAACACCATCCCCGCGGCTGAGGCAAGCCGGCGTAATGCGGGTTCGGCCCACCGGCGGGGATGGTGGCTGGAAGCCCACCCTGCAGCGTTCCCGCACGCGTCAGCCCCCGTTTGTGCCGCTGTGCCAGAATCGACCTGATCGCCGCTTTCCCCCACGCGGCCACGAGGTTTCCCGATGTTCAAGAAGCTTTCCGCCGCGCTGCTCGCCAGCGCCTTCGCGCTCGCCGCCTGCGCCGCCGACCGCCAGGACGCCGCGGTCCCCGCCGGCGCGACCGATCCGGCCGCCGAGCAGGCGGTGCGCGCCGCCCTGACGAAGCTCGCCCCCGGCGTGAAGGTGGACCAGATCACCCTCTCGCCGCTGCCAGGCTTCTACCAGGTGATCGCCTCGGGGCAGCTGGTCTACGTCAGCACCGACGGCAAGTACATGCTCAACGGCGACGTGGTCGACCTCGGCGCCAAGCAAAACCTGAGCGAGCGCGCCTGGGCCGGCTTCCGCAAGGCCGAGCTGGCCAAGGTGCCGGCGTCCCAGCGCATCGTGTTCGCGCCGCCGAACCCGAAGTACACGGTGACCGTGTTCTCCGACGTCAACTGCGGCTATTGCCGCATGTTCCATTCGCACATCAAGCAGTTCAACGACGAGGGGATCGCGGTCGAATACCTGGCCTGGCCGCGCGAGGGCGTGACCGATACCGCCGGCGTTCCCACCGATACCTACAAGGAAATGGTCTCGGTCTGGTGCGCCGCCGACCGCAAGGCGGCGTTCACCGCGGCCAAGCAGGGCAAGGCGCCCAAGTCCGCCGACTGCGCCAACCCCGTCAAGGAAGAGTTCGACCTCGGCGTCAAGCTGGGCGTGACCGGTACGCCGATGGTGCTGGGGCCCGACGGCATGGTCCTGGGCGGCTACGTCACGCCGGACAAGCTTTTGAAGATGCTCGAAAAAGGCGGCTGATCCCCGTAAGGGCGCCTGTGGGCGCGGCCCGGATGGCGGCCGCGCCCAAAAGCGCGCCCCTTGAATTCAAGGATCGGCCCGCTTGGATCGGGGGCGTGGATGGGCCACCTGGCCGCATCGGGTAGAATAGGGAGCTTCCCTTTCAGCGCCGAATCCCCCGCATGATCGCTTTCGACGGGCAGAGCGCCCTTTCGCCGTTTCGCCTGGATCGCCTGAACGCCCGCCTCGATGCGGTGCACCGCGGTGCGCGCGTACAAGCTTGCTGGTTCGTCTACGTGCTCGATGCCGATCACGTTCCCGAGGGCGCCGAGCGCAGGCGCCTGCTCGAAGTGCTGGAAGCGAAGGAGGCCACGCCAGAGTCCGCCACCCTCTGGACGGTGCCGCGGCTGGGCACCATCTCGCCGTGGTCGAGCAAGGCCACCGACATCCTGCACGGGGCCGGCTTCGGCGCACGCCGCGTCGAGCGCGGCGTGGCCTGGCAGGTGGCTGGCCTGCCCGCTGCCGGCACGCCTGATCACGCGGCGGTACTGGCCGTGCTGCACGACCCGATGACCGAATCGGTGCTCACCGACCTGGCCGAGGCGCAGGGTCTGTTCCTGGCCGGCACGCCGGGCGACCTGGTGCACATCGAGCTGGGCGGCAATCCGGGCGAGGCGCTTGCCGCCGCCAACGCGCGCCTGGGACTGGCGCTGGCCGACGACGAGATCGAATACCTGGCGGCGCGTTATGCCGAACTCGGCCGCGACCCGACCGATGCCGAACTCTTCATGTTCGCGCAGGCCAACTCCGAGCACTGCCGCCACAAGGTGTTCAACGCGAGCTGGACGCTCGACGGCGAGGTGCAGGACAAGAGCCTGTTCGCCATGATCAAGCACACCCACCAGTGCTCGCCCGCGCACACGCTCTCGGCGTACAAGGACAACGCGGCAGTGATCGAGGGCCACACGGCCCACCGCTTCTTTACCGACGGCGAAGGCAACTGGCGCAAGCACGACGAGCAGGTCGATTATGCGATCAAGGTCGAGACGCACAACCACCCGACCGCAATCGCGCCCTGGCCTGGCGCGGCCACCGGCGCCGGCGGCGAGATCCGCGACGAGGGCGCCACCGGCCGCGGCGCCAAGCCGAAGGCCGGCCTGACCGGCTTCTCGGTGTCCGACCTGCGCATCCCGGGGGCGCCGCAGCCGTGGGAAGTGAATCGCCCGTTGCCACCACGCATGGCGAGCGCCTTCGAGATCATGCGCGACGGCCCGCTCGGCGCCGCCGCCTTCAACAACGAATTCGGCCGTCCCTGCCTGGGCGGCTATTTCCGCACCTACGAGCACGAAACCGGCGAAGCCGGCGTGCGCCGCGGCTACGACAAGCCGATCATGATCGCCGGCGGCCTGGCCAACATCCGCCACGACCACGTGCAGAAGCGCGACATCCAGCCGGGCCACGCGGTGATCGTGCTGGGCGGCCCGGCGATGCTGATCGGCTTGGGCGGCGGCGCGGCCTCGTCGGTCGCCTCCGGCGCCTCCAGCGCGGAACTGGACTTCGCCTCGGTCCAGCGCGACAACGCCGAAATGGAGCGCCGCTGCCAGCAGGTGATCGACAGCTGCTGGATGCGTGGCGAGAAGAACCCGATCGTCAGCATCCACGACGTCGGCGCCGGCGGCCTGTCCAACGCGATTCCCGAATTGCTCAACGACGCCGGCGTGGGTGGCGAGATCGACCTGTCCAAAGTGCCCTGCGACGACCCGTCGCTCTCGCCCATGCAGGTGTGGAGCAACGAGTCGCAGGAGCGCTACGTGCTTGGCATCGCGCACGAGGACCTCGCCGAGTTCGAGGCCTATTGCAAGCGCGAACGCTGCCCCTACGCGGTGGTCGGCTCCGCCACCGCCGAGCGCACGCTGCGCGTGACCGACCCGCGTCGCAACCTCACCGTGATCGACCTGCCGATGGACGTGCTGTTCGGCAAGGCGCCACGCATGCACCGCGACGCGCAGCGCATCAAGCCGCGCGTGGACCTGCTGCCGGACCTGTCCGGCATCGGCATGGACGAGGCGGTCCAGCGCGTGCTGCATCTGCCGACCGTCGGCAGCAAGAACTTCCTGATCACCATCGGCGACCGCACCGTGGGCGGCCTGAACCATCGCGATCCGATGGTCGGCCCGTGGCAGGTCCCGGTGGCCGATTGCGCCGTCACCCTCACCGACTTCGATGGCTACCAGGGCGAGGCGATGGCGATGGCCGAGCGCGCGCCGGTGGCGCTGCTCAACAGCGCCGATGCCGCGCGGCTGGCAGTGGGCGAGGCGATCACCAACCTGGCCGCCGCGCCGATCGGCTCGCTGGGCGAGATCCGCCTGTCCGCCAACTGGATGGCCGCGGTCAACCATCCGGGTGAGGACGCTGCGCTGTTCGACGCGGTCAAGGCGGTCGGCATGGAGCTGTGCCCCGCGCTCGACATCGCCATCCCGGTCGGCAAGGACTCGCTCTCCATGCAGACCGTGTGGCAGGACGGCGAACAGCCGCAGCGCACGGTCGCGCCGGTTTCGCTGGTCATCACCGGCTTCGCCCGCGTCGACGACGTGCGCCGCACGCTCACGCCGCAGATCAAGCTCGACCGCGGCGATTCGGAGCTGTGGCTGATCGACCTCGGCGCCGGTCGCGACCGCCTCGGCGGTTCCGCGCTGACCCAGGTGTTCAATCGCGCCGGCGGCGTGCCGCCGGACCTGGACGATCCCAAGCGCCTGCGCGCGCTGTTCGAACTGGTGCAGGAAGCCAACCGCGCCGGCCTGGTCCTGGCTTACCACGACCGCTCCGACGGCGGCGTCCTCGTGACCCTGCTGGAGATGGCGTTCGCCGGCCACTGCGGCCTGCAGATCCATCTGGACGGCTGGGCCGAGGCGACCTTGCGCGCGCTCTTCAACGAGGAGCTCGGCGCCGTGCTGCAGGTGGCCAGCGCCAATCGCGAGGCGTTCGAGGCGCTGCTGGTCAAGCATGGCCTGGCCGGCATGAGCCACCGCATCGGCCGGCCGAAGGAAAAACTCGGCATCAAGCTGTACCTGGGCGATGACGCGGTGTTCAAGTGGAACTGGACGCAGTTGCTCGGCGCCTGGAACCACACCAGCCACGCGATGCAGCGGCTGCGCGACAACCCGGCCAGCGCCGATGCCGAGTGCGAATGGCGGCTGGACGACGCCGATCCGGGCGTGAGCCCCAAGCTCGTCTTCAACCCCGCCGACGACATCGCCGGGCCGTACATCGCCAAGGGCGCGCGTCCTCGCGTGGCGATCCTGCGCGAGCAGGGCGTCAACGGGCAGGTCGAGATGGCCGCGGCGTTCACCCGCGCCGGCTTCGACGCGGTGGACGTGCACATGTCCGACCTCGCCGCCGGCCGGCACAAGCTCGCCGACTTCCGCGGCTTCGCCGCGTGCGGCGGTTTCTCCTACGGCGACGTGCTCGGCGCCGGCCGTGGCTGGGCCACCTCGATCCTCTACAACGAGGCGATGCGCGCGCAGTTCGAGGCGTTCTTCAACGATCCCTCGAAGTTCGCGCTGGGCGCCTGCAACGGCTGCCAGATGCTGTCGCAGCTGAAGGACATCATTCCCGGCGCCAAGCACTGGCCGAAGTTCGTGCGCAACGCTTCCGAGCAGTACGAGGCTCGCCTGGCCACGCTGGAAGTGCTCGATTCGCCCAGCCTGTTCTTCAAGGGCATGGCCGGCTCGCGCATCCCGGTCGCGGTGGCGCACGGCGAAGGCCGGGTCAGCTTCCCCTACGCCTGCAGCCCGTCCAAGGCGCAGGCGGCGGTGCGCTTCGTCGACAACCGCGGCAAGCCGACCGAGAACTACCCGCTCAACCCGAACGGCTCGCCCGGTGGCCTGGCTGGCTTCACCGCCGCCGACGGACGCGTGACCATCCTGATGCCGCATCCGGAACGCGTGTTCCGCAGCGTGCAGATGAGCTGGCATCCGGACAGCTGGGGCGAGGACTCCCCGTGGATGCGCATGTTCCGCAACGCGCGGGTGTGGTGCGGCTGATCCGGGATAGCCGGGGAGGGCGCGCATGAGCGTCCGCTGGTTCTACGCGCCGGCCTGGCTGCTGGCGCTGGCGGTGCTGCCCTGGTGGCTGGGGCTGCCGCTGCTGCTGGCGATCGCGGCGATGCTGCTGTTCGCCGCCGAGCGGCTGGAGGGCCACGCACCACTGTTGCGCCTGGCCTTGCGCTGGGGCCTTCCCGGCGTGCTGTTCGCGTTGCAGCGGGCGCTGGGAGGCGATGCCTTTGCGTGGGCGATGGCGTTGCTGGGAGCGCTGGCCGGTTTCACCCTGCTGGCGGGGCTGGAGGCGTGGCTCGATCGGGGGCGCCGCGAGAAGATCGCGCAGCCGGAGCTGCGCGACTGGCCGAGCCTGGCGCTGGCGCCGATCGGGCCGGGGGCGGTGGTGGTCGAGCTGGTGCCGCCCGAATGGACCGAAGGCAGGTGTCCGGATCCGCGCGGGGGCGAGGCGCGCTGGGACGCGGGACGCTTCGTGCTCAAGGATGCGACGGTGGAGCGCGTGCAGGCGCGCGCCTCGTTCAGCCCGGATGGCCGTTGGTTCGTCGCATGCACGCCACGCGGCATCGCGTTGCTGGATCGTGACCATGGGCGCAACTATCGCCTGCGTGGTTGGGAGTTGTGCGGCTGGCACGACGGTCCGTGGCTGTCTCGCGGGGGCGGGACCGCAATGGCTTGGCGGGAAGTTCTGGGCCGCCGCTGACTGCGCTCCCTCTTTCCTCCGAGGGAGAGGGTGGGGTGAGGGTCCGGGGCTCGCCTCGAGGTTTGAGAGCAAGAGCTTTCGGACGCCTGTCGGCGCCCGAGTCACTTTCTCTTGCTTGCCCAACAGAAATTAACCAAAGAGAAGGGCACCCCGATGGCGCGCCCTTCGGGTGCGCGGGCGGGCGGCGGGGTTTTTCGACGGGGCTCCTGCCCCGACGAAAAACTGGCCGGCGTCCTGCCGGCCACCCTGCGGGCTGATCCGCCCACCCGCCCGCCGCGCCATAGGGGATCCCAAGAGCAGCGCGCTTCCTGCGCGCACTTTCCAGAAGAGCCGAGGCCGGAGCGAAAGGCTGGACGTGCGGCGAACTGGCTCCTTCTCCGCTCCGGGGAGAGGCCCGGGGGTGAGAGGCGGGGGCTTGCGGAAAGCCCGCAGGCAGTTCTCCCGCCCCCTCACCTCCCGCATACTTGCCGGGTGCCTACTCCCATTCCCCTCGCACGGATGCTGCCGGTCAGCGTGATCGTGGTATGCGCCGACAGCGGCCCGTCGTTGCGCGACTGCGCACGGCGGGCGCTCGACAGCGCGGTGCCGCTGGAGCTGATCGTGATCGACAACGGATCGACCGACGGCATGCCGCAGTCGGTCGAACACGCGTATGCGGACGATTCGCGCCTGAAGGTGATCTACAACCACGCCAACCTCGGCTTCGGCCCAGCCGTGAACCGCGCGGCCGCCGCGGCGAAGGGCGAACACCTGCTGGTGCTCAACCCAGACTGCCTGCTCGAGCCGGATACCTTGACGCGCATGCTCGACACCCTGGACGAGTACCCGCAGGCCGGCATCGTCGGCGCGGTGGTGTGCGCTGCCGACGGCACGCCGGACCCGGCCTCGTACCGGCGCGATCCGCTATTGCGCCAGGCGTTGGCGACATTGCTTGGCGCGCGTGGCGGGATGAACATCGAAGGCGACATCCCGACGGGCGTGGTTACCGCCGAAGCGGTTTCCGGCGCGCTCATGCTGCTGCCGCGCAAAGTGTTCGAGCAGCTGGGCGGTTTCGACGAAACCTACTTCCTGCATTGCGAGGACCTTGACCTGTGCCGGCGCGCCCGCGATGCCGGCTACACGGTACTGCTTGCCGGCGACGTGCGCGTGCTGCACGGCAAGGGCGGGTCGAGCCGGCACCGGCCGGTGTTCGTCAGCCGGCACAAGCACCGCGGCATGTGGCGCTGGTTCCGCAAGTTCGACCCGGCTGCGCGCAATCCGCTGGTGGCGGGCGCCGTGTGGCTTGGCATCTGGACGCACTTCGCCATGCAGGTGCCTGGCCAACTCTGGCGGCTGGCCAAGGCCTCGCGTCGCGCTGGATAGGTGCCTAATCATGGGCGATGGACTTTCCCTTCAGCGCAACAAAGGCATCGCCCACAAGCGGCCTCTTACGAAAAGCGCTTGCCTGACATGACGACCCGTCCCCGCACCTTCGCCGCTACCCTCGGCCTGCTCGCACTCACCGCCGTGTGGGGTTCGACTTTCGTGCTTATCAAGGACGTGGTCGGGCGCATGCGCGTGGTGGACTTTCTCGCCGTGCGCTTCGCCATCGCCGCGATCGCGATGCTGGTGCTGTTCGCGCGTCCGCTGTGGCGGTTGCCGCACGGCCAGATCGGTCGCGCGTTGCTGCTGGGGATCGTCTACGGCGCCGCCCAGTTGTTGCAGACGTGGGGCCTGAAGCTGATCGCGCCCAGCGTCAGCGGCTTCGCCACCGGCATGTATGTGGTGTTCACGCCGATACTTGCGTGGCTGCTGCTTCGCGAGCGCATCGCGGGCGTGGTATGGCTGGCGGTGGCATTGGCGACGGGCGGGCTGGCCCTGTTGTCGCTGCGTGGGGTGTCGGTGGACCCGGGCGTGTGGCTGACGCTTGCCTCGGCCGCTCTCTATGGGCTGCACATCGTCGGCCTCGGACGCTGGTCGCGCGAGCAGGACGCGTTCGGCATGTCGACGGTGCAGGTGGTGGCGATCGCGGTCATCTGCTTGTTGGCCACCGCGCCGCAGGGCCCGGCATTGCCGCCCGACGGCCGTGCCTGGCTGGCGGTGCTGTACATGGCGCTGGTCGCCGGCGCCGGCGCGATGCTGATGCAGACCTGGGCGCAGGCGCACCTGCCGCCGGCGCGCGCTGCAATCGTGATGACCACCGAGCCGGTGTTCGCCGCCGGCTTTGCCGTGGCGCTGGGCGTGGACGCGCTGAGCTGGCGCATGCTCGCCGGTGGCGCGCTGGTGCTCGGGGCGATGTACCTGGTGGAACTCGCGCCCCGGCGCAGCGTGGCGCTGGAAGCCGAAGCGCGCCATCACGAAGTCTAGCGACTGGTGGTTGGGCGCACCTTGCGGATGGCCGGCGTGCAGGGCGCACGTCCGGAATGCGCTCCTGCGGGAAACGCCATCCTCAGCAGCAGCGTCCACCAGTGCCTTTGTAGCGCGCCTCCTGCCGCTCGCGGAAGAACGTCGCGTAGCTGGGCACCGGGCGCTCCGGATGATGCTCGCGCAGGTGCCGCACGTAGGCGTCGTAGTCGGGCACGCCGCAGCACAGGCGCGCGGTCTGCACGGCGCGCGACCAGGCGGCTCGCCACCACGGCCTCATGGCGCGCTCCCGGCCGCGGCATCGGCCGGCATGTACGGTTCCTCGTGCGCCGTCGGATGATGGGTGCGCCAGGCGCGCAGCATGGTGCGCACGGCGAAGGTGACCATCGCCAGCACCAGCAGCATGAACAGCCCGGTCAGCGCCGCATCGATGTAGTTGTTGGCGACGATGCGCTGCATTTCCGCCACGTCCTTCGCGGGCGCCAGCAGCCTTCCTTCGGTGGCCGCCGCCGCGTACTTCCGCGCCGCGGCGGTAAAACTGATCGGGCCGGCCAGCTTCTCGTAGCCGGCCGTCAGCGTGCACACGATGAGCCACAGCGCCGGAATGCCGGGCACCCACACATACCGCTCGCGTTTCAGCTTGACTACCACGACGGTGGCGAGCATCAACGCGATCGCCGCGAGCATCTGGTTGGCGATGCCGAACAGCGGCCACAGCGTGTTGATGCCGCCCAGTGGATCGACCGCGCCCTGGTAGAGGAAGTAACCCCACAGGCCCACGCAGATCGCTGTCGCCAGCAGGTTGCCCGTCCACGACTCGGTCTGCTGCAACGGCTTGTGGATGAGCCCCGCGATCTCCTGGATCATGAAGCGACCCACTCGCGTGCCGGCGTCCACCGTGGTGAGGATGAACAGCGCCTCGAACAGGATCGCGTAGTGGTACCAGAAGGCCATCATGCCGCCGCCGGGCAGGATCTCGTGGAGCAGCCGCGCCATGCCGACCGCAAGCGTGGGCGCGCCGCCGGCGCGCGAGAGTACGCTCGCCTCGCCGATGTCGCGTGCCGTCTGTGTGAGCTGGTCCGGGGTCACCACGAAGCCCCACTGGCTGATGGTCTGCGCGGCGTGCGCGGCGGTGGTGCCGATCAGCGCCGCCGGCGAGTTCATCGCGAAGTACACGCCCGGATGCAATGAGGATGCGGCGACCAGCGCCATGATCGCCACGAACGCTTCCATCAGCATGCCGCCGTAACCGACCAGCCGCGCCTCGCCTTCGCTGGCGAGCAATTTCGGCGTGGTGCCCGAGGCGATGATCGAATGCCAGCCCGATACGGCGCCGCAGGCGATCGTGATGAAAAGGAACGGGAACAGGTTGCCTTGGAACACCGGCCCGGTGCCGTCGATGAAGCGCGTCACGGCGGCCATCTGCAATACCGGCGCGGCCAGGAAGATCGCCAGCGCCAGCAACGCGATGGTGCCGATCTTCAGGAACGTGGACAGGTAGTCGCGCGGCGCCAGCAGCAGCCATACCGGCAGCACCGAAGCGCAGAACCCGTAGCCGATCAGCAGCCACGCCAGTGCCTTGGCGTCGAAGTCGAACAGCGGCGCCAGCGTGGCCGATTCGGCCACGTACCGGCCCAGCCAGATCGAGGCGAGCAGCAGCACCACTCCGATGATCGATACCTCCAGGATGCGCGCGGGCCGCAGCCAGCGAAGGTACGAACCCATCAGCAGCGCGATCGGGATAGTGGCGGCCACGGTAAAGGTGCCCCACGGGCTGTGCGTGAGCGCCTTGACCACCACCAGCGCGAGCACCGCCAGCACGATCATCATCAGCACCAGCACGCCGAACATCGCGACCACGCCCGGCAGTGGACCGAGTTCCTCGCGCAACATATGGCCGAGCGAGCGCCCGTCCCGGCGCAGCGACAGCGCCAGGATCATGAAGTCCTGCACCGCCCCGGCGAACACCACGCCGAACAGGATCCACAGCGTGCCCGGCAGGTAGCCCATCTGCGCCGCCAGCACCGGGCCCACCAGCGGGCCCGCGCCGGCGATGGCGGCGAAGTGGTGGCCGAACACCACCCACTTGTCGGTCGGCACATAGTCCAGTCCGTCCGGGTGCCGCATCGCCGGCGTGGCGCGACCCGGATCGAGCGCCAGCACGTGGCGCTCGACGAACCGCCCGTAGAACCGGTAGCCGATCACGAAAGCGGCGACCGCGGCGGCGACCAGCCAGATCGCATTGATCGGCTCGCCACGACGCAGTGCGACAACGCCCAGGCAGAACGCACCGACGATGGCGATGGAGGCCCACAGGATCCTTGCCGCGGGGCTGGTCGGAATGGAGGCGCGGGTGTGCATGGGCTTCTCCTCGACGGGTCAGGCAAGGGTCGTCTCGGGAAGGTGGCGGGTCAATGCCGGAGCGCGCATCCCGATCACGTCGGGAGCGACCGTTTGCCGTTGCTTTTGGCGGCACGAACGAGCGGATATCCGGTGAGCCCCGGCCCCTCGTCCCAACGTGCTTCCCGGCGGAGAGAGGAAGCGTGACGGCACGCTCCGGATGTGTCCGGTCACGGGTGCGATCACGGCGCGCGGGCGCTGGGCCGCGTACACTCGCAACGCATCCCACGGAGTTCTCCCATGCGCCTGCGCCCCGCCTGCCTCGGCCTTCTGCTGGCCACCGCCGCGTTGCCCGCCGTCGCCGGCGGCCAGCTGCAGGACCTGCTCAAACAACTGAAGCAGGGCACCCACGCCAGCGATGCCACGCGCGGCGCGAACCTTCCCACCAGCGACATCGCCGCCGGCCTCAAGGAAGCACTCGCCAAGGGCACCACCCATGCGATCAACTCGCTCGGGCAAACCGATGGTTTCTGGGGCAATGCCAAGGTGCGCATTCCTCTGCCGGGCAAGCTCAAGCAGGTGGGCGACCTCGCCCGCCAGTTGGGCCAAGGCGACAAGGTGGACGCCTTCCAGCTGAGCATGAACCGCGCGGCGGAGAAGGCGGTGCCGCAGGTCGCCGACATCTTCGGCGACGCCATCCGCAAGATGACCCTGCAGGACGCGCGCGGCATCCTCACCGGCGGCGACCATGCCGCCACCGACTTCTTCCGCCGGGTCGCCGGCGACGCCCTGACCGCGCGCATCCATCCGATCGTCGCCCAGGCGACCGACCGCGTCGGCGTCACGCAGAAGTACAAGGCACTCACCTCCGCCAGCGGCAGTGGCCTGGGCAA